>NZ_JBLLEB010000018.1:0-94117 GCF_047690175.1 Roseomonas sp. BN140053 | reverse complement strand
CATGTTCCTACGCGTTACTCACCCGTCCGCCACTGACGATCCGAAAACCGCCCGTGCGACTTGCATGTGTTAAGCATGCCGCCAGCGTTCGCTCTGAGCCAGGATCAAACTCTCAAGTTCATCGCGCGCGCCGAAGCCGAAGCTTCGCTGCACGGATGCCGTTCGAACCAGCTCCGCTCACCATTCTCGATGCAATGCGTGTTTCCGAAGAACCCCGCCACTCACGCGCGCCCATTCCGGGCAGCGGGAGCCAGCGAAGCGGAAACCGCTTACTTGCTTCCAAAAGACAGATGCGATTGTCAGAGATCTGATCCCACCAACCCGGCGCTGGGCGCCGGACCGACGGGAACTGGCCCCGCATCACTGCGGAGCCCACCAGATAGTGCCCGGAGGCACAAAGATCAAGAGGCCTCAGCTCGATTTCTTCTCGCTTCAAAGTACGGCCACCGAGCTCTACTTGGTTCGGCACCGCATTCGGAGAAGGAGTTCTTCGCTGCGACGAGGAGGTATTTGGCATACCGCTTCGCCGACATCAAGACCCCTTCGCGAACTTCGCTGAAAGTCTCACCCGCCTGGCGGCGGAGGGGCGGGAGATAGAGCAGCCCCGCCCCGGCTTCAAGCCGTCCTTGCGGCTTCGTCCCGATCTCCTCCGCCGGCAGGTCTGCGCGGGGCGGCGGGCATCCGGGGCGTGGGGCTGCTTGCCCGCCAGCATCCGCCTTGCGCGGCCCGGGTCCCTCCCTGCCCGTCGCGGCGAGCGGCCCTATGCTGCCGGCCCGACCGCAGAGAGAAAGGGCACGCCATGATCCCGCTGAACGCCCGCAGCCTCGGCGACCTGCCCGCCGCCGTCGCGGCGCCCCGCTACGACCGGGTGGCCGTCACGGCCGGCATCGCGCATCTCAGCTTCGGCAACTTCCACCGCGCGCATCAGGCCGTGTTCCTGGACCGGGTGCTGCACCTGCCGGGTCAGGCGGGCTGGGGCATCTGCGGCATCGGGGTGGTCGACGACGCGGCGGAGCGCCGCAAGGCGGCCGCGCTGGCCGAACAGGACGGTCTCTATACCCTGACGGAATGCCCGCCGGCGGGGAGCCCCTCCCGGCGGGTGATCGGCTCGGTGGTGGACTACGTTTTCGCGCCGGACGATCCGCGGGCCGCGCTGCGCCGGCTGGCCGATCCGGCGATCCGCGTGGTGTCCATGACGATCACCGAGGGCGGCTACGCGTCGGAGGCCGCGACCGGCAGCCGCGGCGCGCTGGAAATGCCCCATCCGGATCGGCCGCGCGGGGCTTTCGGCTTCCTCGTGGAAGCCCTGGCGCGGCGGCGGCAGGCGGGGATCGCGCCCTTCACCGTGCTGTCCTGCGACAACCTCCGAAGCAACGGCCAGGCGGCGCGGGCGGCGGTGCTGCGCCTTGCCCGCGCGCGCGATCCGGAACTGGCGGCCTGGATCGCGGCGGAGGTCGGCTTCCCCAACAGCATGGTGGACCGCGTCACCCCGGCCGTGCCGCCGGACCGGGCGGCAGAGTTGAACCGGCAGAGCGGCGTGGTCGACGCGCTGCCGGTGTTCTGCGAGGATTTCCTGCAATGGGTGCTGGAGGACGACTTCCGCGCCGGCCGCCCGCCGCTGGACGCCGTGGGGGTGGAATTCACCGCCGACGTGTCCGCGCACGAGGTGATGAAGCTGCGCCTGCTCAACGCCGCGCATAGCATGCTGGCCTATCCCGGGCGGCTCGCCGGCCTGGCCACGGTGGACGCCGCGGTGGGCGAGCCGCGGATCCGGGCGCTGCTGGACGCCTTCCTGGAACGCGACGTCCTGCCGACCCTGGCGCTGCCGCCCGGGCTCGATCCCCGCCGCTACGGGCAGCAGGTGCTGCGGCGCTTCTCCAACCCGGCCATCGGCGACCAGCTGTCGCGCATCGCCTTCGACGGCCTGTCCAAGCTCCCGCTCTTCCTGGGTGACACGCTGCGCGCCGGCCTGGAGGGTGGCCGGGACATCCGGCGCCTCGCCTTCCTGCTGGCGTGTTTCGCCCGGCACCTCGGCGGCGTGGACGACCGCGGCGGCCGCTTCGTGCCGGAGGAGCCGCGGCTGACGGAGGCCGACCGCGCCCTGCTGCGCGACCCCGACCCGGCCGCGCCGCTGCGCCTTTCGGCCTTCGCGGACTGGCGGCTGGATCGCTTTCCCCGCTTCGAGGCGGAGTTCCTGCGGTTCCGCCGCGGCATCGCCGCGGCCGGAACGCTGGCCACCCTGGCCGCGCTGCTGGAGGAAGCGGAGGGCGCCGCTGCGCCCTAGCGGACCGCCCCGGCCCGCGCGGTGCCGACGCGCCGCAGGCGCAGCAGGGCGGGCGCGGCGAGGCCCAGGGCGCAGGCCGTCCAGCCCAGGGCCTGCCAGTTGTGCGCGCCTTCCAGCACCGCGCTGACCACCGCGGCCAGGAACAGGGTGCCGCCGGCCCAGAGCTCGGCCCAGCCGCCGCCGCGCCGCGGCAGGTCGCGCAGGGCGGCGCGGGCCAGCACCGCCACCAGGGGCACGGCAAAGGTGGCGAAGGGGAAGTCGCGGTAGCGCGGGTCGAACAGCAGCAGCAGTTGCAGCACCGCCGCGGTCCACAGGAACAGGAAGCCCAGGTCGTCCAGCGCGAAGCCGCGCCAGTCCCGCCAGTGCAGCCGCAAGCGCAGCGCGGCGCGCACCGTGGCGGTGGCCTGGGCGCCGTTGCGGTCGGGTTCGGCGGGCAGGCCGGACAGGCGGCGGCCGGCGCGGCGCAGCAGCAGCGCGGCCAGCGCCGCCTGCCCCAGCAGGTTGACCGCCACCGACACCAGCAGGTGCTCGTCGAAGGCATAGGGCACGCCGCCGCACCAGGCGAAGGCCAGGGCATTGCCCAGCGCCATCGCCAGGATCGCCAGGGGCCAGCCGGCGGCTGCGGGAAAGACGCGGGCCGTCGCGGCGAAGAGGGCCGCGCCCAGGATCGCCGCGGCGCCGGCGTACCAGCCCCAGTCGGCATTCTCCCGCACCGGGCCGCTGAGGGCGAATTTCGGGGTGCGGTCGGCGGTCCACAGCCCCCAGGCGGCGCCCACCGTGCCCTCGTTCTTGTACTTCCAAACCTGGTCGAAGGCCTCGATCACGTTGTAGTCGAAGCCTTCCGCCACGCTCAGCGCGGCGAACTCCCGCAGGAAGCGCGCCTGATCGACCACGGAGGGCACCGCCGCTTCCCGCCAGCGGCCATGCGAGGGCCAGCCGACCTCGCCGATGGCGATCGGCTTGTTGGGAAACAGCGCCCGCATGCGGCGGAAGATGTCGCGCACGTGGTCGATGGCCGGGCCGACGGCCAGGGGCTCGTCTTCCCAGTAGGGCAGGATATGGATGGTGACGATGTCCACGTGGTCGGCCATCTCCGGGAACTGCACCCAGAATTCCCAGACATCGGCGTAGGTCACGGGCTGGCGCACCTGCGCCTTCACGCGGTCGAGGTAGGCGGCCAGCGCCGCGGGGGGCAGGTCGCGGCGCAGCAGCACCTCGTTGCCCACCACCACCCGCTCGATCGTGTCGGGGAAGCGGTTGGCGGTTTCGACCAGCTTTTCCAGCTCGCGGTCGTTCTGCCGGAGGTCGCGGCCCAGCCAGGCGCCCTTCCACACCCGCAGGCCGTGGCGCTGCGCCAGGGCGGCGACCTCGTAGTCGCCCTCGATGCTGGCATAGGTGCGGATGCCGCGCACCCCAGGGGCGATGAGGCGGAGATCCTCCTCGACCTCGGCGGCGGAGGGGAAGATGTTGCGCAGCGGGCTCTGCCCGGCCCGGAAGGGGGCGAAGGAAACGCTGTTCAGCCGGTCCGCCGGCATGGGCAGGCCGGCCAGCTGGGCGCGGTTGGGCCACCACCACACCAGCAGCGTGAGCAGCGTGCCGCCGAGCAGGGCGGCCGCCGGGGCGAGGCGGGGAAACAACCGGGTCGCGTGTCGCATGTTCCTGTGTTCATACAGGCGCCGGGCGCCGTGGCTAGAAGGGGTGGGAATGATGGCGGTGGATGGTCTCTCGGATGCGATGGTGCGGGAGCTGCTGCTGCGCACGCGGCGGATCGCGGTGGTGGGGGCCTCGGACAAGCCGGGGCGGCCGAGCTTCGGGGTGTTCCGCTTCCTGCTGGACCGCGGCTACGACGCCGTGCCGGTGAACCCCGCCCTGGGCGGGCGGGCGGTGCACGGGGTCGCCTCTCTGGCCGGGCTGGACCAGGCGGCGCCGCTGGACCTGGTGGACGTGTTCCGCCGGTCCGAGGACGCGGGCGCCGTGGTGGACGAGGCGGTGGCGCTGGGCGCCGGGGCGGTGTGGCTGCAGCTGGGCGTGGTGGATGCCGCGGCGGCGGAACGCGCCCGGGCGGCGGGGATCACCTGCGTGATGGACCGCTGCCCCGCCATCGAGTGGGGCCGGCTGGGCCTGCCGGCCCGGATCGGCGACGGCGCGGGGGCGGCGTGAGGCGCGGCGCGGGAACCCGGCGGGAACCGGTGGACGGGGCGGCCGCGGCGGTCGGGCGGGGTGCGCGGTGAAGGTCATCATGATCCCCTCCGTTTCGGGGGGCGTCGGGCATATCTCGCGCACGGGGGTGCTGGCGCGGGCGCTGCGGCGGCTCGATCCAGGGGTGTCCGTGGAATACGTGCTGGATGCCGGCCGGCTGCGGCCCTTCAACATCGCCGCGGTGATGCAGATGGGCTACCGGCCGCGGCTGCTGCCTGCCCGCACCCGCGACAACCGCGACGCCGTGGCCCAGGCATGCCTGGACGATGCCGACGTGATCGTGGACGATTCCATGCGCTACCTGGTGCCGCTGCGCGCCTGCCTGCCGCGCGCCGCCTGGGTGTCGGTGCCGATGTACCCGGTGGGCGACGAGCTGTTCGACGACTGGCCCTGCCTGGAACAGACCGACGCGGTGATCTGGGCCTATGCCCCGCTGGTGGAACGGCCGGCGGAGTTGGACCTGGTGGCCGACAAGTTGGCCGTGACCGGCCCCTTCCTGGACATGGGCGAGGTGCCGGAGCGCGAGGCGGCGCGCGCCGCCCTGGGCATCACCGCCCCCTTCGTCGCCTATGCCCCGCGCGGCTTTCCCTTCGGGCTGATCTTCGGCCACCGCGCCCTCCATGCGGCGATCGAGGGCGTGGCGGCGCTGCGCCGCGGCGCGCATCCCGAGCTGCAGCTGCACCTGATGGCGGTGAAGAACCCCGGCGAGTTGCGCGGCATCGCCGGCGTCCCCGATACGCTGCCGGATTGGGTGGTGGTGCACGGTTTGGCGCCCCAGGCCGAGGCGCTGGCGCGGATGCGCGCCGCCGACATCCTGCTGGCCGAGGGCAGCAGCACCATGCACGAGGGCGCCTCCCTCGGCACGCCGATGGTGCTGATCCCCGGGCCGATCGCGGAAACCCTGAACCTGGCGCGCGCCCTGGCCCGGCACCGCGGGGCACACAGCGTGGAGCCCGACGACACCACGCCGGAAGCCCTGGCCCGCGCCTTTGCCGCCGTGCTGGACGACCGGACCGAGGCGGCGGCGATGGCGGCGCGGGCGCGGGCGGCGGTCACGGTGGGCGGCGGGGCGGAGGCCGCGGCGCAGCTGGTGCTGCGGGTGGCGGCGGAGCACCGGGCCAGGCGTGCCGCCCGCGGGGAGGCGGTTTGACGCACCGGCTCCGCCGGGCGCTGCTCTGCTGGCGGGTTCTGGCCGCCTGGGACAGGGGCGATGGGCCCTCTCGCTGGAGCTGACGGAAGCCGGGCTGCGCCCGCGCCGCTGGGACGGGGCCTTCCCCGGACCGGGAAGCTGCCTGCCACGCAGCAGGGCAGTATCGGCCCGCTGTCTTGCCCGGGCTGCCGGGCAGCTTGCGGCGCCTTGTAGGCCCGAGCGCCGGCGAAAGAACTTCCTCCCTCGGGCGAGTTCGGGGCGATGCCGATGCTGCCGGACCGGCACGATGGCGAAGATGTCACTCCGCTCACGCGTCCTTGTGCCGCTTTCTGCTGGCTCCTGCCCCTGCCCGCGCCGCAGATTGGAAGCGGACCCCCGGGGATGGGCGATGCCTGTGACCAGACACTGCCTGCCTGCCACGCCGCCTCCTGCCGGGGGTGAGGTGCCATGAGCCGCGGCGGCAACGGGCTCTGCGCCGTGGCGGTGATGGCCAAGGCGCCGCGGGCGGGCAAGGTGAAGACGCGGATGTGCCCGCCCCTGCTGCCGGAAGAGGCCATGGCGATGAGCGCCGCCTTTCTGCGCGACATCACCGGCAACCTGCGGCTGGCGGCGGAAGCGGCGCCGCTGCACGGCTTCGTCGCCTATGCGCCGCTGGGGCTGGAAAGCCTGTTCGACGGCTTGCTGGCCGAGGGCACGCGGCTGGTGCTGGCCGACGGCACCGGCGAGATGCCGCCCGGCGTGCAGGGCTTCGGCCGCTGCCTTCTGCATGCCGCGCGCGCCCTGTTCGCGCAGGGCTACAGCGCGGTGTGCCTGCTCAACGCCGACAGCCCCACCCTGCCCACCGCGCATCTGCGCCGGGCCGCCGAGCTGCTGCTGCTGCCCAGGGCGGAAGGGCGGGCGGTGCTGGGGGCGGCGGAGGATGGCGGCTACTACCTCCTCGGCATGACGGCGCCGCACCCGACCTTGTTCGAGCGCGTGTCCTGGAGCACCGAACGCGTGGCGGAGGAAACCCGGGAGCGGGTCGCGGAACTGGGGCTGGAACTGGCGGAGCTGCCGCCCTGGTACGACGTGGACGACCGCGCCGCCCTGCAGCGGCTGGTGGCGGAAACCGCGCCGGGGAGGCCGGTCGGGCTGACCGCCCCGCCCTTCGCCGCGCCGGCCACGACGGCCTGCCTGCGGGAGATCGCGCTGGCCGAGCGCCTGCGCCCCGCCGTACCGGTGCCGGCAGTGGCCTAGCCCCGTCACGGCCGCGGCTTCCCGCTACAAAGATTAACAGGTTGTTAGAATCGCATTGAAAGCGGCGGAGAACTGGGCCAACTCCGCCATCCCTAGCATTCGCGCGCCTTCGCGTCGCGGCGGCAGGCGGAGAGATCGAGCACGATGACCGAGGAAGAACGCCGCATCATCACGGACTTCGTGACGCGGGTGTCCGGGGCGCAGGCCGCCCCGCCGGCGCGTTCATCCAGCCCCTGGGGCGGCAGCGTTCCCAACACCCAGGCCGCGCCTGCCCTGCCGCCGGTGGACCCGGAAGCGGATCGGCTGATCGGCGAGCTGTTCACCCGCTACCCCGAGGCGCGCTACCGCCTGACGCAGACCGCCTTCGTGCAGGAAGCGGCGATGGTGCAGGCGCAGAACCGCATCCAGGAACTGGAATGGCAGCTGAAAAACACCCAGCGCCAGGCGGAGGCCAACCAGGCGCCGCAGCGCGGCGGTTTGTTCGGCGGCATGTTCGGCGGCGGGTCGCGGCCCAACAACGTCCCCCTCACCCCGCGGCCGGAGCCGATGCAGCCGCCGGGCGGCATGGCGCAGCAGCAGTTCGCGCAGGGTCGCGGCGGGTCGGGCTTCCTGGGTACGGCGCTGACCACGGCGGCGGGTGTCGCCGGCGGCATGGTGCTGGGCAACGCGCTGATGGGCATGTTCTCGGGCGGCGGCGCGGCTGCCGCGGCGGCGGCCAGCCCGGTGGCGGATGCCGCGACCGGTGCCGGCGCCTTCGGGCAGGAGCAGGTGGCGACGCCGGCCTCCTCCCCCTGGACCGACCCGACCGGTGCGGGCGGGCAGGACGCGGTGCCGGTGGCGGACAGTTCCGCGGCGCAGGATGCCGGCTGGGGCCAGGACGATGCCCAGGCGGCCGGCTACGACAACGGGGATGACGCGGCGGGCTTCGACGACGGCGGCTTCGACGACGAGGTCTGACCGCTGAGCTGCACCGGGCTGCATGCGGCCCGGTGCGGCATGACGGCGCCAATGGGCGCGCCGGCCCATGCGGGCGCGCATCGGGTGTCGGGGCCAGGGCGCCCTTCGGCGCTTTCCAGGCATTGTTGCCGGCCAGCCCTCCCCGTTGCAGGGTCGCTTGGGCTGGCCTCCTCGCCCTCGCCGCGGCACCGCTTTCCTGACGCGACGCGAGGCTGATGCCGGTGTGAGCCGCATGGCTGTAACGCGTTGACCCTGCAGGGCACCGGGCGCAGCTTGCCGGCGCCATGTCCAGCTTCGCGCCCGCTGCTTCCCCCGTTGCCTCACCCCTCGTCGGCCCGTCGCTTGCCGGCCCTCCGGGTGGGCCGGCGGCGCCGGAGGAAGCGCCCTCGCGCGACTGGCGCACGATCGGGCTGATCGGCACGGCGCATTTCTTCTCGCATTTCTACATGCTGTGCCTGGTGCCGCTGTTTCCGGCCTGGCACGCGGAATTCGGCGTGTCCTTCGCGGCGCTGGGTCTGTCGTTGGCACTGATGAGCGGCGTGACGGCGGTGCTGCAAACGCCGGCGGGCTTCCTGGTGGACCGCTACGGCGCGCGGTCCTTCCTGGTGGGCGGGTCGCTGCTGATGATGCTGTCGATCGCGGCCATGGCCGCGGCGCCGAGCTACTGGGTGATCCTGGCGCTGGCGGCGCTGTCGGGCGTGGGCAACAGCGTCTACCACCCGGCGGATTATTCCATCCTGGCCGGCAGCGTGAACAAGGCGCGCATGGGCCGTGCCTTCGCCATGCACACGCTGACCGGCAATCTCGGCTTCGCGGTGGCGCCGCCGCTGGTGGCGGTGCTGGCGCTGTCGGTGGGCTGGCGCGGGGCGCTGCTGGCGGTGGGGCTGCTGGGCCTGCCCGTGGTGGCCGCCATCCTGTGGCAGTCGCGCTTCCTGGTGGACCAGGCCAAGCCGCGCGAGGCGAAGGGCACGGCGGGGCCGATGCTGCTGTCGCGCCCGATGCTGCTGTTCTTCGCCTTCTTTCTGCTGACCACCATGGCGACTTCCGGCTTGCAGGCCTTCCTGATCCCGCTGCTGGACAAGCAGTGGGGCGTGCCGGTGCAGATCGGGTCCTTCGCCCTGACCGGCTACATGGTGGGCATGACGCTGGGGGTGCTGATCGGCGGCTGGTATGCCGACCGCTACAAGCAGCACATGGCCTTCGTGTTCGGGCTGACCGGGGCGGGGATGGTGCTGTTCCTGCTGCTCGGGCTGGTGCGGCTGCCGGACCTGCTGGTGCCCGCCGTGGCGCTGCTGGGCGGCGTGGCCCTGGGCGCCGCCCGTACCCCGCGCGACGTGATGGTCAAGGACGCCGCGCCGCCGGGGCAGATCGGCAAAGTGTTCGGCTTCGTGTCCTCGGCCCTGCCGCTGGGGCAGGCGCTGGTGCCCGTGCCCTTCGGCTGGCTGCTGGACGCCGGCTACGCCTTCCTGGCCCTGCCGCTGGTGGTGGTGCTGCTCGGCCTGTCGCTGCTCTGCGCCGGTGCGGGCCGCAGCGAAGCGCGGTCGGCGCCGGGGCCGGTGGCGGCGGAGTAGGAGTTGGGCTGTTCGGAAGCTGCGAGGAGCTTCCGGCCTTTCCGCTCCGGACAAGAGCAAGGATGCCGGTCCCTGGAGCCGAACCGTGGTGGGATTCCTGGGCTTCGCTTGAAGGCTCGCGGCGTGCACCCTATCGTTTCGCCGGCAGCGAGGGAGGCCGCAGATGGCCGGTGCCGGAAGTCATGCCGCGCAGGACGGAACCCCCGCCAGGCGGTATGACGAGCTCACGCGGGTCAAACTGACGGCCGCGATCAGGACCGAGAACAGCCAGATCATGCCGATTGGTGCCAGCGGTACGGTGCTGTCGGTGTTGCAACGCGGCGCAGCCTACACCGTGGAATTCACGGAACCCTTCCCGGCCCTGGAAAACATCGAGGCTTCGAAGCTGACCCGGGCCTGAGCGGGTGGTGCAGCTTCCGAACTGCTCAGCGCACCAGATTGCCGACAGGAAGATAACCCACTACCTGCTCGACCCGAACAGCAAGGACGGGCGCAGCAAGTGCTCGTACTTCGCCGGGCAGGGATTCTCGCTGGCCGAATGGCAGCTGCTCCGGGACGCGATCATGCAACACCCGATGGACCACCTGGTCACCGGTGAGCCACGGCGCGACAAGTGGGGGCGTCGATACGAGGTGCGGTGCAGCCTCAGGACGCCGAACGGGAAAAATCGCTGCATTCGGACGATCTGGCAGATAGACGCCGACGATCCCCGCCCGAAGTTCATCACGGCTTACCCGGCAGACACTTAGGCCACCCTCCGGGAAGGCCAGTATCTGGCATGGAGCGCCGACATGGGGCCACCGGCCCGTGGCGACCTCCCGACCAGGCCGGGTCCGGGCAACGATGATGGCCCGGACGGTGCCTTTCTCAGGTCCATCGCGTTCCCGCGACCCGCGGGACGCTACTCCGCCGGACGGGCCCGTGCCGCGGCCTCGTCCGGCAGCGCGGCCACCGGGCCGCTGGCGCCGACGCCGGCCACCGGCAGGCCGTGCAGAGCGGCATGCAGGCGGGCCGGGTCGAGTTCGCCTTCCCAGCGACTGACCGCGACGCAGGCGACGCCGTTGCCGACGAGGTTGGTGAGGGCGCGCACCTCGCTCATGAACTTGTCGATGCCGATCAGCACCGCCAGGGCGGTGATGGGGATATCGGGGATCACCGACAGAGTGGCGGCCAGGGTGATGAAGCCCGCTCCGGTGACACCGGAGGCGCCCTTGGAGGTCAGCATCGCCACCAGCAGGATGGTCAGCTCCTGGCCCAGCGTCAGGGGCGTGTTGGTGGCATAGGCCAGGAACATGGTGGACAGCGTCATGTAGATGTTGGTGCCGTCCAGGTTGAAGGAATAGCCCAGCGGCACGGTGATGCCGACCACCTTGGGCGAGCAGCCCAGGCCTTCCATCTTGCGCATGATCTGCGGCAGCACGCTCTCGCTCGACGAGGTGCCCAGCACGATCAGCAGTTCCTCGCGGATATAGGCCACGAAGCGCAGGATGGAGAAGCCGCAGAACCAGGCGATGGCCCCCAGCACTACCAGCACGAACAGCGCCGAGGTCAGGTAGAAGGTCGCCACCAGCTCACCGAGCTGCAGCAGGGAGCGCACGCCGTAGGCGCCGATGGTGAAGGCCATGGCGCCGAAGGCCCCCACGGGCGCCGCCTTCACCACGATGGCGACGATGCCGAAGAAGATCCGCCCCAGCGCGTCGACCGCGCCCGAGGCTGCTTCCCGCGCCCGTTCCGGCAGGGCGTTGATTGCGAAGCCGGTGATGACGGCCAGGAACAGCACCTGCAGCAGGTCGCCATTGCTGAAGGCGCCCACGAAGGTGTCGGGGATGATGTTCTGCAGGTGGGCGGAAACGCTGTCCTGCGCGGCGCGCTGGGTGAAGCCCTGGATGGCGCTGGCGTCCAGCGTGGAAGCGTCGATGTTGAAGCCGCGCCCGGTGCCGAGCACCTTGGCCACCAGCAGCCCGATCACCAGGGCGAAGGTGGAAACCACCTCGAAATACACCAGCGCCTTGACGCCGACGCGGCCGACGCTGCGGGCGTCGCTGACCGAGGCGATGCCGTGCACCACGGTGAAGAACACCACCGGCGCGATCACCACCTTGATGAGCTTCACGAAGCCGTCGCCGAGCGGCCGCATCGCCGCGCCCGTTTCGGGCCAGAAGGCGCCCAGGATGACGCCGAGCACGATGGCGATCAGCACCTGGACGTAGAGCAGCGACAGCCAACGCTTCGCCATGATGACGCGGTTCTCCTCCGGCAGGACCGGAGCGGCCTGCGCCGGGGGCGCGATACGGGAGCGCAGGCTGAGTCGAGATGGAGGAATGGTTACGTCAGCGTCACCCGTTGCACGCGCGGACGGGACCCTCGCGGGTGCCGCGCCCGGGTGGGCCCGCTACAGCGCCACGCCACACAGCTCGGCGATGGCCGGCGTGGCCTTGAGCCCGGTGCCGGTGAGCAGCACCACCGTACTCTCGGCGGCGCCGACCGTGCCGGCCGCGCGCAGCTGGCCGAAGGCCGCCGCCGCCTGGGCGCAGGTGGGTTCCACGTAGAAGCCGCGGGCGGCGAGGTCGCGGGTGGCCGCGGCGATCTCCGCCTCTTCCAGCAGCACGGCGCCGCCGCCGGTGGCGCGCAGGGCCTGCAGGACCTCGGGCTGGCGGATCGGCTGGGCGATGGCGGTGCCCTCGGCGATGGTGGGGCGCGGCTCGGCGGCGGGGGCGCCCAGGGCGGCGCGGGCGATGGGGCCGCAATGGGCGGGCTGGGCGGCGAAGAGGCGCGGCAGGCGCGCGATCTGTCCGGCGCGCAGCAGTTCGGAAAAGCCGATCCAGCAGCCCAGCACGTTGGAGCCGGCACCGCAGGGGATCACCACGTTGTCGGGGGCGCGAAAGCCCAGATCCTCCCACAGCTCAAAGGCCAGGGTCTTGGTGCCGTGCAGGAAGAAGGGGTGCCAGTTGTGGCTGGCGTAGAACAGGCCCTCCGCGGCTTCCCGCCCCTGGCGCAGGGCTTCATCGGCGCAGTCCTGGCGGGTGCCGGGCACCAGTTCGATCTCCGCCCCCGTGGCGCGCGCCTGCACCGTCTTGGCCGGGGAGGTCGCGGCGGGCACCAGGATCTTGGCCCGCATCCCGCCGGCCGCGGCATAGGTGGCGATGGCTGCGCCGCCATTGCCGGAGGAGTCTTCCAGCACCCGCTGCACCCCGCCATGCCGCAGCAGCGACAGCATCACGGAGGCGCCGCGGTCCTTGAAGGACGCGGTGGGCATGAACCACTCGCATTTCAGCAGGGCGGTGCCGCCGGGGATGGCGCGTTCCAGCAGCGGCGTGCGGCCCTCGCCCAGGGTGATCGGCGAGGTGGGGCGAAAGGGCAGGGCTGCGGCGTAGCGCCAGATGGAGCGCTCGCCGGTGGCGATCTCGTCGCGCGACAGGCCGGGCAGGTCGGTCAGCAACAGCGGCTGGCCGGCGTCGCCAGACCAGCGCGGCTGGTCGAGGGGCCAGGTCTGGCCGGAACGGGGATCGAGATAGGCGGGGGCGGTCATGCGCGGCGGAGCCTGACCCGCGGGCGGGAGAACGGCAAGGCGGGTCCCGCCGGGCCTGCGGCCGGGAGCGGGGATGGGGCGGGCATTCCGCACGGGCGCGGGGGGACATCGGGATGGCTGCTCCAGGCGTGATCGGCGGGTGGCTTGCGCCACTCTCGCCGCGGCCAAGCTGCTGGCGGGGCGCCCTGCCCCCTGCCCTGCCGTTCCGGCATCCAGGTCCCATTGCCGGGCCATGTCCCGGCCTGTTTCGCCCCCGAGGATGAGAACCGATGTCCGCTTGGCTCCTGTGGCCCTTCGCCTTCCTGGCCGGGGTGCTCAACACCGTGCAGTCCGGCACCAACACCACGCTCAACAAGGCGCTGGAACAGCCGGTGCTCGCCGGGATGGCGGTGTATGGCGGCGGCATCCTGGGGCTGCTGCTGATGAGCCCCTTCCTGGGCCTGTCCTTTGCCGGGCTGGGCGGCAAGGCGGCGCAGGCGCCGTGGTGGGCCTGGACGGGCGGGGTGATCGGGGCGGTCTACGTGCTGGCCACGCTGACCCTGGCCGGCCGCATGGGGGCGGGGCCCTTCACCGCCGTGACGCTGACCGCGGCGGTGCTGGCCTCCCTGGCCATGGACCATTTCGGGCTGGTGGGGTTCGAAGTGCATCCCGCCAACCTGTGGCGCGTGGCGGGCGCGGTGCTGATGATCGGCGGCGTGGTGCTGATCGCCCGGAACTGATGCCGGCGCGGCGATGTGGTGGCCCGGGAAAGGCCGGGGGAGTGAACTCCCCCGGACCCCCTCCTTCTTTCGGGAGTAAAAGGGGCACTGCGGCCACGGGCGCACCGGAAAGACTCACGAAAATAGAAGGGGGTCCGGGGGGATACTTCCCCCCGGCCTGCTGCCTCCGTCGAGCCGGAACAGAAACCCGACCTTAGGCGGCCCCGGTGGTCAGACGCCTCGGCTCATCGCCGCGATCGGCGGCTGGATGTCGGCCGGCAGCGGGGAGCGATAGGGCGTCTCCGCCGTGCGGGCGGCGAGGTCCGCCTTGGCGCGGTCGATCACCGCGGGGTCGCGCAGCGCGTCCACGGCGGTGCCGGCCATCACCTTGGCCACGTGCACCATGCCCTTGTGCGCCAGCGGGCTCTTGCCCTGCGCCGTCAGCTGCCAGGTGTGGAAGGGCGTGCCCACGGCGCAGGTGGCGCCGCGCGCCTGCACCGTCGGCACCACCCAGGACACGTCGCCCACATCGGTGGAACCGTTGCCGCCATCGCCCTTGGCTTCCAGCGGCACGATGAAGTCGGCCAGCGGGATGTCCTTCTTCACGGGCACGCCGGCGCGCTTGAAGGCGGCGGCGATGTCCTCCTCCGACAGGGTGGCGCGGATGGCCTCGGCGAACTGGCGGTCAGCGTCGTCGAATTCCGGCGGGCCGAGGCGCTCGAAGTTGTCGTGCATCACGCGTTCCAGCGGCGCGTTGGGCATCAGGTTGGACACGGCGCTGATGACCTGGGTGGACACGCTGGTTTCCGTCATCAGCGCGGCGCCGTCGGCGATCTTGCGCACGCGCGCCACCAGCGCGTTCAGACCCGCCAGGTCGGCGGCGCGGATCAGGTAGCGCACCTTGGCCCGGGCCTGCACGACGTTGGGCGCGATGCCGCCGGCGTCGAGGTAGGCGTAGTGGACGCGGGCGCCGTCGGGCATGTGCTCGCGCATATAGTTCACGCCGACATTCATCAGCTCCACCGCGTCCAGCGCGGAACGGCCGAGGTCGGGGGCGGCCGCAGCATGCGACGCGCGGCCCACGAAGGTGAAGTCGATGCGGGTATTGGCCAGGCTCACCGCCTCGTTCACGCCGGCCAGCGAGGCCGGGTGCCAGGAGATGGCGATGTCGACGTCCTTGAAGGCGCCCTCGCGCACCATGAAGCCCTTGGCGGCGCCGCCTTCCTCGGCCGGGCAGCCGTAGTAGCGCACGCGGCCCTTCACCCCGTTGGCGGCCATCCAGTCCTTGACCGCGGTGGCGGCCAGCATGGCGGCGGAGCCGAGCAGGTTGTGGCCGCAGCCGTGGCCCACGCCGTCGCCGGGCAGCGGGCGCGGCTCGGCCACGCCGGCTTCCTGCGAAAGACCGGGCAGCGCGTCGTACTCGCCCAGGATGGCGATCACCGGGCCGTCCTCGCCCGCCTCGCCCATCACGGCGGTGGGGATGCCGGCGACCTCGCGGGTGACGCGAAAGCCCTCCTTTTCCAGCATGGCCAGGTGCTCGGCGGCGGAACGGTGCTCGCCATAGGCCAGCTCGGGCATGCCCCAGACGCGGTCGGAGAGTTCGACGAACTCGTCCTTCTTGCTGTCCACGAGGCGCCAGACTTCCTCGGTGTTCTGCATGGAAACGGGCTCCGGGTGATGCTTGATGGGGAACAGGTTACTCCCGGCGGGGGTGGGCGGGCCAGGGCCGACCGCCGAATGTTCCGGCCTCGCTGCCGGTGCGGTCCGTGCAGGCACGTCGCCGCCCCGCGCGCCTGCGTGCCCGGCGGACCGGGCCACGGCGGGTCCTGCGGTGCGGCGTTCAGCGCAGCTTAGCCGGGTCGATCTCGAACACCAGGGGAAAGAAGGTGTTCCAGCTGCTCCAGCGCTCCGAGCCGGCCTCGCTGACCGCCCAGAGCATGCCGTCCGGCGCGCCGCCGATATCCTCGATGCCCCCGGGCATGGCGTGGTCGCCCAGGATCGCGCCGCTGCGCGGGTCGAGGCGGAACAGCCGGCCCATCTGGTTGCCGCTGCTGGCGCTGACCCAGAGCCGCCCCTCGCGGTCCACCGCGGCGCCCTGGGCGTGCAGCGGCAAGGGCAGGTCGTACCGCGCATCCGCCGCGCCGATCGTATCGTCCCGCCCGTCCATGATCCGCGACACCGGCACCGATACCAAGCGCGGCGCGCCATCCCGCCGATGGGCACCGAACCACAGGGAAGCCCCGTCGCAGCCCAGGAAGCTGGGGCCCAGGGCCGGGTCGACGCGGCGATGCGCCAGGATCGGCGGGCTGCGCCATTCTTCCAGCCGGGTGGCGTCTAGCGCCAGCAGCCGGCCGCTGTCGGCGACGAACAGCATGCGGCCATCGGTGTCGAGGCCGCCGGGATGGCCGAACTCGGGCGGCAGGGGAAAGCTGCCCAGCACCGCGCCGCCCTCGCGGTCGAGGCGGAACACGCGCGACGGGCCGGTGTTTCGCTCGCGCAGCCGGCTGCGATAGGCTGCCACCAGCACCTGCCCGCCCAGCACGCAGAGGCCCTGCGGGACGTAGCCGGCGTTCAGCGCGGGCGCCCAGTAGCGCCGGCCGATGGCCGCGGCATTCGGGACCTCGGACAGGGTGCGCTCGACGTAGTCGGGCGGGCGGCCGGGCGGCAGCGCGGTCTCGGCACGAAGGGGGGCGGCCAGCAGCGCCGGGCCGGCGAGCAGCAGGCCGCGGCGGTTCATGATCCGCTGGCCCGTTGCGGTGGCGATCCCGGGACGTGGCGGCGCTCAGGCATGGGCATGGCCGACCGCCCGGTTCCGCCCCAGCCGCTTGGCCTGGTACAGGTGGGCATCGGCAGGCACCGAACGCAGCAGGGCCTGGGACACGCTGCGCAGCACGTCGTCGCCGGTGAGGTGGCCGTAGCGGTCGTTGATGCCCTTGAAGTGGTCCACGTCGATCATGACGAGACTGAACTCCCGCCCGGTGGCCCGCGCCTGAGTGAATCTCCTCGCCCAACGTTTGGAAGCGGCCGCGGTTCATTGCGCCGGTCAGCTCGTCGATGCCGGAGTGCCGCAACAGGTCCTCGTAGCGGTGGCGGCAGGTCAGCTTACCGAACAGGTCCGCGATCGGGTGCGTCCGTGCCGCCCGCGGCGCTCATTCCAGGAAATGCAGGTAACCGCCCAGGGCGAGGCTGCAGAACACCGCCGCGCCCATCTTGGCGGCCCAGCCGCCGAACAGCGTCGGCCAGGGGGGTGTCTTCAGAGGGTTTCCAGCAGCCCCGCCAGCACGCGCCCGCGCGGCGCCAGGTCGCGCCACAGGATGTGCTCGTGGGGAGCATGCGCGCCGGCGCCGGTGCAGCCCAGCCCGTCCAGCGTGGGGATGCCCAGCGCCGCGGTGAAGTTGCCGTCCGAGCCCCCGCCGCGGTGCTGCTTGGGCAGCTCGTAGCCTTCCGCCCGCGCCAGCTCGCGCGCCGCCTCGTAGAGGCGGAGGTTCTCGGGGGACTCCACCATGGGCGGGCGGTTCATGCCGCCGGAAACGCTGATGCGGATGCCGTCCGCCTCGCCGGCCAGGGCCAGGATCTCGCGCTCCATGGCTTCGCCGTCGGGGATGCTGTCCACGCGCAGGTCGATCTCGCAGCCGGCTTCGGGCGGGATCACGTTGGGACGGGTGCCGCCCCAGACCGGGGCGACGTTGGTGGTCACGCCGCGCACGAGGTCCACCATGCCGTGCACCCGCTCGATCAGCCGCGCCAGCGCCACCACGGCGGAGCGGCCCTCGCTCCAGTTGCCGCCCGAATGGGCCGAAACGCCCTGGATCTTCACGTCGAAGCGGCCGACGCCCTTGCGCGCGGTGACGCAGGCGCCCTGCGCGCCGCCGGCGGGCTCGGGGATCAGCACCGCCGCGGCGCCGCGCGCCTCGCGCTCAATCACCGCGCGGGAGGTGGGGGAGCCGACCTCCTCGTCCGGGGTCAGCAGCAGGGTGATCGGGCGGCGGGTCGGGACCTTCTGCCGCAGGATCTCGCGCACCGCGTGGAATGCCAGGAAGGAGCCCGCCTTCATGTCGTAGATGCCGGGGCCGAAGGCCTTGTCGCCCTCGACGCGGTACGGCATCGGCCCGGCCAGGGTGCCGTGATCCCACACCGTGTCGAGGTGCACGGACACCAGGATCGGGGCGCCCTCCCCAGGGGTGCGGACGATCAGGTTGTCGCCGTAGCCGTCGCGGCCGGGGATGCGCTCGGGGGTGGCGCCGGCCTCGCGCAGCCCGTTCTCGGCGCGGCCGACCAGCCGGTTCACCGCGGCGGCGTCGGTGGTGGGGGTTTCCTCCTCCACCCAGGAGCGCAGCTCCTCCAGCAGGCGCTCGCTGCTGCCGATCTCGGTCACGGCCAATGGGGGCTCCTCGCTTCGCCGGGAATGAGGCCCGCGGGTGTGGCGCGGCCCGTGCCGCTTGTCCACGGCGGGCGCGGCCCGTTCCCGCTCCCAGCGTGCTCACACCCCGGCGCGGGACGCCCTGCGCCGGGCGGGGACGGGTTGCCCCGGCGCCGCGGGCGCGCGATGGAGAAGGTCGCCCTGTTCCCCTTTCGCGGTCCTGCCCGCCACACGACATCGGACTGATGCCCATGCAACGAGTCTGCGTTTTCTGCGGCGCCAACCCTGGCGCCCGTCCCGTCTTCGCCGAAGCCGCCCGCGCGCTGGGCACGGCCATCGCTGCCCGCGGCCTGGGCTTGGTGTATGGCGGCGGCAAGGTGGGGCTGATGGGCGTGGTGGCCGATGCCGCCCTGGGTGCCGGCTCGGAGGTGGACGGGGTGATCCCCGATGCGCTGATGGAGCGCGAGCTGGGCCACGGCTCGGTGACGCGGCTGCACGTCGTCCGTTCCATGCACGAGCGCAAGGCGATGATGGCGGAGCTGTCGGACGGCTTCGTGGTGCTGCCCGGCGGCTTCGGCACGCTGGAGGAAGCCTTCGAGGTGCTGACCTGGTCGCAGCTGGGGCTGCACAACAAGGGCACCGTGTTCCTGGACGTGGAAGGCTACTGGGGCGGCATGCTGTCCACGCTGGACGCCATGCAGGACGCCGCCTTCCTGAAGCCCGAGCACCGGCTGCTGGCGATGCGGGCGGAAACCGCCGACCAGGCGCTGGACATGCTGGCCAGCTTCCGCCCGCCGCCGGTGGCGAAGTGGATCGAAACGCCGGCCCAGGCGTGACCGCCGGGGAAGCGCCAGACCGGTCCCGCCCGGCCGGGGCAGGCCCGCAGCTGCCCGAGGCAGGCTCGCAGCCGTCCGCGGCAGACCTGGGGCCGCCCGGGGCAGACCTGGGGCCGCCCGGGGCAGGCCTGCGGCCGCCCGGCGCGGGCGTGCTGGCGCAGGGCTGGCGCGAGGTGCCGGCAGCGCTGCGCGGCGCCACGGTGGCGCTGGGCAACCTGGACGGGGTGCATCGCGGTCACCACGCCGTGCTGGCCGCCGCCCGCGCGGCGCGCCCCGACCTGCCGCTGGCGGCGCTGACCTTCGAGCCGCATCCGCGGGAATACTTCCGCCCCGACGACCCGCCCTTCCGCCTGACGCTGCTGCCGAGCAAGCGGGCGCTGCTGGCGCAGGCCGGCTGCGACGCCGTGTTCGCCCTCCCCTTCGACGCGGAACTGGCGGCGATGACCGCGGAGCGCTTCGTGGAGGAGGTCCTGCATCGCGGCCTGGGCGCCCGGCACCTGGCCTGCGGCGCCGACTTCGCCTTCGGCCACCGCCGCGGCGGCGACACGGCCTTGCTGGCGCGGGAAGCCGCGCGGCGCGGCATCGGCGTCAGCGTGGTGCCGCTGGTGACGGATACCGAGGGCGTGCTGTCCTCCACCCGCATCCGCCGCGCCCTGCAGGATGGCTACCCCGAGCGCGCCGCGCGCGACCTCGGCCGGCCCTGGGAAATCCGCGGCGAGGTGGTGCATGGCGACAAGCTCGGCCGCGTGCTGGGCTGGCCCACCGCCAACCTGTGGCTGGGCCGCCACCTGGAACCGGCGCGCGGCGTCTACGCCGCCACGGTGGCCCTGCCCGACGGCGCAGTGGCCCGGGGCGTGGCCAATATCGGCCGCCGCCCGACCCTGGGGGGCGACCCGCAGACCCGGCTGGAGGTCCACCTGTTCGACTGGTCCGGCGACCTCTACGGCCAGGAGGTCGGCGTCCGGCTGGAACACTTCCAACGCCCGGATGCCACCTTTGCCGGGCTGGAGGAGCTCAAGGCCGCCATTGCCGCCGATGCCGAGCAGGCCCGGGCGCTGCTGGGCTGAGCGCAGGCCGGCAGCGGCGGGACGATCCGGAAGGCTTGACGGATGTCGTTCCGCCCGATTTGTTTCGTTTGTGAAAACACGCGTGGCGCGAGGCAGAAATACTTCTTCGGGTGCTGCGACTTCGCCGCGCTCTCCCGGTTTCTCGATCATGATCGACGGCGGAACCGCCCTGACGCGGGCGCAGCATCACCTTGCCGAACTGGAACGGCGGCTCCAGCGGCAGTTGATGATCCTGGAGGAGTTGCGGCAGGACGAGAATCCCTGCGAACCGTCCTGGTCGCGGGTGGTGCAGCGCACGCGCCAGGAAATCCTGGCCAGCAAGCGCAGCCTGCAGGCGATGGAGGAACAGCAGGCGCTGTCCCGCAAAACCCGCGGGGACAAGGGCCTGGACAGCCGCGCCACGGCACCGGACGGGGCGGGAACCGAAGCGCCGCGCTGACGGGGCTCGGCCACCGCCGCTACTGCATCCGATCGCTGGTGGGCGGCGCCGCCGGCCCCGCCGCGGGGGGCAGCGCCGCCGTGACGCCGTGGCTGCGCAGGAAGTCGAACAGCCCCACCGCCAGGGTCTGCGCCGCCGCCACCGGCATCACCACCGTGCCCACCACCACCCGCTGCCGCCGGCCGGGGGTCGCGTCATGCGCCACGCGGCCGACTTCCAGCGTCAGGTGGACGGTGCCGGCATGCAGCCAAAGGCCCGACACCCCCGTGGCGTAGAGCTTGGGGGCGTGCGGGTCGTCGATGAACTCGGCCGGCGGACGCGGCGGCCTCGGGGCATCGGTCATGCCGCGGTTTCCTCCCATGTCGTTGCTCGTCCTGGGACGAACGCAGCGCGGGCCCTCCTGGCACCGCGCTCCCCAGGATGTCAGCGCGGGGATGGCGGGGATCGCAACGGCCGGGCATGGCAGGCCCTGCCGCGGCCGGGGCCTCAGGCCGGCTGCGCGGCGGCTGGCCACCGGGCCCGGAGGGCGGCGGGTTCAGGCGTCGGGCACGTCCGGGATGGGGGCGACCGGCGACGGTGCGGCGGTCGGCGCGCCATCGGCGCCGTGCCGGATGCTATCGGCCAGCTCCGCCATCCGGCCCTGCAGCATGGCGCCGTAGCGGCGGTCGAGCGCTTCGCCGGGCTGGAACAGGGTTTCCGGGCCGCCGCTCAGCCGGGCCAGCACGGCGTCGCGCGCTTCGGGCGACACGCTCAGGGCGGAAACCAGCGCGGCGCGCAGGATCATCACGTCGTTGGTCAGCTCGGCCAAGTTCTGCATCGCGCGCCGCATGGCCTTCAGCGTATCGGCCTGCGCCTCGATGATGCGTTCCAGGTCCGCCGGGTCGCTCATGCTGGTTCTCCCCCGAACCGGCCGCACCGGAATCCGGGCCGGCCTGGCTCGTCGCGCGGCAATCAATCGCAAACGGCCGGCGGACGCCATCCTGGGCCGGGGCGCCAGCCCGGCGTCAGGCCGGGGTGGCGGAGCCGGCCGGTCCCGGGGCGGCGGGGCCGTCGGGCCCCGCGAAGCCGAGGCGGCCCAGCCCGGGCAGCTTGATCGCGGGACGGCGCAGGTCCAGCCCGGCCACGGCGCCGAGGATGTTGACCTCCACCCCCTCCACCCAGCCCAGGGTCAGGCCGGCATAGCCGCCCAGCGACAGCCGCAGCCCGGTGCCGGAAGGGGTCGGGCGCAGCCAACGGCCGTCATAGGGGTAGTCCTTGCCGATGGCGGTGGGCGGCAGGGCGGTGCGGATTTCCGGCACCGCGTCCATCACCGCCGCGACGAAGGTGTTGGAGTTGGGGCCGGGCCAGGCACGGTAGTCGCCCTGGTTGCGCCAAGCGTAGTTGTTGATGGCGGCCTGCATCTTGGGCACCAGGGGTGCCGCGTCCTCGCCGTCGGCGGCGAAGACGATCTGCGGCGCCTGGCCGAACCAGCGGCCATCCGGCTCGAAGCCGTTCAGGCGGATCGGGTCGCCCCAGGCGGTGTAGTCGTAGCGCGTGTAGGCGCGGGCGCCGGCCGGCTTGAACACGATCCAGCAATGGGTGGCGAAGACGCCGCGCCAGCGCACGGTGGGGGCGGCGAAGATCCGTACCACCGCCCGCGGCTCCAGGCCGGCCGGCGGCAGGACGCCCACCGAGGAACGGTCCGCCGTTTGCCAGCCCGCGCCGCGGCCGGAGATCCGGTACAGCACGGCCGAAACGGCCAGGGGCAGCAGGAAGAACAGCACGAACAGCAGGGCGAGGGTGCGGAGCAGGAACATCGCCCCCTAGATTTGCTGCGATGCGGCAGGGAACAAGGACCCGCGCCGCGCAGCAGCCCTGCCCGGGTGCGCGGCCCGGGCCTGGGGTTCAGGCGATGCCGGCCGGCCGCACCCGGGCGGGGACGCCGGCCGCTACCGCGCCGTCCGGCACCTCCGACACCACGGCGGCGCCGGCCGCCACCACGGCCCAGCGTCCCACCCGCACCAGCGGCCGCAGCACCGCGCCCAGGCCGACCAGCGCCGCCTCCCCCACCTGGGCGCCGCCCCCCAGCACCGCGGCGCAGGCGATGTGGGCGCCGCGTCCCACGGCCGCGTCGTGCTCCACGATGCAGCCGGTGTTGAGGATGACGCCTTCCCCCACCCGGGTGCGGGCGCCCAGCACCACGCGGGGCAGCACCACGCTGCCGGGGCCGAGCACCGCGGAAGGCGACAGCACCGCGGAGGGATGCGCCACGGCCGGCCGGCCGAAGCCCAGCGCCGCCGCCCGTTCCAGCCAGCGCAGCCGGGCGGCGTTGTCGCCGATCGCCACCACCACGGCCTCGATGCCCTCGGCGCGCAGGGTGTCCAGCCGGTCCTCCCCGCCCAGCACGGGGACGCCCAGCACGGGAGCCCGCGCGCTGTGGTCGAGGCAACCGGCGAGTTCCAGCAGTCCGGCGGCGCGGATGGTCTCGATCAGCGCGGCGGCGTGGCCGCCGGCGCCCACCAGCACGGTGCGGGTCACCGGGACGGCCGCGGGGGCTGCGGGACGGGAAGCGGGGCCGGCCGGGGTTTCCGGGGCCGCGGCAGGCCGGGAAACCGGGCCGGTCGCGGGGGACCGCAAGGCGGGGCCGGCAGCGGTCGCGAAAGGGCGGAAGGCAGGGCCAGCGGCGAAACGGTGCGGCGCAGGGCGGAACGCTCCCGGGGGTGGCGGGCCAGGGTTCCGGCGGAACCCGGAACCGTCAACCCGCGGCGCGGCCGGGCACCCGGCGGGACGCGCGGCCGGAGGATGGCGGCGGCCGGGCCAGGCAAGCGGTCCGGGCCGGGCGGGAACCGGCCGCGGGCCGCGGGTGGGGGCGGACGGCGCGAGAGGTCCGCGGGCGGGGAGAAACCTCGCGGGAAGGACGGCGTTGGCCCGACCGTGAACCCCATGCATCCTATCCGGCTGGCACTGGTGTGCTCGCTGCTCGGCATTCCCGCCACCGCGCGGGCCCAGGGCAGCGGCCCGGCCCAGGGCCGGCCCGAGCCGCATCCGCCGACCACGCAGGCGCAGCCGCCGGCGGTGAACCCGGCCGACCTGACCAGCGGCCTGCCGCGCGTCGACACCGGGGGCAATCGCACCAACACGGCGCCGGACACCACGGCCAACATCCCGCTGCCGCGGACGGAGAACACCGCCCCACCGGCCCCGGACGGCCCCGCGCCGCGCAACTGAGTTTCCGGGGGCGCCGGGCTGGGCCGGTGCGGCGTTTGCCGGGGGTCCCGAAGGCGGCGGCCTGACGGGACGGCCGGTCTGGGGCATGCTGGGCCGCATGCCCCCGCTTCTCGCCGGCGTGCTGTTCCAGCTCGGGGCACTCACGCTCTTCGTCGGCCTCGATGCCTGCACCAAGTGGCTCGCGCAGTATCACGCCGTGCCGCAGCTGATGTTCATGCGCTTCCTGATCCACTCGATCGTGGTGGCGCTGGCGCTGCGCGTGGCCACCGGGCGTATCCCCTGGCGCAGCCGCGCGCCGGGGCTGCAGGCGGTGCGCAGCCTGCTGCTGGCCTCGGGCAGCCTGCTGTTCACCACCGCGCTGATCTACGTCTCGCTGGCTGATGCCACCGCCGTGGGCTTCGCCTCGCCGCTCTTCGTGGTGGTGCTGGCGGCCCTGTGGCTGCGGGAAAAGGTCGGGCCGCGGCGCTGGATCGGGGTGGGGGTGGGCTTCGCGGGGGTGATGATCGCCCTGCGCCCGCCTTTCCTGACGGGGGCCGAGCCGCCGCACTGGGCGATGATCCTGCCGCTCGGGATGGCCGTGCTGTTCGGCACCTACCAGGTGCTGACGCGCAAGCTGGCCACGGTGGACGACCCGCTGACCACCGCCCTGCACACCGGTTTGGCGGCTGCGGCGGTGACTGCGCTCGCGCAACCTTTCGTGTGGACCGCGCCCTCCCCCGGGACCTGGGTGGTGCTGGTGATGGCGGGGGTGCTGGGGGGTGCGGGGCACGCGCTGCTGGTGCAGGCCTATGCCCGGGCGCCGGCCAGCCTGCTGGCGCCGATCTCCTACGGGCAGCTGATCGGGGCGGTGTTCGCCTCGGCGGTGGTGTTCGGGGACCAGCCGGACCGCTGGACCCTACTGGGGGCGGCGGTGATCGTGGCGGGCGGGCTGATCGTCGCCGTGCCGTCGCGGCGGCGGGCGGAACCGGGCTGAGCGGACCGCGCCGCACCGCCGGCCACGGCGCCCGGAGGGGCCGCAACCGGCGCGTTCCGGGGGTCCCGCGCGGGTCGCGGCGCCGCGTGCCGGAAACCCACACCGGCCGGCCGAGGCGCGCTCGCCCTCCCCCGGCCGGGTGCGCGCCGCTTGCGCCCCGCCCTCCGGTGGTCTAGCGCAGGGCGTTCGAAGCGGGTGTTGGGGCCAGGATGTCGTCGGCGTTGGAACGGGATCGGGGCGCGAACAACGCCGGGGGTCATGTCCTGGGGGACCATCGGCGCGCGGCGCTGGATGCCTCGGCGGTGCGGGATGCGTATCGGCGCTGGGCCGGGGTCTACGACACCGTGTTCGGCGGCGTGTCCGCCTTCGGCCGCAAGCGGGCGGTGGCGGCGGTGAACCGGCTGCCCGGGACCCGGGTGCTGGAGGTGGGCGTGGGCACCGGCCTCGCCCTGCCGCTGTACCGGCGGGACCTGCGCGTCACCGGCATCGACCTGTCGCGCGAGATGCTGGCCAAGGCGGCCGAGCGCGTGCGCGGCGAATCCCTGGCGCATGTGGACGGGCTGCTGGAGATGGACGCCGAGTCCATGGCCTTTCGCGACGACTCCTTCGACCTGGCGGTGGCGATGTTCACCGCATCCGTGGTGCCGGACGCCAAGCGCCTGTTCGCCGAGATGAGCCGCGTGGTGCGCCCGGGCGGCCGCCTGCTGTTCGTGAACCACTTCGCCGCCGAGGCCGGGCCGCGCTGGTGGGTGGAGCGCGCCATGGCGCCGCTGAGCCGCGTGCTGGGCTGGCACCCCGACTTCGCCCTGGACGCCCTGCTGGACCGCGGCACGGTCGAGGTCGAGGCCATCCAGCCCTGCCCGCCCGCCGGGCTGTTCACCCTGGTGCAGATTCGCAACGGCGCGGCCGCGGCGGCGCTGGCGGCCTGACGCGCGGCGACGACCCGCGCCCCGGTTTTCGGGGTGGCGGTTCGCCTTACTTCCTTACCATCTTACTTCCTTACCGCAGGCTGCCCCGATCGGCCCGTTTCTGGAAAATAATCCTACAATTCCAGGGGGCTGCCGGTCAAGTCCGAACGCGCATGTGTCCGATTCCGCGCTTTCTGCCACTTTGGGCGATTCCTGCCACTTTCGGTGTTTTCTGCCCTGTTTCGGGTGGGTGAGCCGCCCTGTCGGCCGGGACGCCGCGCATTGTCCCGAAGCAGTGCCGGGCTGTGGTCGGGGGGTGCGGTAGCTGGCACATGGCCAGTGAAGCTCCGAAAGCCGGGGGGAAGTATCCCCCCGGACCCCCTTCTATTTTCGGGAGTTTTCGGGTGTTCCGGTGGGGCCGGGCGCGCCCCAGACTCCCGAAAAAAGGAGGGGGGTCCGGGGGAGTTCACTCCCCCGGCCTTCCTTTTCCCCTCACCCGCCTCGCAGCGGATGCGCGTCCAGCAGCGCGGGCGGCAGTTCCATCACCCGGCCGGACCAGGTCCAGACCAGGGCGCAGCAAACTTCGCGCCCCGGCCAGGCGGCGTGCAGCACGCGGCGATACGCGGCCATCTGGCGCAGGTAGACGGGGGGCACGTCCTCCACCCGGTCGGGCGGCGGTCGGTTGGTCTTGTAGTCCACCACCGTCACGCGGTTCGGACCGACCCAGAGACGGTCCACCTGCCCGGCCACGGTGACGCCGTCCAGCTTCGCGGCCAGCGGTGCCTCGGCCAGGCTGCCGGGGCGGAAGGCGTCGGCCAGGGCGGGGTGGCGCAGGACGCCCAGCACCTCGGCCAGGGTAGCTTCCTGCTCGGCGGCGGTCAGGTTGTGGCCGGGGCGGGCGAGGTGGCGGCGGCCCACCGCGTCCCAGTTCTCCTCGGGGTGGTCGGGCAGGTATTGCAGCAGGGCGTGGATCAGCAGCCCGCGGCGGAAGCGGCGGCCGGAGGGGTCGGCCTGCCCGTGCGGTGCGGCGGCGGAGGGCAGCGCTTCCTCGCCCGCGAGGCGGGAGGGCGCCACCGGGTCCTCCGATACCTCGGGGGGCGCCGGGCGGGTGGCCCAGTCCGGCAGGTCAGCGGTTTCGCCGCGCGCGGCGGCTGGCGGGTCGCGCCGGGGCTCGGCGGTCTGGGCGGAGCGCAGGCGCAGGAGGGAGCCCAGAAAGCTGACGCCCTCGCCGGCACCGAAGCTGGTGGGGTCGAACTCCTCCTCCACCGCCTCGGGGCAGCGGGCGATGCCCTGGCGCACCAGCGCGTGCCAGGTGGTGTCCTTGGCGGCGCGGGCCTTGGGCTCCAGGCCGCAAACCAGCAGCCGGTCCTCGGCGCGGGTGAGCGCGACGTAGAGGAGGCGGTTCTCCTCCTCCGCCTCGGCCTCGGCGCGGCGGCGCTCGGCTTCCTTCCAGGCGGGGGCGTGGAATTCCTTGCGCGGGGCCCAGAGAGGGACGGCGGGGCGGTTGGGCTGCGCCGCCGCGGGGGCGGCTTCCCACAGCAGGGCGGAGCGCATGCCGCCCTTGCCGACGTCGGGCAGGATCACGACGGGGGCCTGCAGCCCCTTGGCGCCGTGCGCGGTCATGATGCGCACGGCGTCGCCGGCGTTCTCCGCTTCGCGCTTCACCTCGGCGCCGCCGCGGCGCAGCCAGTGCAGGAAGCCCTGCAGGGAGGGCGGGTGGCGGTTCTCGTGGCGCAGCGCGGCGGAGAGCAGCTCGTCGATGGCGTCGGTGGCCTCGGCGCCCAGGCGGGCCAGCAGCCGGGCGCGGCCGCCGCCCTCGCCGAGAACTTCGCTGAGCAGGGCGTGCGGGGTGACGATGTCGGCGCGGTCGGCGAGCGACGCCACCCAGTCGGCGGCGCGGCCGAAGGCGGAGTCGCCGCCGCGGTGCTTGATCAGCGCGTGCCACAGCGCGCCCTCGCGCTCGTGGCAGAGGGCGAAGAGTTGCTCCTCGTCCAGCCCGACCAGCGGCGACTTCAGCAGCGCCGCGAGTTGCAGGTCGTCCTCGGGCAGCAGCAGCACGTCGCAGAGCGCGAGCACGTCCTGCACCACGATCTGTTCCACCAGCGCGATGCGGTCCACGCCGCCCACCGGCACGCGGCGGCGCTTGAGGTGGCGCACCAGCAGCTCGCTCAGGCGCGTGCGGCGGCGCACCAGCACCAGCACGTCGCCCGGGCGGATCGCGCGGTCGCCGCGCGCCGGCAGGGTTTCGTGCTTGATCATGTGGGCGATGCGGGCGGCCAGGGCTTCCGCCAGCTGCGCGTCGGCGTCCTGGGCGGGCACCGGCTGTTCCGGCACCACCCAGGCTTCCGGGTCCGGCGTGGTGCCGCGGGCCAGCAGCGGCCAGACTTCCACCATGCCGGCTTGGCCGCCGCGATCAGCGAGGTGCCTAAGCGCTTCCGCGTCGGGGCGCACCACGCCCGCCTTGGCCGGTCCCTCGGCGAACACCGCGTCCACCAGCTGCAGAACGGGGGCGCAGGAGCGGAAGGACACGTCCAGCGCCACGGGGCGGAACTCGGCGCCGCCGCGTTCGACCTGGGCGCGGAACTTGTTCTCCCACTTGGCGAAGCCGCGGGCATCGGCGCCCTGGAAGCCGTAGATCGACTGCTTCTCGTCGCCCACCACGAAGAGCGAGCGCTGCCCGGCCTCGCGCGTGCCGGAGCCGGCGAAGAATTCTTCCGCCAGGGCTTCGGCGATGCCCCACTGCGCCGGGTTGGTGTCCTGCGCCTCGTCCAGCAGGATGTGGTCGAGGCCGCCGTCGAGCTTGAACAGCACCCAGGCGGAGCCGGGGTCCTTCAGCAGCGCCTGGGCGCGGTGGATCAGGTCGTCGAAGTCCAGCGCGCCCTGGCGGCGCTTGCGCGCGGCGTAGTCGGCCAGCACCGGCTTGGTGGCGGTGAGCAGCGCGTGCGTGGCGCCGAGCAGGCGGTGCGCGTTCTCGCGCTCGCGCAGCTTGGCCAGCCGCGCGGACTCCGCGGCGAGGGCGTCCACGGCTTCCAGCGCCTTGCGCAGCTCGCCCTTCTCGGTGTGCAGGCAGCCCCACCATTCTTCCGCGCGCGCGAGGCGTTCGGCGGCGTCGCGGCCGAGGAAGTCCAGCATGCGCGTGCCGAGGTCGCGCTGGGTCTTGTTCTTGTGTTCCAGCAGCGACCGCGCCGCGTCCAGCACGGCGTCGCCGGGCTGGCACAGCAGCGCGGGCAGGTCCTCCGCGCGCTCGCCGTCGGGCAGACCCAGCGCGTCGCGCAGCGCGTCGGCCATGGCGATCGTGCCGCCGGGGGCTTCCAGCAGTGGGTTCAGCCGTTCGCGCTGCTTGGCCATCTCGCGCAGGGCGCCGGCGATGCTGTCGGCGGATACGAGGCGCGCCAGGGTGGCGAGGCTTTCCGGCGGCACGCGGCCGCCCGACAGCGCGGCTTCGCGCGCTTCGCTGAGCAGGGACAGGGAATCCGCTTCTTCCAGCAGGGCGAACTGCGGCGGCAGGCCGGCTTCCAGCGGGAAGCTTCGCAGCAGCGACTGGCAGAAGGCGTGGATGGTGGCGATGCGCATGCCGCCGGGCTGTTCCAGCACGCGGCAGAACAGTTTCCGCGCGTCGGCCACTTCGCGGGTGGTGGGCGGGTTGCCGGTCAGCGCCTCGATGCGCTCGCGCAGGATGCGCTCCTCCGCCACCGCCCATTCGCCGAGGCGTCGTGCCAGGCGCGTCGCCATCTCGGCCGACGCGGCCTTGGTGAAGGTCAGGCAGAGGATGCGGCCTGGCTCGGCGCCCTCGCGCAGCAGCAGGCGGAGGACGCGGTCGGTGAGGACCTTGGTCTTGCCCGACCCGGCCGAGGCGCCCACCCAGGCCGACAGGCCGGGGTCGGAGGCGAGGCGCTGGGCGTACTCGGCGCGCTGCCGCGCGCTGGTGGGGACGTTCAACCGTCCACCCCTTCCTCGGCGCCGCCCCATTCGCGCAGCCGCGACAGGTGGTCGTAGTCGGAGCCGCGCGGGGCGCGGCCGGGATGCGGGCGGGCCAGGAAGGGGCGCGAGGACAGCAGGAAGCTCTCGGCCAGGGCGTCCACGCTGCGCAGCGCGTCGTCGGCCACCCAGCCGATATCGGCGTCCTTGTCGGGACGGAAGGCGTGCACCTTGCCGGACTCGTAGCCGCCGGCGAGGCGCCAGTGTTCCAGCGCCGACACCTCGTCCGCGGTGATGCCGGGAAAGCCGCCGCGGCGGGCGATGGCGGCTTCCAGCGGCATTTGCGGCGCCGAGCCGTTCTGCATCGCCTTGTTGGAGGGCGGCTCGCCGGTCTTGAAGTCCAGGATCGCCAGGCTGCCGTCGCGCAACACGTCCACCCGGTCCGCCCGTCCTTCCAGCCTGACGCCGCAGCGTAGTTCCACCGCGCCGGAGAGTTCGGGGTGGCGGGCCGCGACGTGGGTGCGCCCGCGTTCGGTTTCCAGCAGGAACTCGCCGATGCGGGCGAGGCGCGGGCGCCAGAAGGCCACCAGCCCCGGGCGCGGGGCGTGGCGGCGCAGCGCGTCCTCGGCCGCGGCGGCGAACCATTCGGCGGCCTTGGCGGAGCTGAAGCCGCCCGGTTCGGCCGCGGCGCGGCGGGTCCAGGCCGCCACGGCGTCGTGCACGATGGAGCCGTAATCGGCGCCGCTGGCTTCGGCGTCGAGTTCCTCCAGCGCGCGCAGGTTCAGCATGCGCTTGCCGTACCAGGCGTAGGGGTCGGCCTTGAGGTCCCAAACGTCGGTGACGGTCAGGCGCCGTGGCCGCAGGTGCACGGGCGGCGCCGGGCGCGGGCGGTCGCAGGGCACCACGCGCGCCGGGGCATCCAGCGCCGCCGCCCAGCCGATGGCGGGGGAAGCGGCCACCGTCATGCCCTCGGCCTGGCCGGACAGGAAGGTTTCGATGCGCGTCAGCCAGCGCGCCGCCACGGTGGGGCTGCCGCCGCGCTTGCGGGCGCGGCTGAGGATGGCCTGCGGGGCGCTGAGCGCGCTGAGCACGAAGTCGGCGGCGACGCGGCCGATGCGGGCTTCCGGCTCGGGCAGGCCGAACTGGCGGCGCATCGGGCGGCTCATCCAGGCGCCGGGATCGGTGGCGATCGGCCAGACGCTTTCCTCCAGCGCGCCCAGCACCACGCGGTCAAAGGATTGCAGCCGCGCTTCCAGTAGACCCAGCACCTGCACCCGCGGGTGCGAGCCGCCGACCCGGCCGCGCATGTTGCGCACGCCCGGCGCCAGCGGGCCTTCCAGCAGCGCGTCGAACAGCGCCGGCCAGGCGGCGGCGGACACGGGCGTCAGGCAGTCCATCGCCGGGCCGAGCGAGGCGAGGTGGACGGCCAAGGGTTCGCCTTCCTCGCCGGAATACAGGCGCAAGCCGCCATTCTCCGCGTCGGTGCCGGCCAGCGCTTCGGCGGCGGCGAGGTGGTCGGCCAGCATGTCGGCGGGCGGGCGGGGCTGGTCGGGCAGCGCGTCGAAGCGGCCCAGCGCGCCTTGCAGGGCTTCCAGCAGCGTGGCGGCGCGGCGGCGGCGCTCCAGCCGGGTGGTGCGGCGGTGTTCCGGCTCGGCCTCGGGCTGGTCGATCGGCTCGGCAAAGGCGGCGGCCGCGGCGGCGCGGAGGCCGGGCAGGCCGCCGGCCGGGCGCGGGCCGCGCAGGACATATTTTTCCAGCTCGCGCACGGCGCGCATCCAGTCAGCGCGGTTGCGGCCGGCGGCGCAGAGCGGGTGCTTCAGGCAGGCCAGGGTCGGCACGGGGGCGAAGTCTTCCGCCACCATGCGGGCGAGCAGGCGCAGGAAGGAGCCGGCCGGGGTCTGGCCCAGCGGCTGGCCGGCGGAGTCGTCGGCCAGCACGCCGTGCCGGGCTAGTTCCACGCAGACCCGGCGGGCGAGGTCGCGGTCGGGCGTCACCAGCGCGGCCCGCGCCCCGGGGGTTTCCAGGGCTTCGCGCAGCAGCAGGGCCACGGCGGCGGCCTCGGCCGTCTCGTCCGGGGCGTTGAGGACGGACAGCCCTTCCAGCGCCGGGGCCCAGCGGGCGGGTTCCTTGTCCTGCCAGCAGTCGATGCCCTCGGCCGGGCGCAGGGCACGGGCCAGCAGGGCGCCGCGTGCCTCGCCCGCGGGGTCGGCGGGCCGGTCGCAGGGCCAGGGCTGCAGGTCGGCGGCGGTGGCGCGCATCAGCTGCAGCAGGCGGATCTGCCCGCCCATCGGGTGGGTGTGGCTGCCGTGCAGGGCTTCCCACAGGTCGTTGGGCAGCGCCTCACCGGCGCCGTGCAGCACCACGGCGCCGTTGCGGCAGCCGGCCAGCACGCGCAGCAGCTCGGCCGCGGCGGGAATGGTGCCGCCGACGCCGATGCCGGCCGCGACCACGAGATCGGCCGGCGGGGTCTTCGCCCAGGCTTCGGTCTGGGCGCGGATCGCGGCGATGCGGCGCGGGCCGATATCCATCAGCCCCTGCTCGTCCAGCCAGCCGTTCCAGGCTTCCACCACGCCGGCCAGGAAGCGGTGCGTGACTTCCCAGTGCTGGGCGAGGCCTTCCGGCACCAGGCCGGGCAGATCGGTGGGGTCGCAGCCCTCCAGCGCCATCTCGTCCAGCAGGGTCGCCAGTTCCACCGCCAGGCGCCAGGCCTGGTCGGGATGCGACGGGCCGCCGAAATGCGGCGGCAGGCGCAGCACCATGGCCGTCAGCACCGCGAGCCGCCGGGCCGGGTCCACCGCGGGCGGCAGGTCCATCAGCGCCGGCAGCGACAGCTCCTCCGCATCCTCCACGGACAGGCCAGCGAGCGGGCGGAGGCGCGGCAGCAGCAGCGCCCCCTGCCCCGAGGCGCGCAGGAAGCTTTCGCGCAGCGAGCGCGCGGCGCGTCGCGTGGGCAGCAGGATGGTGGTGCGCGCCAGCGCGGCCGGGTCTTCCAGCGTCGCGGCACGGCGCACGACGCCCTGGGCCAGCGCGTCCAGGAACGGCAGGTGCGCGGGAATCTCGAAGAGGTTCATGGCGGGTTGCGCTTGTATGACACGGCTCGCGCGGCGAAGCACGGGGTCTTGGGTGATCAGGCCTGGGCCGAAGGGCGCTGCCCTCCGGATACCCCGCGAGGGGCTGGGAGCTCCGGGGAGATCGCCTGACCTGACGGAGGCCGATGACGGTGCCGGCGAGGTTGGTAGAAACGGGCGGGGGCCTGCGCGGGACCCGTTTCGCAAACTCTCAGGAGCGACGCCCGCCCATCAGCATGGCTGACGGAGGCCGGCCTGCCGGCCTTGAGGATTAGCCGCAGGCACCATTATGGTTGCCGCTCGCCGCCTACGGATGAGTGGTAATGCATCGCGATAACGGGTTCACCGTCCTCCGTCTGGCCGCGGCTTTCCTGGTCTTGCTCACCCATAGCTACGTATTGCTGGGGAGCCCGGCAGAACCGTTCGTGAAGTTGACAGGCCTGATCCCCTTCAGTGGCTTGGGCGTCGATGCGTTTTTCGGCCTGAGCGGATTCCTGATCGCCGTTTCGCTCCTGCGGCAGCCAACGGCCATGGTGTTTCTGCGCAACCGTGCCTTGCGCATTCTTCCGGCGCTGGCGGTGGTGGTCGCCCTGACCGTTTTTGCCCTCGGACCAGCGGTGACGACCTCGCAGGAATACTGGAAAGCGTCCGGCACTTACAGCTATCTGCTGAATGCAACTATGTATTCGTGGTGGCCTTATCTCCCAGGCGCATTCACGGACAATCCAGTGTCAGTCGTGAATGGTTCGTTGTGGACATTGGCGCATGAAGCATCCTGCTACGTGTTATTGCTTCTGATTGCATGGTGCGGGGCACTCAACTGGCGCGGGATATTGGTCCTTCTGGCCATTTCGCTAACGGTGTATTTCAACGACGCATTTCCAAGGTATCAGTACCTGCTCGGCGTGGAGCTGTACAATTTCAACCGTTTCGGCTGTTTGTTCCTGAGCGGTTCGCTGCTGGCCTGCCTTCACCGACGGTTTGCACTTCCGTGGGCGAAAGTGGTCGCCTTTGCCGCCCTGTGCGTCATCGGCGCGTTCTTCGTGGGACAGTGGGAGCGGTCCGCCTTTTCCTTGATTTACCTAGTGTCCTGGCCGGCCTTCGTCGTGGCACTCGCCTTTTCAATGACGCGAATGGCGTGGCTGAACGAGTACGATTTCTCCTACGGGCTCTACCTCTATTCTTTTCCGGTTCAGCAGCTCATCGTGCATGTCCTGGGCAAGGAGATATCCGTCCTGACATTGACGGCACTGGCCACGGCAGTCGCTCTCTGCCTCGCGATGGTGTCCTGGTTTGTTATCGAGAAGCCCGCCCTGATGTTGAAGGGACGGGCCAAGCCCTCCAGCGCCATTCCCGGCCGCTCGCCGCTACGCGACGAGAGCCTGGAGCAAGGCGCCTCCTAGGCTCCCTTGTTCAGGTCGATGCGTCCGGTGTGCCTGCCCGAATTCCCTGGATATTTCTGAAAGGAGAAGGGCGTTTTTTGTGCGCCCTTTCCCGTCGTGTTCAGAACAGCCGCGCCAGCCCTTCTTCCAACCGACGCTCGGTGTGCTGCAGGTCGCCGGGCACGGACAGGTGGAACCAGGCGCCGTCATGCACCAGGCCGAAGAGCCGCTCCGCCTCGATCGCGCGGTCGTATTCGCGGTTGAGGGAATGTGGGCCGGCGGGGGCGCCCTGGAACAAACGGGGGTGCAGGATCTGCACGCCGGTGAAGGTGTAGGGCGCGACCTCGCGCTCGCGCGGGCGGCGCATCCGGCCCAGCGGGTCGAGCAGGAAGTCGCCGCGGCCGACCTCACCCTCCACCGTGGCGGTGCGGGCCAGCAGCAGCAGCCCGTCCATGGCCTCGGCGTCGAAGGCGGCGGCGAGGCGGCGCAGCGCCGGGGTCGGGCCGTTCAGCCAGAAGGCATCGCCGTTGACCACGGCGAAGGGGGCGTCGCCCAGCAGCGGCAGGGCGTGCAGCACGCCGCCGCCGGTTTCCAGCAGCGCGTCCTCCAGGCTGGGCTCGCAGCGCGGGTGTTCCCGGGCGGCGCAGGCGGCCACCACCTGCGACGCCAGGTGGTGCGCGTTGACCACGGCGCGCGACACCCCGGCCTCGGACAGCCGGTCCAGCGCGTGGTCCAGCAGCGTGCGGCCGCTCAGGCGCAGCAGCGGCTTGGGGGTGGTCTCGGTCAGGGGCCGCATGCGGGTGCCCAGGCCGGCGGCCAGCACCATGGCGGTGTGCAGCGCGATCAAGCGGCGAGCCCCTCCGCGGGCGGATTGCCCCGCACGGCGGCGGGGATGTGCTGGTCGAGAAAGGCGGCCAGCGGCGCCGCGGCCGGATGTTGCAAGGCGCGTTCCAGCAGCGCCCAGCAGCGCGGCCCGTGCGCGAGGTAGCGCGGCTTGCCGTCGCGCCGGTGCAGCCGCACCCAGAGCGCCGCCACCCGCAGGTGACGCACGGCGCCGAGCGCGGCCATGGCGGCGTCCAGTCCCGGATCAGCCGCGGGCTGCTCGGCCGACACGCCGGCGGCATGCCCATCCGATGTCCTGGCGGGCTGCCGGCCCGACGCAGCGGCGCCCCCCGCGGCACGATAGGCGGCCAGGGCGGCAGCGCGGGCGGCGGGCGACACGTCGCGCCGGGCATCCTCCACTAGGCTGACGAGGTCGTAGGCGGGATGGCCGAGCGCCGCATCCTGGAAGTCCAGGATGCCCACGCCGCGGGCACCGGGGCGATCCGGCAGGGGCGTCAGGTTGGCGGGGAAGAAGTCACGGTGCACCAGGCCGGGCGAGGCCTCCAGGGGTGCCACCGTGTCGCGCACCGCGGCCTCGAACGCTGCCCGGACGCGGGCGTCGGGGGTGGTGCCCAGGGCGGCGGGCCACCACCAGTCCAGAAAGGTGCCGGCTGCGGCGCGGGCCATGGCGGCGCCGTTCCAGTGTGGCAGGCCGGGCGGCGGGGGAACGGCGTGCAGGGCGGCCAGGGCCTGCCCCGCCGCGGCGTAGAGCGGCACCGGGTCGGCGCCGGTATCCAGCAGCCCGGCATGGGTCTGCTCGCCCAGGTCCTCCACCAACAGCAGCCCGGCGGCCATGTCGCGCGCCAGCACCGCCGGCACGGACAGCCCGCCGGCGGCGAGGTGCGGGGCGATGAACAGGAAGGGGTGCAGGTCCACCTCCGGCTCGGCGGAACAGTCCATCAGCAGCGCCGGCACCGGGCCGCCGCGCAGCCGGGTGTAGCGGCGATGCCCGGCATCGCCCGGCAGCGGGTCGCGCGCCGCGGCGGCGAAGCCGTGGGCGGCCAGGAAGGCGTCGGCGCCGGTCATGGCGCCTGCGCTCCGGCGGCCAGGGTGATGTCGGTGCCGGTCATGCTGCCTGTGGCCTGGTGGCAAGGTTGGCGTCGGTGCCCGTCATGCCACCGGGGCCCCGGTGGCCAGGGCGGCGAGGCGGTTCGGCCAGCCGGACATCCGGGCGGCGCGGCGGTGCTCGTCCAGCGGCTGCAACTCCAGTTCCAGGGCGTCCGGCGGGGCCAGGGCGCCCAGCCGTTCCGGCCATTCCACCAGCACCACCCCGTCCCGCGCCTCGTCCCAGCCCAACTCGTCGAGGTCGGACGGGCCGCTCAGCCGGTACAGGTCGAAGTGGTGCGCCACCACGCCGCCGGGCAGCGGGTAGGACTGCACCAGGGTAAAGGTCGGCGAGGGCACTTCCAGCGCCGGGTCCGCCGCCGCCGCGCGCAGAAAGGCGCGGGCAAAGGCGGACTTGCCGGCGCCCAGCGGCCCGCGCAGCAGGATCGCGTCGCCCGGCCGCGCCAGGGCGGCGACGCGCGCGGCCAGCCGTTCCGTGGCCGCCAGCTCGGGCAGCAGGAGGTCGAGGGTTTCGGGCGGCATGGTTCCGGGGCGCAATCTGCCAGCGGCGGCGGGGACGGCACAAGCGCGCCCGGACGCATGGCCGGGCGGCGCGGAACTGCTTGACAGGCTCCCTGATACGCCGCGTCATGCCGACCAAACAGAACACACGAAGCCAGCGAGGAAACCATGCCGTCTCCCCCTGCCCCCTCTGCGTCCCGCCGCGCCCTGTTGTCCGGCGGGGTGGCCTTGGCCGCCGGTCTCGCCGCGCCGCGGCTGGCGCGGGCGCAGGGCTTTCCCGACCGGCCGATCCGGCTGCTGGTGCCCTATCCGCCGGGCGACGGGCCGGACGTGATCGCGCGCTCGCTGGGCGAGATGCTGCAGCCGCGGCTGCGGCAGCCGATGGTGATCGAGAACCAGCCCGGCGCCGGCACCACGCTGGCGGCGCAAACGCTGAAGCGCGCGGCCCCCGACGGCTACACGCTGATGTTCGGCGGTTCCACCAGCCTGGCGGTGGCGCCGGCGCTGTATCCGCGGCTGGCCTACGACCCGGTGAAGGACTTCACCCTGGTCTGCACCGTGTCCACCTCGCCCTTCGCGCTGCTGGTGCGCAAGGACGGGCCGCAGGACCTCGCCGCCTTCGTGGCGGGGGCCAAGGCGAAGCCGGGCTCGCTGGTCTACGGCTCGGCGGGGGCGGGCACGCCGCACCACCTGCTGTTCTCCATTCTCACCCAGGCGCAGGGGATCGAGGCGGTGCACGTGCCGTATCGCGGCGTGACGCCGGCGCTGACCGACCTGCTGGCCGGGCGCATCCAGGCGACCTTCTGCCACCTCGCGGCGGCGCTGGGCTTCCTGCAGAACGGCGACCTGCGGGCGCTGGCGGTGACGCCGGCCACGCGGCTGCCGGCCATCCCGGATGTGCCGACCTTCAAGGAACTGGGCTTTCCCGGCATGGAGGATGCGGCCTGGCTCGGGCTGGTGGCGCCGGCCGGATTGCCGGAGCCGGTCGCCGAGCGGCTGTCGCGCGAAACGGTGGAAGTCGTGCGCTCGGAAGAAGGGCGCAAGCGGATCGAGGCGCTGTTCCTGTTCCCGGACCCGCGACCCTATGACGCGCTGCGCGGCTACGTCGCGGCGGAGGTGGAGCGCTGGGGGCCGATCGTGCGGGCTTCCGGCGCGGAGGTGAACTGAGGCGTGCCGAACGCCGACGCCGCCGCGCGGCCGCGCTTCGACGGGCCGGAGGGGATCGCCGCGCTGGAACGGCTCGGCCAGGACGCCGTCGTGCCGGTGCGCAGCACGATCGCTCTGCTGCGCCGTTCCGCCGCGCTGTGGCCGGAGCGCGACGCGATCGTGCTGCTGCCGAATGGCCGTCCCGACGACGTGCCGCAGCGGCTGCCTTATCGCGAGTTGCTGGCGCGGGTGCAGCGCTGCGCCAATGCGTTGCGCGAACTCGGCGTGGGCGAGGCGGACAGCGTCGGCTTCCTGCTACCCACCCTGCCCGACACCTTCGTGACGCTGCTGGGCGCGCAGCTGGCGGGCCGGGTCTGCCCGATCAATCCGCTGCTGGGCGCGGCGCATATCGCGACGCTGCTGCGCGCGGTGGGGGCCAAGGTGCTGGTGGCGCTGGGGCCGGACCCGGCGCTGCCGATCTGGGACAAAGTGGCAGCGATCCAAGCCGAGTTGCCGGAACTGCGCGTGGTGCAGCTGGGCGGCGACACGCAGCCGGGCGCGCTGGATTTCGACGCGCTGCTGGCCGCGCAGCCGGACACGCCGCGCTTCGCGCGCGAGGTCGCGGCGGATGATATCGCGGCCTTCTTCCACACCGGCGGCACCACCGGCGCGCCCAAGCTGGTGCAGCACACCCACGGCAACGAGGTGCAGGCGAGCTGGCTGCTGGGCATGGCGCACGGTTTCGCGCCGGAGGACGTGGTGCTGAACGGCTTCCCGCTGTTCCACGTCGCCGGCGCCTTTTGCCACGGCCTGGCGGAACTCGCGGCGGGGGCCTGCGTGCTGATCCCGTCGCGGCTGGGGATGCGCAACCAGGATTTCGTGCGGAACCATTGGCGCGTGGTGGAGAAGCACCGCGTCTCCATCCTGACAGGCGGGCCGACCTTCCTGACCACGCTGCTGAACGGCGCGCTGGCGGGCGAGGACATTTCCTCCGCCCGCGTGCTGATCACCGGCGGCTCGCCGCTGCCGGCGGAGCTGGCCGAGGCTTTCGAGCGGCGCTTCGGCGTGCCGGTGCGCGCGCTGCTGGGCATGACCGAGGCTTGCGGCGTGGTGGCGCTGGAACCGCTGGCCGCGCCGCGCGTGCCGAATTCCTGCGGCTGGCCCCTGCCCTTCAGCGCGGTGCAGGTGCTGGCCGCCCTGCCCGGCGGCAAGCCCGACCCGTCGCGCCCCCTGCCCGCCGGCGAAACCGGCGTGCTGGCGATCCGCGGGCCGCAGGTCAGCCCCGGCTACACCGACCCGCGCCGCACCGCCGAGGATTACCTGCCCGGCGGCTGGCTGGTGACGGGCGACATGGGGCACCTCGGCCCCGACGGGCGGGTGTTCATCACCGGCCGGGCGAAGGACGTCATCATCCGCAGCGGCCACAACATCGACCCCGCCGCGATCGAGGAGGCGATCCTGCGCCACCCGGCGGTGGAGCTTTGCGCCGCGGTGGCGCAGCCCGACCCTTATGCCGGCGAGCTGCCGGTGGTGTTCGCCAAGCTGCGGCCGGGGGCGGAATGCTCGGCGGAGGCGCTGCTGGCGGTGGCGGCGGAACACGTGCCGGAACGTCCCGCCGTGCCCAAGCGCGTCTGGCTGGTGGACCGTTTCGACATGACCGCCACCGGCAAGATCCAGAAGCCGGAACTGCGCCGCCTGGCCGCGGAGCACACGCTGCGCGACGCGCTGCAGCCGCTGTTGCCGGAGGGCGTGACGCTGCGGGTGGAAGGTCTGGCGCGCGACGGCGGCAGCACCGCGATCCGCGCCACGCTGTCGGGCGGCGACGCGGCGCTGGTTGAAACGGTGCGCGCGCGCCTCGCGGCGTTTCGGCTGCCCTTCGAGCTGGTGGCGGCATGACCGAACGCGCGCCGGTCGAGTTCTTCTTCGACTTCATCTCGCCCTTCGGCTTCCTGGCCAGCCTGCGGGTGGACGCGCTGGCGGCGGCGCATGGCCGCGAGGCGCGCTGGCAGTCCATGCTGCTGGGCGTCAGCGTGCTGAAGGTGATGGGCATGCAGCCCTTGCCGAAGACGCCGCTGAAGGGGCCGTATCTCCGGCGCGACCTCGGGCGCTACCTGCGTCGCCACGGCCTGTATCTCGGGCGCGACCTGGACCGGCCGCCCGCCAACCCGATCCCCGCCGGGCGTGCCTTTCACGCGCTGGACGCGCGCTCGCCGGAACTGGCCAGGCGCGTCGCGCGCGCGCTGCTGCAGGCCTACTGGATCGAGGACCGCGACATCGGCGATCCCGCCATCGTGGCGGCGGTGGCCGGCGATGCGGGGGCCGAGGCCGCGGCGGTGCTGGACGCGATTGGCAGCGGCGAGGGCGACCGGCTGCTGCGCGCGGCGGTGGACGCGTCGTTGAACAAGGGCGTCTTCGGCTCGCCCTTCTTCCTGGTGGATGGCGAGCCCTTCTTCGGTTTGGAGAAGATGGAGCTGCTGGCGGAATGGCTGGACAGCGGCGGCTGGTAGCGCCGATCCGTGCCATTTCGCGTCGGGCAGGCGATTATGGTTGCATCGCGGGCAGGCTGCGCCCATATCGGTCAGGTCAACTCGTCGGTTCGGCCTGTTCTCTGAGCTCCTCGTGAGCGCCGAGCCTGCGTCCGTTTTCCCCCGAAGCTTGATCCGCCCCGTGATATCTGCGTGGCGGCCTCTCTTCGCTTAGGAGCGGAGCGGCTATCATGTCTACCGGCACTGTTAAGTGGTTCAACGCAACCAAGGGCTTCGGCTTCATCCAGCCCGAGGACGGGAGCAAGGACGTGTTCGTCCACATCTCCGACGTCCAGCGTTCCGGCATCGGTGACCTGCAGGAAGGCGACAAGCTGGAGTTCGAGCTCCAGAAGGGCCAGCAGGGCAAGGTTTCGGCCAGCAACCTGCGTCGCGCGTAAGGAATTCGGGGCGCGCCTTCGGGGCGTCCCTGTTTTTCGGCATCGCGACGTGCCGGGGCGAAGGCTCCGGCGCGTCGCGATGCCGCGCTTTCCATCCCGCCCCGGGCGGGTTGGCCGGAACGATGCGCCACGCGGCGCTTCCATGACCCTTTCGGGACATTCGGCCTCGCGGCTTTCACGCGCCTTCGCGCGGCCGCTTTTTCACCCCAACATCGCTTCAACATCAGGTTGAAGGTTGCCGGCCGGCGTTCCCCGGGAACGCCGCGGCGCAAGGACAACACCATGCGAGACAGTATCCACACCGGCCATCCGGCCACCCGCGCGCGGATCGCCGCGCCGTCCTCCAACACCGCCGTCGTGCCGCGCGATCCCGAGCCGTCCAAGCTGACGAACGACGAGATCCGCCGCATCGTCCACGACCTCCTCGGCTGAGGCCGGGGACGGGCCGGCGGCCCCCTCCCTTCCCCACGGGTTGCCGCTGCCGGTGGCTCTTGCCACCGCAGCGGTTCTGCCCGGTTTTTCCGGCGATCAGATCGCCAGGCCACCGGCGACGTTGACCGTTTCGCCGCTGATGTAGCCCGCATGCGGGCCGGCCAGGAAGCAGATGGTTTCCGCCACTTCCTCCAGCGTCGCAATGCGGCGGATCGGGTGCATGTCCAGGATGGCGTCGCGGTTCGGCAGCTCGCCGGCCACGTCGGCGGCCATGTCCGTGGGCATGATGCCGGGCTGCACCACGTTCACCGTGATGTTGCGCGGGCCGAGGTCGCGCGCGATGCCCTTGGCGTAGCCGGCCAGCGCCCATTTGGTGCCGGCGTAGTCGGCCACCCCCGCGAAGGGCACGGCGGAGCCGAGCAGCGAGCCGATGAAGATGATCCGCCCGCCGTCGCTCAGCCGCGGCGCGGCGGCGCGCGTGTTGGCGATGGTGCCGAGGACGTTGACCTGCCACTGGCGGTTATAGCGTTCGCCGTCGAGCGCGGGGTCGTCCACGGTCTGCCCCTGGATCGCGATGCCGGCATTGTTCACCAGGATGTCCAGCCTGCCGAACTCGGCGAGTACCGCGTCCACCAGGGGCTTGGCGGAGGACAGGTCGGCCTGGTCGCTGCGCACCGCGATGGCGCGGGCGCCGGCGGCCCGCAGCGTCGCCACCACCGCCTCGGCCTTGTCGGCGGAGGCGGCGTAGCTGATCGCCACGTCCGCCCCGTGCGCGGCGAAGGCCGCCGCCGTGGCGGCGCCGAGGCCGCGCGAGCCGCCGGTGATCAGGACGGTCTTGCCCTGCAAGGTGTTCGGCATGGGAGCCCTTTCGCTGCAATGGCCGGGGTGCCGCCCGCGGGCAGCCGACTGTCCGGCCGGGTTAACATAACGACCATTACTATAATGCTCGGTATGAAATCTGGACAAGGGCTGTCGGGCGGCTTAGTGCTGCCGCCATGCTGATTCCCGGCTCGACCTGATGGGGCGCCATCGCGAATTCTGCGTCGATGCGGCGCTGGATGCGGCGCTGTGCGTGTTCTGGCGCAAGGGCTACGAGGGCGCCTCCTATGCCGACCTGACGGAGGCCACGGGCGTCGAACGTCCGGCGCTGTATTCCGCCTTCGGCAACAAGGAGGCGCTGTTTCGCCGGGCGCTGGCCCGCTACCACGAACGCTACCTGGGCTACCTACCGGAAGCCCTGCAGCAGCCCACGGCGCGTCAGGTCGCCGAGCACTTCCTGCGGGGTGCGGTGGCGCTCAACACGCGCTTTCCCGACCACCGTGGCTGCCTCGCCGTCAACGGCGTGCTGGCTGGGTCGGACGAGGCCGAACCGATCCGCCAGGCGCTGATCGACTACCGCGCCGCGGGGGAGGTGCTGCTGCGCGAGCGGTTCGAGCGGGCCAAGGCGGAGGGAGAGCTTCCGGAGGGCACCGACGCCGCCACCCTGGCCGCCTTCGTGATGGCGGTGAGCCACGGCATCGCCGTGCAGGCCAAGGCGGGTTTCCCGCGCGAGGCGCTGGAGGCGGTGGCCGAACAGGCGCTGGCCGGCTGGCCGGCGGACCCCCGCCCGGACCGGGCCGCCGCGCCCGGGTCCTGAACGGCCGCCTTCCGCGGCACGGCGACCGGCCGGTGCGGCGGGCCGGGCGCCGGGCCGCGGGGCATTTGCGCCCTCCCCCGCGGAAACCCCTTTGCTGCACCGCAGCAAATCCCCATCTTGTTGCGGCTGGCACCCGTTCGAGGCGCCGCCGCCAACGTCCCGAGAAGGCCATGCCGCCGGAATCACCTCGCCCGCCGCGAGGTTGTTTCCCCGGCCCCCATTGCTCCCTGCTGCCCTCCCCGGCGGTAGGCGGGCGCAGCCGTCGGCGGGTTCGTCCCGCTGCCGGCGTCGGATGAGGAATCCACACCGCATGTTCGGCCAGAACGGTTCGCGTCCTTCGCTCGATGAACTCGTCCGGCACGGTGCCCGCTGGGCCCGGCGCCACGGCACTGCCGCCGCCGCGACTGCCGCGGCGCAGCCGGACCGCCTGTCGGACGTGTCCGGCTTCGGCAGCGACCCCGGCAACCTGCGGATGCGCGTGTACCTGCCCGCGGACCTGCCGGCGGGGGCGCCGCTGGTGGTGGCGCTGCACGGCTGCACCCAGACGGCCGCGGGCTACGACGCCGGCTGCGGCTGGTCGGCGCTGGCGGAACGGCACGGCTTCGCCCTGCTGCTGCCGGAACAGCGGCGCGAGAACAATCCGAAGACCTGCTTCAACTGGTTCGAGCCCGGCGACGCCGCGCGCGGCGCCGGCGAGGCGCTGTCGATCCGCCAGATGATCGGGCACCTGCTGGACACCCATAAGCTGGACCCGCGCCGGGTCTTTATCTCCGGCCTGTCGGCCGGCGGCGCCATGACGGCGGTGATGCTGGCCACCTATCCGGAGCTCTTCGCCGGCGGCGCGATCATCGCGGGCCTGCCCTTCGGCGCGGCGACCAGCGTGCCGCAGGCCTTCGAGGCGATGTTCCAGGGCCGCACCCAGCCGGCGCGTTCCTGGGGCGACCTGGTGCGCGGCGCCTCGCCGCATCGCGGCCCCTGGCCGGCGGTGTCCGTTTGGCACGGCGACGCCGATGCCACGGTGAAGCCGGTGAACGCCGAGGAAAGCCTGAAGCAGTGGCGGGACGTGCTGGGCCTGCCCGAGCAGCCCGACGCTTCCGAGCAGGTCGGCAGCCATCTCCGCCGGGTGTGGCGCGGCCGCGACGGCCGGGCGGTGCTGGAAAGCCACGCCATTGCCGGCATGGGCCACGGCGTGCCGGTCTACCCCGGCGAGGGTCCGGGCCGCGGCGGCGCGGCCGGTCCCTTTATCCTCGATGTCGGCGTGTCCTCGACGCACATGATCGCGGAATCCTGGGGCCTGCTGCGCGATGGCGAGGCGGCCGCCCCGCATCCGGCCGCGGCGCGGCCCGCGCCGGGCCGGAGCAGCGCCGGCGGGCCGCGGGTGATCGAGGTCGGTCCCGACGGCGAGGTCCGCGTCGACCCGCCGCGCCCGGCGCAGGCCGAGGCACCGCACCGCCCAGCGGCAGGGGCCGGGACCGGGGCCGGGACGGACCGCCGCGCGCCGGGGCCGCTCGACCCGGGGGCGGTGATCCGCAAGGCGTTGCAGGCCGCGGGGCTGCTGCGCCCCTGAAGGCGCGGCGGAAGCGCCCGGCCGCCGCGTAGGCGCCGGGCCGGCCTGGTCCCGGGGGGCGGCACGCCGTGCCGGACCGGCGCCCGCGGCATCCGCGGGCCGCGGGACGGCAGCGTTTCCCCCCCGGCTATCAGCCTCGGCGGGATGCCTGTATCACCGCCGGCCGGAAGAAGGGGCGGGAGCCATGGCGACGCGCATTGAAACCGACGTGGCCGTGATCGGCGCCGGGCCGGCGGGGCTCTTCGCCGTGTTCGAATGCGGCATGCTGAAGATGCGCTGCGCGGTGATCGACACGCTGGAAGCCATCGGCGGGCAATGCACGGCGCTGTATCCGGAAAAGCCGATCTTCGACATTCCCGCCCATCCGCGCATCCCCGCGGGCGAGCTGGTGGCGCAGCTGGAACACCAAGCGCGCCCCTTTACCCCCGACTACCTGCTGGGCCGCCGGGTCGAGCGGCTGGAGCGCGTGGGCGAGAGCTTCGAGCTGCACACCGACAAGGGCGACACGGTGGTGGCCAGGGCGGTGATCCTGGCCGCCGGCGCCGGCGCCTTCGGCCCCAACCGCCCGCCGCTGGACGGGCTGCCGAGCTACGAGGCTTCCGGGGCGGTGCGCTACCTCGTGTCGCGGCGAGAGGATTTCCGCGGCAAGCGGGTGGTGATCGCGGGCGGCGGCGATTCCGCGGTGGACTGGGCGCTGAGCCTCAAGCAGGTGGCGGCCAAGGTGATCGTGGTGCACCGCCGGCCGAAGTTCCGCGCCGCGCCGGAAACCGCGGCGCAGCTGGAGGACGCGGCGGCGCGCGGCGAGGTGGAGATGGCGATCCCGTACCAGCTGCACGGTTTGCGCGGCGACGGCGAAACGCTGACGCACGTGACGCTGGCCACGCTGAAGGGCGAGACGCGCGACGTGGAGGCCGACCACCTGCTGGCCTTCTTCGGCCTATCGATGGAGCTGGGCCCGATCGCGGAATGGGGCCTGGGGATCGACAAGCACCACGTCGCGGTGAACCCCGCGACCTGCGAGACCAACATCCCCGGCGTGCACGCGATCGGCGACATCGCGACCTATCCCGGCAAGCTCAAGCTGATCCTGCAGGGCTTCTCCGAGGGCGCGATGGCGGCGCACGCCATCCACCCCCGCGTCTTCCCGGGCGAGGCGCTGCATTTCGAGTATTCCACCAGCAAGGGCGTGGTCGCGGCCTGAACGGGCCGCTGCCGGGCCGGCGGTTCCCGCCCCCGGGGCGGGGCCGGACCGCGCCCGCGGGGTAGAGATTCCGGGCCCGTCCCGGGGCGGCGCGGAACCGCCCGGCACGGGGAGCAGAACCGAGGGAGGGTTCCCATGGCCGCAAACCGCCTGTTCATCGGCACCAAGCGCTATTCCTCCTGGTCGTTGCGCGGCTGGCTGGCCGTGCACCTGGCCGGGCTGCAGGTCGAGGAGGTGCTGATCCCGCTGGCCGGGGGCAACACCCCCGCCATCCGGGAAGCCACCCCGGCCGGGCTGGTGCCCTACCTGGAGCACGAGGGCGCCCGGATCTGGGAAACCCTGGCCATCTGCGAATACTGCGCCGAGCACCGGCCCGCCCTGTGGCCGGCCGACCGCGTCGCGCGGGCCTGGGCGCGCGCCGTGTCGTCCGAGATGCATGCGGGGTTCCGCGGCCTGCGGATGGCGATGCCGATGAACCTGGGCCGCGACTTCGCCGGCCGCGGCCGCACGCCGGACGCCTTGGCCGACATCGCGCGGGTGCAGGCGATCTGGACGGAATGCCTGGCGGCGAGCGGCGGGCCCTTCCTGTTCGGGGAGGTGTTCGGCGCGGCGGACGCGATGTTCGCGCCGGTGGTGACGCGCTTCCTGACCTACGGCGTGGCGCTGGAAGCCGCCCCGGCCGCCTATGCCGCCGCGGTGCGCGCGCATCCGCTGGTGGCGCGCTGGTACGCCGAGGCCGCGGCGGAGCCCGCCGCTTGGCTGCAGGCCGGCTACGAGAACCCGGCTTGAGCCATCCCGGGGAGCCCGGCCCCGGTGTCGGCGCCAGCGCCAGCGCCAGTGCCAGTGCCAGTGCCAGTGCCAGCGCCAGCGCCAGCGGGCTGGACCATGCCGGCATCTGCACCCGCGACGGCCCGGCGCTCTGGGCCGCCTTCGAGGCGCTGGGCTTCGCGCTGACGCCGGTGGCGCGACAATCCGGCCGCCGCACGCCCGACGGGCCGATCGAGGAGCTGGCCACCGGCAACCGCTGCGCCATGCTGCGGCAGGGCTACGTCGAGCTGCTGGCGATCCTGGACCCCGCGCGCTTCGACAACGGCCTGGGCGCGCTGGTGGACCGTTATCCCGGGATGCACATCCTGGCGCTGACGATGGGCGACGTGGCGGGCAACCTCGCCCGGCTGCGCCGCGGCGGGCTGGCGATCCCGGGGGTGGCGCACCTGGAACGGCCGGTGGACGACCCGGCCGGGCCGCGCGCCCGGTTTTCCCGGCTGCCGCTGCCCGACGCGCCGGAAGGCCGGGTGCAGCTGATCCGGCACGAAACGCCGGAACTGCTGTGGCAGGAGCGCTGGCTGCACCACCCCAACGGCGCCGCGACGCTGTGCGGCAGCATCCTGGTCTCGGCGCAGCCGGCGGAAAGCGCGGTGCGGTTGTCGCGCCTGGCCGGGCAGGCGCTGGAGCCCGACCCGGTGGGCGGCTTCGCCCTGCCGCTGCCCGACGGCACCCGGCTGCGCATCCTGCCGCCGGAGGTGCTGGGGGAGGTGTTGCCGGGCGTCGTGCCGCCCGCCCTACCCTTCCATGCCGGGCTGGTGCTCCGCACCGCGGACGGCAACGCCGCGGCGCGCCGCTGGCTGGCCGGGATCGCGGCGGAAGGGCCGCTGGGCCTGTGCGTGCCGCCCGAGCGGGCCGGCGGCGTGGCGCTGGTGTTCGCGCCGTGACGGCGGCGGGCGGCAAGGGGCGCGGCCGGGTCGCTGCGGTCGCGCGCGGCGACGCCGGCGGCCCGGGTGCGGCGGCCGGGCGCGGCGAGGCCGATGGTCCGGGTGTGGCGGCCGGCAGCCAGGCGGCGGCGATCGGGCGGTCGCTGCGGACCTACTACGCCCCCGGCCACGCCGCCGGGCTGGACGCGCACCTGCGCCGCTTCCTGCCGGCGGGGGGGCTGGGCTTCGACATCGGGGCGCATGTGGGCGACCGCACGGCGTGCTTCCGCCGTCTCGGCGCCCGGGCCGTGGCGGTGGAGCCGCAGCCCCGGCTGGCGCGGCTGCTGCGGCTGCTGTTCCGGCACGATCCCGGCGTCGCCGTGGTGTCCGCCCTGGTGGGCGCGGCGCCGGGCGAGGCGGTGCTGCGGCTGAACTCGGCCAATCCCACCGTGGCCACGGCCTCGGACGCCTTCGTGGCCGCGGCCGAGGGCGCGCCGGGCTGGGAAGGGCAGCGCTGGGACGCGGCGCTGCGCCGCCCCGTCACCACGCTGGACGCGCTGATCGCCGCCCACGGGGTGCCGGACTTCGCCAAGATCGACGTGGAAGGCTTCGAGGCCGCCGTGCTGGCCGGCCTGTCCCGCCCCCTGCCCGCCCTGAGTTTCGAGTTCACCACCCATCAGCGCGACGTGGCGCAGGCCTGCCTGGAACGGCTGGCCGCCCTCGGGCCGTACCGCTTCAACGCCTGCCTGGGCGAGGCGCCGCGCTTCCTGCTGCCCGCCCCCTGCGACGCCCCCGCCATGGCCGCCTGGATCGCCGCCCTGCCGCCCCGCGCCAACAGCGGCGACGTGTATGCCAGCCTCGACCCGGCTCGGGTGGCGCCGTGAGGGGGGTGGTCGCGGTGCGGGGCGCGGGTGCCGGGTGCCCGGGCCGTGACGGGGGGCGCCGCCCCCCGCTTCCCCGCCCCTCCACCTATCGGAGCGAGGGCTGATGCGCTTCGACGCCGTGCTGGAGCATCTGGGCTTCGCGCTGCTGCTGGCCGCCGTGTCGGCCGGGCTGGTGCGGCTGATGATCGCCTTTCCCATCCTGGACCGGCCCAATGCGCGTTCGGCGCACAGCACGCCCACGCCGCGCGGCGGCGGGGTGGGGGTGGTGGGGGCCTTCGTGGCGGGGATGCTGGTGCTGTACCACGCCGCCAACTACGCCCGCATCGCCGAGCCGCAGTTCGTGGGCGTGATCCTGGCGGCGGTGGCCATCGCGGCGGTGTCGCTGGCCGACGACGTGGTGAACTTCCGCTTCGTGGTGAAGCTGGCGGCGCAGTGCGGCGCGGCGCTGGTGGCGATGGCCAGCGGGCTGGTGGTGCAGCGGCTGGCGGTGCCCTGGCTGGGGGTGGTGGATCTGGGGCTGCTGGGGCCGGCGCTGACGCTGTTCTGGATCCTGGCCTGCACCAACGCGGTGAACTTCATGGACGGGCTGGACGGGCTGGTGGGCGGGTCGCTGCTGATCGCCTGCGCCGTACTCTGCGCCATTGCCGCCCTGGCGGGGGGCTGGTTCGTCTACGCCGCGTCCCTGTTCCTGGCGGCGGGGCTGCTGGGCTTCCTGCCCTTCAACTGGTCGCCGGCGCGGGTCTTCATGGGCGACGTGGGCTCGCAGTTCCTGGGCTTCGTGCTGGCGGTGCTGGCGGTGGCGGCGGCGCGCTTCGACGTCAGCCAGGTGTCCTTCCTGATCGTGCCGCTGCTGCTCTTCGCGCTGCTGTTCGACAGCGGCTTCACGCTGCTGCGCCGCGCCGCCCTGGGCGAGCGGATCAGCACGCCGCACCGCACCCACCTGTACCAGATGGCGCAGCGCGCCGGGATGCGGACGCGGCAGGTGGCGGCGCTGCACGCGGGCTTCACCGCCTTCCAGGGCGGGCTGGCGCTGCTGTTCCTGTTTCTCGCCCCCTGGGCCAAGCCGCTGGTGGTGGTGCCGGCGCTGGCCGTGCAGCTGGGCTGGCTGCTGGCGGTGGTGCGGATGGTGCGCCGCGCCGGGCTCAGCTGGCGGGCGGGACGATGACCTCCACCACCATGGGCTCGGTGCCGCCCACCCATTGTTCCGAGCGCCAGATGGAGCCGGTGTCGGGCACCGCCCAGTAGCGGTTGGTGAAGGACGCGCCGCCGCCGCAGCGCTCCTCGACGATCAGCGCCTCGGCGGTGGGGACGGCGCGCAGGCGGCATTCCAGCGACAGGCCGAAGCGCATGTGTTCCGGCGAGCGGTCCGAGCGCATCAGGTCCACCGAGCGGCGCAGCGTCGCCGGCCGCTCCACCAGCGCCAGCGGGTCGTCCAGCGGGTCCGGCCCGTCCAGCCGGGTCGCCGCCACCCAGGTCGGCAGCCCGGCGGTGGCCACCACCCGCGCGCCGTCCGTGCCCACCACCAGGCCGCTGCCGCTGCGCCACAGCCGCTGCTCGCCGTTCTGCTGCAGCAGGGTGGCGGTGGTGCGGCGGCTGCCCACGGCCACGGACAGGGCGGGGCGTTCGGGCATGCTCTCGGCGGTGGGGGGCAGCCCCTCGGGGGGCGGTTGCAGCGCCTCGGCCTCCGAGGGTGCGCGGGGCGGCAGCAGCAGGCTGGCGCGCAGGATGTCGCCCGCCGTGGTGTCGCCGCAGGCGGCGAGGAGCAGGGGCAGCAGGAGGAGCGCGCGGGGCATCGGCGGAGCATGCGGGGCCGGCGCCGCCGCGAACAGCGATTCGCCGCGAATATCCCATGGCCGTCGCGGGTGGCGGCCCGTTCGGGCGGTGGCGGGGCGATCTGCTACGGTGGCGGATCCTCGGCCTGCGTTGGAGCGCGCCCCATGGACCCCGTGACCATCCGCATCGGACTGCTGTTGTTTCCCGACGTCACGCAACTCGACCTGACCGGGCCGGCCGAAGTTTTCGGACGGCTGCCGGGCGCCGAGGTCGCGCTGTTGTGGAAAACGCTCGACCCCGTCGCCTCGGATCGGGGGATGCGCATCCTGCCGACGGCCCGGTTCGAGGATTGCGGGCGGCTGGACGTGCTCTGCGTCCCCGGCGGTCCCGGGCAGATCGCCCTGATGGAGGATGAGGAGACCCTGGGGTTCCTCCGCCGCGTCGCGCCGGAGTGCCGCCTGGTCACCTCGGTCTGCACCGGGTCCCTGGTGCTGGGGGCGGCGGGCCTGCTCACGGGCTACCGCGCGACCTCGCACTGGTCGTCGATCGACCAGCTCGGCCTGCTGGGGGCGCAGCCCGTGGCGGAACGGGTGGTGCGCGACCGGAACCGCATCACGGGCGCGGGGGTGACGTCGGGCATCGACTTCGCGCTGGCCGTCGTCGCGGAACTCGCCGGCGACGAGGTGGCGCAGACGATACAGCTGCAGCTGGAATACGACCCCGAGCCGCCATTCCGGGCCGGGTCGCCCCGCTCGGCCCCCGCCGCCCTGGTGGCCGCCGCGCGCGAAACGATGGCGCCCTTTCTCGCCCGGCGCCGTGCCGCCACCGAGCGCGCGGCGGAACGGCTGCGGACCCTCGCCTGAGCCGCGGGGCCGGCTAGCCCGCCGCGGCCAGCGCTTCCGCGGCGCCGAGGCGGCCGTCGTACAGCGCGCGGCCGATGATCACGCCGGCGACGTTGCCGGCGGCGCGCACCGCCTGGATGTCCGCCAGGTCGGCCACGCCGCCGCTGGCGATCACCGGGGTGGTCAGGTGGGCGGCCAGCGCCGAGGTGGCTTCCACGTTGGCGCCGCCCAGCATGCCGTCGCGGTCGATGTCGGTGTGGATGATGGCGGCGGCGCCGGCATCCTCGAAGCGGCGGGCCAGTTCGAGGGCGGTCATCTGGCTGGTTTCGGCCCAGCCTTCCGTGGCGACGCGGCCGTCGCGGGCGTCGATGCCGATGGCGACGCAGCCGGGGTGGCGGCGGCAGGCGTCGCGGGCGAAGTCGGGGTTCTTGGCGGCGGCGGAGCCCAGGATGACCCGCGCCACGCCGGCGCAGAGCCAGCCTTCCAGCGTTTCCATGTCGCGCACGCCGCCGCCGAGCTGCACGGGGATCGAGACGGAGCGCAGGATGGCGCGCACCGCGTCGGCGTTGGCGGGCTTGCCGGCGAAGGCGCCGTCCAGGTCCACCACGTGCAGCCAGCGGAAGCCCGCGGCCTCGAAGCTGGCGGCCTGGGCGCCGGGGTCCTCGCCGTAGATGGTGGCCTGGTCCATCTCGCCCCGGCGCAGCCGCACCACGCGGCCGCCCTTGAGGTCGATGGCGGGATACAGGGTCAGGCTCATGGCGCTCCCTTGCCGCGTCGGCCGCGGGAAGGTTCCAGCAGCTTGTAGTAGTAGTGCCCCGCCACCGGGGCGCCGCCCACATGGGCGTAGGCGGGGTGGGTGCCCCAGCGCTGGTAGCCCTGGGCCTCGAACAGCGCGATGGCGGTGCTCTGGGTTTCCCGCACGTCCAGGTTCAGCACGCGATGGCCGAGGCCGGCGGCGCGCTCCTCCACCCGCCGCACCAGCAGCCGCGCCAGGCCGTGGCCGCGGGCATAGGGGGCGACGTAGGCGTGGCTGAGCTGCGCCGACCAGGCCTGGGCCTCGTTGTTGCGCGGCGGGCGCAGCAGCTGGGCACTGCCCACGGGGTGGCCGTCCAGGCGGGCGATGAACAGCTCGCGCTCGGGCACCAGCAGCACGCCGCGGAAATGGCGGGCCAGCACCTCGCGGCCCTGCGGCTCCACCCAGCCGAAGCCGCCGCCCTCGATGATTGCGGCGTCGGTGGCCTCGCAGAGTTCCTGCAGGTCGGCCTCGTCGATCGCCTCGACGAGTTCCACCGAGAGTTCGTGCGCGATCGTGTCGGTCACGGCGACCAGCGCAGGAAGTTGCCCAGCATGCGCAGGCCGAGCGGGCCGCTCTTCTCCACGTGGAACTGCGTGCCGGCGAGGTTGTCGCGCCCCACCACGGCGCAGACCGGGCCGCCGTAATCGGCGCTGGCCAGGGTTTCCGCCGGGTCGCCGTCGCGCAGCGCGTAGGAGTGCACGAAATAGGCGTGGTCGCCCGGCGCCACGCCGGACAGCACGGGATGCGCGGGGGCCGAAAGGTCCAGGCCGTTCCAGCCCATCTGCGGCAGGGGCAGCATGGCGGCGTCGGCGTCGCGCGGGTCCATCGGCGCGATCTCGCCGCGGATCCAGCCCAGGCCGGGGGTGGTGCCGTGTTCCAGCCCGCGCTCGGCCATCAGCTGCATGCCGACGCAGATGCCCAGGAAGGGCAGCGCGCGGCGTTCCACCGCCTCGCGCAGCGCGTCCTCCATGCCGTCCAGCGCGTCCAGGCCGCGGCGGCAGGCGGCGAAGGCGCCCTGGCCGGGCAGCACCACGCGGTCGGCGGCGGCCACCTCCTCGGCGCGGGTGGTGACGGTGAAGGTGGCGTCGACCCCGCTTTCCGCCGCGGCGCGCCCGAAGGCGCGGTGCACGGAGGCGAGGTTGCCGGAACCGGGATCGATGATGGCGACCTTCATGCCCAGCCCTTTCCCATCGCGGCGGCGTCGAGGCTGCCGAGGCGCAGCATCGCTTCCTCCTCGTTCCGGGCCAGCACCACGCCGCGTTCCGGCAGGCCGCGGCGGGCGAGGCGCCAGCGTTCCAGGTCGCGGCCGTGAAAGCCCAGCAGCAGGCCCAGGGCCAGCCCGGCCGGGGGCAACAGGGCGGGCGGCAGGGCGAAGGCGATCGCGGCGCTCAGCAGCAGGAACGCCAGCAGCGGCAGCCAGAGCCCCTTGAACAGCAGCCAGAGCGGGCCGAGCAGGAAGGCCCACCAGGCGAAGCCTTCGCGCACCAGCCGCGGTTCCGGCACCGGGTCGTCGCCGGGCGCGGGGAGTGGCGCCGCGCCGGTCGCGGGCACGGCGCCGGCCGCCGGCCAGGGGCGGGATGCGGGAACCGGGCCGGCTGCCGGCCAGGAGTTGGCCAGGGCAGCAGAGCCGGCCGCGGCCACGGGAGCCGCTGCCGGCCAAGCGGCGCCGGCGGAACCCACGGGCGGCGGGGGGCCGGCCGGCGGCGCGGCGGCGTGAACGGTGAAGACGCGCATCACCCTTCCAGCGTTCCCTTGGTGGAGGGCACGGCGCCGGCCGCGCGCGGGTCCGGCTCCACCGCTTCGCGCAGGGCGCGGGCGACGGCCTTGAAGCAGCTTTCCGCGACGTGATGGGCGTTGTGGCCGTGGCGCTGCATGACGTGCAGCGCGAAAAGGCCATTGGCCGACAGGGCGCGGAAGAACTCCTCGAAGAGCTCGGTGTCCATCTCCCCGATCTTGGGGCGCTCGAAAGCCACTTTCCAGACCAGGAAGGCGCGGCCGGACAGGTCGATGGCGGCTTCGCACAGCGCCTCGTCCATCGGCACGGCGGCTTGGCCGAAGCGGCGGATGCCGCGCTTGTCGCCCAGGGCCTGGCGCAGCGCCTGGCCGAGGACGATGCCCACATCCTCGGTGGTGTGGTGGAAGTCGACGTGCAGGTCACCCTTGGCCTCGACGCTCAGGTCGAACAGCGCGTGGCGGGCCAGGGCGGTCAGCATGTGGTCCAGGAAGCCGATGCCGGTGGAGATCTCCGCCCGGCCGGTGCCGTCCAGGTTCAGGCGCAGGGTAATGGCGGTCTCACCCGTTTCGCGCGTGATGCTGGCGGTGCGGGCGGCGGAGGGGGCGGCGTCCATGGCGCCCCTTTAGCGCCGCGTCGCGGCCGGGGCCAGCAGGGAGCCGCGCCGTCTCGGGCTGCACGGCGGGGGTCTGCTCGGCGGGAACTCCGTCCGGGGGCCCTTCGGCCTTCGGCGGCAGGATGACGGCGGCGCGCGGGATGGGGCATGGAGATCCGGCGCCGGTGCAGCGGCCCAGCGCGGGCATTCCGGGCCCATGGCACCGGCATGGGAGCGGCCATGACGCGCTACACGGCCCATGCGGAGGAGATGATCGCGATCCGCGGCATTGCCCGCGCCTGGGTGGAACCACCCTCGCGGTCCCGGACCTCAGGCTTCCCGATGCCAGCCCAGGCCTGACCCGTTCCTTCCGGGCGATCCCGGAGGCGGAGGGGCGCGTGCTGCGGGTTGTGCACGGGCCGGACGGTGACGATGTTCTCGTCATCACCGCCCACTTCGACAGGAGGGCCAAGCCGTGATCACCACCACCTATGATCCCGAGGCGGATGCCCTCTACATCACCCTGATGCCGCGAGGCACGGTTGTGGCCGAAACGCGGGAAGTGGCGCCCGGGGTGATGCATGACCTCGATGCGGAAGGGCGGTTGGTCGGCATCGAGATCCTGGGCGTGCGTGCCCGCAACGGAGCGCCCGTGGCCGAGGCGGCCTGATCCCCACAACGCCCGACGGCCAGCTTTCGCGCGCCGGAACAGGTTGCCCAGGCGGCCGGAAGCCTCGCGCACGCCCGCCCGCCCTATGGTGATGCCTCACGGGCGAAGTCCGGGGGGAGGCGGCTCCGCCCAGCCATGCCGCCCGCTCCGGGCGCCCGGATTGCAGCGCCGGCCCCGGATCGCCACATCCGCGGCCATCATGCAACACGCGAATGCTACTCCCGACTACGCCGGCTGGCACGGCACCACGATCCTCTGCGTCCGCAAGAACGGCCAGGTGGCCATGGCCGGCGACGGCCAGGTGTCGATGGGCCAGACGGTGATGAAGAACAACGCCCGCAAGGTCCGCCGCATCGCCGACGGCCGCGTGCTGACCGGGTTCGCCGGCGCCACGGCGGATGCCTTCACCCTGCTCGAACGCCTGGAATCCAAGCTGGAGCGCTTCCCCGACCAGCTGGAGCGCGCGGCGGTGGAGCTGGCCAAGGACTGGCGCACCGACCGCTACCTGCGCCGGCTGGAAGCGCTGCTGGCGGTGGCCGACAAGGACCGCTCCCTGCTGATCACCGGCCAGGGCGACGTGCTGGAGCCGGAGGACCAGATCATCGGCATCGGCTCGGGCGGCAACTTCGCGCTGGCCGCGGCGCGCGCGCTGAACACGGTGGAGGGGCTGTCGGCCGAGGAGATCGCCCGGCGCTCCATGGCCATCGCCGCCGACATCTGCGTCTACACCAACGGCCGCATCGTGATGGAAACCCTGTGATGCCCCTCGACACCGCGGCCCGGGCCGCCGACCCCGTGAACCTGTCGCCGCGCGAGATCGTGTCCGAGCTGGACCGCTTCATCGTCGGCCAGCACGACGCCAAGCGCGCCGTGGCCATCGCCTTGCGCAACCGTTGGCGCCGCCAGCAGCTGCCCGAGGGCATGCGCGAGGAGGTGGTGCCCAAGAACATCCTGATGATCGGCCCCACCGGCGTCGGCAAGACCGAGATCGCCCGCCGCCTGGCGCGGCTGGCCAACGCGCCCTTCCTGAAGGTCGAGGCCACCAAGTTCACCGAGGTCGGCTACGTCGGCCGCGACGTGGAGCAGATCGTGCGCGACCTGGTGGAGGCCGCCATCGTGCAGATGCGCGACACCGCGCGGCGCGAGGTGCAGGCCAAGGCCGAGCTGAACGCCGAGGAGCGGCTGGTCACCGCCCTGGTGGGCGAGGGTGCCTCGGGCGAAACGCGCATGAAGTTCCGCCGCATGCTCCGCGAGGGCACGCTGGAGGACAAGGAGGTCGAGGTGCAGGTGGCCGAGACCGGCACGCCGATCGGCATGATGGAGATCCCCGGCATGCCGCCCAGCGCGCAGATGGGCAACATGCAGGAGATGCTGGGCAAGATGTTCGGCGGCCGCGCCAAGCCGCGCAAGATGCACGTGCGCGACGCGCGCGCGGCGCTGGTGCGCGACGAGGCCGACAAGCTGCTGGATGCCGAGCAGCTGAACAAGGACGCCGTGCACCACGCGGAGAACCACGGCATCGTCTTCATCGACGAGATCGACAAGGTCTGCGCGCGCACGGAGAACGGCTTCCGCGGCGGCGACGTGTCCCGCGAGGGCGTGCAGCGCGACCTGCTGCCGCTGATCGAGGGCACCACGGTGAACACCAAGTACGGGCCGGTGAAGACCGACCACATCCTGTTCATCGCCTCCGGGGCCTTTCACATCGCCAAGCCCTCCGACCTGCTGCCGGAGCTGCAGGGCCGCCTGCCGATCCGGGTGGAGCTGAGCGCGCTGACGCGGGACGACTTCCGCCGCATCCTGACCGAGCCGGAGCACAGCTTGGCCAAGCAGTACGTCGCGCTGCTGGGCACGGAGGGCGTGTCGCTGGACTTCGCCGACGACGCGATGGACGCGATCGCCGACCTCGCCGCGGACATCAACGCCCGGGTCGAGAATATCGGTGCCCGCCGCCTGGCTACGGTGCTGGAGAAGCTGCTGGAGGAGCTGAGCTTCTCGGCGTCCGACCGCAACGGCGACACGGTGCGGGTGGATGCGAGCTACGTGCGCGAGAAGGTCGGGCCGCTGGCGGCGTCCACCGACCTCAGCCGCTTCATCCTGTAGGCGCTTCCCCGCCGGCGCGGGCCCCTTCCGGGGGGTGCCGCCGGCGGGTTTTTCCGACGCACGGCGCGGAACTTGCCTCCGCCCGCTGCAACTGCGTGGCGCCAGGGCCATTTGCTCTGCGCCATGAGCGAAAACCTCCCCTCCCCCCTGCAGCTGACCGCGGAGGCGCGCGCCGAGCTGGCCGACGCCGTCCGCACCCTGGAAAACCCGTCCCTGGCCGCGCGCCTGGCAGCCATGGCGGGCACGCCGGTGGAAGCGCTGAAGAAGCGCTTGCCGGAATTCCTGCAGAAGGGGGCGGACGGGGCGGTGCGCCGCGCGATCGAGGCTGCCTGGGGTGCCGCCGTGCGGTCCCACCCCGGCCGGTCGCCGCGCGGGCTGGCGCCGGACTGGTTCCATCGCGGCATGGCCTTCACCTCCGGCGCGGTGGGCGGGGCCTTCGGCCTGCCGGGGACGCTGGCGGAACTGCCGATCTCCACCACGATCCTGCTGCGCCAGATTGCCTCGGAAGCCGCGGACCAGGGCGAGGACCCGTCCACCCCCGAGGTGAAGGCGGAATGCCTGAAGGTCTTCGCCCTCGGCGGCGACTCGCCGGAGGACGACAACACCGAGACCGGCTACTTCGCCGCCCGGCTGGCGCTGACGCAGATGCTGCCCAACGCGGCGGCCAATATCTCCTCCGCGGTGCTGCCGGGGTTCCTGGCGGCGATTGCCGGCCGCTTCACCGGGGCGGTGGGGCTGAAGCTGTCGGCGCAGGCGGTGCCGGTGCTGGGCGCCGCGGCGGGCGCGGCCATCAACATCGCCTTCCTGGAACACTTCCGCAGCGTGGCGAAGGCGCATTTCACCGTGCGCCGGCTGGAAGCCACCTACGGCAACGAGGCGGTGCGCGCCGCCTACGACGTGCTGCGCGACGCCCGCATGGCGGCGTGACGTCAGCGAGCCGGGGGGAGGTATCCCCCCGGACCCCCTTCTATTTTGGGGAGTTTTCGGGCGCGCGCGTGACCACGGTGCTCTCCTAACTCCCGAAAGAAGGAGGGGGACCGGGGGAGTTCACTCCCCCGGCCTTCCGACCCGGCGTCAGGGCATCAGGCGGCCGAGGCCCTGGTTGCTGCCGGGCGGGCGCACGGCTTCCACCCCGCCGGGCAGGGACGCGCCGCTGCCCACCAGGCAGTCGCGGACGGCGCGCTGGCGGGCAGCGCGCACGTCCAGCTCCCAGCCTTCGAAGGCTGTTACCCGTTCCGCCGGGGGCTGCCGGCGCATCACGTCCTTGACGGCCGGGCTGCTGTTAGCCTGGGCGCGGCAGGCGGCTTCCTGCGGCGAGGCGGGCGGGCCGGGCGGGGGCGGCTGGCGGAAGGGCTGGCCGCAGGAGGCCAGGAGCAGCAGGAGCAGCGGCGCGGCCGGCAGGCGCGGGGGCATGGGCATCAGGGGGTGTTCTCCAGCCAGTCCTCGATCAGGCGGCGCGCGATGGAATCGACGCGGGGCAGGCTGAACCCGGCGGCTTCGGGGTCGCGGACCTCGTCGCGGGTGAACCAGCGCGCGTCGCGCAGCTCGTTCGGGTCCACGGTGATGGCCTCGGACAGCGCCTCGGCGTGGAAACCCAGCATGATGGAAGCGGGAAACGGCCAGGGCTGCGAGGAATGGTAGCGCACCTCGCCGACCCGGATGGCGCTCTCCTCCAGCACCTCACGGCGCACGGCTTCCTCCAGGCTCTCGCCGGGTTCCACGAAGCCCGCCAGGGTCGAGTACATGGTGGCGGCCGGGAAGCGCGCGGAATGGCCCAGCAGGCAGCGGGCGCCGTCCGTCACCAGCATGATCACCGCCGGGTCGGTGCGCGGGAAGTGCTGCGCGCCGCAGTTCGGGCAGGCCATGGCGTTGCCGGCCGAGCGAGGCTCGCAGCCGTGGCCGCAGACGCCGCAGAAGCGGTGCCGGGTGCGCCAGTGCATCAGCCCGCGGGCGTGCGCCAGGATGGACGCTTCGCCGGCCGGGAGGAGGCCGGCCAGGCCGCGCAGGTCGAGCAGGCTGCCCATGCCCTCGGGCAGCAGCGGCAGCGGGTCCTCGGCGGCGGAACAGTCCACGGCGAAGACCGGGCGGCCGTCCCACAGGCCCAGCAGCGCCCAGGGGCCGCCGGCCATGCGCACGGCCTGGGCCGCGTCGGGGGACAGGAACACGGCTTCCGGGCGGTTCTCGGCGGCGCCGCGCAGCAGGTTGCGGCCGTGCCAGACGGGGGCGAAGAGCGCGTCGGGGGAGCGCAGGAAGCCGGCCAGCGCTTCGGCGTCGTCGCGCAGGTTCGACACCCGGTCGAGCGGGCTGCCGGTGTAGGCGTTGGGGCGGCTCGCGGGGATGGAAAGCATCCCGGCGGTGGTGCCACGGCCCTCCGGGAGGGGCAAGCGACCTCCGCCGCTGGGTGCGGCACGGCCGGTGTCGCAGCGCCTGCAGCCGGGCCGGGTAGGTGACGCGATGCCTGCAGCAGGGCGGGTGGATACCGCGATGCCCACGGCGGGGCGGGCGGGTGCGGGCCGGTGGCCGCCCGGACGGGGTGGCCACCCCGGGAGGCTGGGGCGGCCCGGTGCGGTTGCCCCGGCGGAGGTTCGGCGCCATATTCCCCCGCGGAAGGCCGGCCGCGGACGGGCGCCTCGCCAACCCGGTCAGGTCCGGAAGGAAGCAGCCGCAACGAGTTTCCGCCCGGGTCGAGGGTCGGTCTTCCACCCCTCGGCCAGTTCCCCAGCCGCCCCCCTTCCCGCTCCGGGACCGGATGCCCAGCGACAGCTTCTCCGACCTGGGTCAGACCGACCCGGACGCCATTCCCGAGCCGCCGCCCGAGGGCCCCGGCCTCTTCGGCGATGATCCCGTGCCGGCGCCCGCCCCGGTGGCCGAGGCCGCCGCGCCGGCCCAGCCCTATCGCGTGCTGGCGCGCAAGTACCGCCCCACCACCTTCGCCGACCTGGTCGGGCAGGACGCCATGGTGCGGACCCTGCGCAACGCCTTCGCCCAGGACCGGGTGGCGCATGCCTTCATGCTCACGGGCATCCGGGGGGTGGGCAAGACCACCACCGCCCGCATCATCGCGCGCGCGCTGAACTGCACCGGGCCGGACGGCACCGGCGGCCCCACCGTGGACCCGTGCGGCGTGTGTGCGAATTGCCGCGCCATCCTGCTCGACCGCCATCCGGACGTGCTGGAACTGGACGCCGCCTCCAACAACGGCGTCGACAACGTGCGCGAGCTGCGCGAGCAGGTGCGCTTCCGTCCCGTCCAGGGCCGCAACAAGGTCTTCATCCTGGACGAGGTGCACATGCTGTCCGGGCCGGCCTTCAACGCGCTGCTCAAGACGTTGGAGGAGCCGCCGCCGGCGGTGCGCTTCATCTTCGCCACCACCGAGCTGCGCAAGGTGCCGGCCACCATCCTGTCGCGCTGCCAGACCTTCCATCTGCGCCGCATGTCGCAGGCGGAACTGATGGGGCTGTTCGGCCGCATCGCCGGGCTGGAGGGCGCGACGCTGGAGCCGGAAGCGCTGGCCATCATCGCCCGCGCCGCCGACGGTTCCGCCCGCGACGGCTTGTCCCTGCTGGACCAGGCGATCGCGCTGACCGAGGCGGGCAGCGCGGTGACGGCGCAATCCGTGCGCGACATGCTCGGGTTGGCGGACCGCACGCTGGTGCTGGACGTGATGGAGGCCGCGATGCGCGGCGACATCGCCGCCGTGCTGGGCCACATGGACCGCGCGCACGAGGCCGGCGCGGATGCGGGCGTGGTGCTGTCCGACCTGGCGGAGCTGACGCACCAGCTGACGCGGCTGCGCACGGTGCCGGCGCTGCGCGAGGATGCCTCGCTGCCGGAAGAGCTGCGGACGCGCGGCAGCGCCCTGGCCGCCACCCTGTCGGTGCCGGTGCTGGGGCGGGCCTGGCAGATGCTGCTCAAGGGGCTGGAGGAGGTGGCGCTGTCGCCCGACCGGCGCGCCGCGGCGGAGATGGTGCTGATCCGCCTGGCCCACCTGTCGGAGATGCCGACCCCGGGCGAGATCCTGCGCCGGCTGTCCAATGGCGGCCCGGCCGGGGCCACGTCGCCGGGCGGCGGGGCCGGCGTCCCTTCCGGCGGTGGCGGGTCCGGTGCCCTGGCCCAGGGGGGCTACGCGGGCGAGGGCGGCGGCGTGGCCGCCGGGGATGGCGGGACGCGGGCCGTGGCGAACGGCGCGCCGGTGGCGATGGCGCAGCCCGCGCCGCTGCCGCAGCCCAGCCATTTCCGCGAGGTCGTGGCGCTGGCCTCCGGCCGCAAGCCGATGCTGCACGCGCATCTCGTGCACAGCGTCCACCTCGTCAGCTTCGGCAAGGGGCGTATCGAGCTGCGGCCGCGGCCGCAGGCGCCGCGCGACTTGGCGGCGCAGCTGACGGTGCTGCTGGCGGAAACCACCGAGCAGCGCTGGACGGTGGTGATGTCCAACGCCCCCGGCGAGCCCACCCTGGCCGAGCAGGGCCGCGCCGTGGCGGCCGAGAGCCTGGAACTGGCCACCAGCCATCCGCTGGTGCAGGCCATCCTGGCGGCCTTTCCGGGTGCCAAGATCGAGGGCGGGGTGCGCGACAACAGCCTGGACGCCTACGGCCTGCCGCCCGACCTGGGGGAGGACCCCGGCCTGAGCGAGGTGCCCGAGGACGATGCGGAAGGCCCGGGCTTCGCCCCGCCCGACGCCGAAGCGGCCGGGCTCGACGACCTTTAGCGCTGCGGCCCGGTCCGCCTCGGGTCAGGCGGCGGCAGGCGCGGATGCCGGGCTCGTTGCCCGCCGCCTGTTCGGCCCGGGCGCCCGCCCGGGAGTCCGGATCGCGGCCCGCCGGGTGTCCGGTACGGGCGGATCGGCCCTAGGGTGCGGGCCGTAGCGACCCCACATTCCCCCCGGATCACCGGGACAGACCAGGACAGGCGCCATGAAGAACCTTTCCCAGATGCTGAAGCAGGCCCAGGGCATGCAGGCCAAGATGCAGGAGATGCAGGCCCGGCTGGAAGCGCAGCTGGTCGAGGGCCAGGCCGGGGCCGGCATGGTCAAGGTCACGCTGACCGGCAAGGGCGACCTCAAGAGCGTCGGCATCGACCCGTCCCTGATGGCGGCCGAGGAGCGCGAGGTGCTGGAAGACCTGCTGGTGGCCGCCCATGCCGATGCCAAGGCCAAGGTGGAAGCCATGATGGCCGAGGAGATGCAGAAGGCCACCGCCGGGCTGAACATCCCGGGCATGGGCGGCGGCCTGCCCGGCGGGTTCAAGCTGCCGTTCTGAGGGCGCGTTGCGCCGCCGGGGGTGCGGGCGGGGCGCCGTCTCGCGCGCGCCCTGGCATCCGGCGCGGCATCCCACCGCGACCCGGCCTGCCCGGGCCGGGATGAGCCCGGGGGCCGGGAGGCCGCGCGGTTCGGGCGTCGAACAGGGCTGCACCTGCCCACCGCACGCGGCGCGGCCGCGTTGAAGTCCGAGAGATGAGCCACGCCAACGATCCCGTCGAGCAGCTGATCGGCCTCCTGTCCCGGCTGCCCGGGCTGGGGCGCCGTTCCGCGCGGCGGGCGGTGCTGAAGATGCTGCAGGACCCGCAGCGGCTGATGCTGCCGCTGGCGGACGGATTGCGCATCGCCGCCGATGCGGTGCGGCCCTGCGAGGTTTGCGGCAACCTCGACGTCCGCTCGCCCTGCAACGTGTGCCGCGACCCGCACCGCGACCGGTCCCTGGTCTGCGTGGTGGAGGGGGTGGCCGACCTGTGGGCGCTGGAACGCACCCAGGCGCATCGCGGGCTGTACCACGTGCTGGGCGGCGTGCTGTCCGCCCTGGGCGGGGTGGGTCCGGAGGATTTGAGCATCCAGGCGCTGGTGAAGCGCGTGGCCGAGGGCGAGATCCGCGAGGTCATCCTGGCCCTGCCCGCCACCGTGGAAGGCGCCAGCACCGGCCACTACCTGACCGACCGGCTGGGCGACCTGCCGGTGCAGGTGACGCGCTTGGCCCAGGGCGTGCCGATGGGCGGCGCCCTGGACGTGCTGGATGACGGCACCCTGGCCGCCGCCCTGCGCTCCCGCCGGCCGGTGGGCTGAACCAGGGATTTCAGGTGGCGTGGGTGGGGCTTGAAGGTTCGGGCCTGGGCCAGAGAGGCTCTGCCCCTCTGGACACCCCGCGAGGAGCCCGGGGCACCTCGACCTCATGAGTGCCTCCGGCGGGGGCGGGTTCGGACAGCGTCATCCGGGTGGACGACGCAAGCCATCCCGCCCCCGCCCGGAGGCACTCAACGTGGGGTCCGGGGAGCCTAAGCTCCCCGGCGGGGTCCAGGGGCAGCGCCCCTGGCCGACGCCTGAATCCCCAGGCTCAACCCACCCCACCGGAACCGCGCGGTCAGACCCGCTGCGTCGCCGGCGCGACGGCGGCGGGCGGTGCTGCCGCCAGCACGGCCTGGGCGGCCTCCAGCGCCGCGGCCTGGCGGCCGTAGCGCTGGGCCAGCCAAGCGCAGACCATTAGCTGGATCTGGTGAAACAGCATCAGCGGCAGCACGGTCAAGCCGATCGCCTGGCCGGCGAACAGGATGCCGGCCATGGGGATGCCGCTGGCGAGGCTCTTCTTGGAGCCGCAGAACACGATGACGATCTCGTCCTCGCGCGAGAAGCCGAGGCGGCGGGCCAGCACGGTGGTGGCGGTCAGCACGATGGCCAGCAGCACGGCGTTCACCACCAGCAGGGCGATCAGGCTCTGGGCGTCCACCTGGCTCCACAGGCCGTTGACCACGCCTTCGCTGAAGGCGGTGTAGACCACCAGCAGGATGGAGGAGCGGTCGACGTAGCCGGTCAGCGTCTTGTGCCGGTTGATGATCGGGTTGACCCAGCGGCGCAGCACCTGTCCGGCAAAGAAGGGCAGGAAGAGCTGCAGCGCGATGTCGCGCAGCGAGTCGGTGGAGAAGCCGACGCCCTGGGTGGTCATCAGCAGCCCCACCAGCAGCGGCGTCAGCACGATGCCCACGAGGTTGGACACGGAGGCGCAGCACAGCGCCGCCGCCACGTTGCCGCGCGCGATGGAAGTGAAGGCGATGGAGGACTGCACGGTGGAGGGCAGCACCGCCAGGAACACCAGCCCCGCCGCCATGGCCGGGCCCAGCCAGGGGCGCGCCAGGGCGCTCAGCCCCAGGCCCAGCAGCGGGAACACCGCGTAGGTGAACAGGAAGACGATGATCTGCAGGCGCCAGTTGGTCATGCCCGCCACCACCGCTTCCCGCGACAGCCGCGCCCCGTACAGGAAGAACAGCAGGGCGATGGCGAAGTCGGTGACGTAGCCCATCACCACGGCACCCTCGCCGCGCGCCGGCAGGATGCTGGCCAGCACCACCATGGTGACCAGCAGCACGATGTAGGGGTCCACGCGCAGGCGGGACAGCAGGGACGGCTTGGCCATGGGGGACAACACTCCGTGGACGGGCTGGCTGGAAACGGCGCCCTCTTCCATCATTCCAAGGCAGGATGACAGCACTTACAGTGATCGCGTCCCGTGATGGAGGCCGGATGTTCGACCCGGTGTTGCTGCGCTCCTTCGTGGCCGTGGCGCAGGCCCGGCAGTTCACCGCCGCCGGGCAGCAGCTGGGGCTGGGACAGTCCACGGTCAGCCAGCACATCCGCAAGCTGGAAGCTGCCGTGGGCCGGCCGCTGCTGCTGCGCGACACGCATTCCGTGTCCCTGACCGTGGATGGCGAGGCCATGCTGGGCTTCGCGCACGCCATCCTGGATGCCAGCGAGCGCGCCGCCTCCTTCTTCGCGGGGTCGGAGTTGCGGGGGCGGCTGCGCTTCGGCGCCTCGGAGGACCTGGTGCTGTCGCGGCTGCCGGAAATCCTGCGCGCCTTCGTGCGGGCGAACCCGCGGCTGGACCTGGACCTGACGGTGGGGCTGAGCAGCACGCTCTACGACCGGCTGGATGCGGGAGAGCTGGACCTGGTGTTCGCCAAGCGCCGGCCGGGCGAGGAGCGCGGCCAGCTGGTGTGGCGGGAAAAGCTGGCCTGGATCGGCAGCCCGGAAACCGCGCCCGATCCGGTGCAGCCGGTGCCGCTTGTGCTGTACCCGTCGCGCAGCATCACCCGGGCGCTGGCCATCGAGGCGCTGGAACGGGAGCGGCGGCGCTGGCGGGTCAGCTGCAGCAGCGACAGCCTGAGCGGGCTGACCGCCGCCGCCCTGGCCGGGCTGGGCGTCACCGCGCAGTCGCGCCTGCTGCTGCGCCGAGGTCTGGCCGAGCTGCCGGGCCTGCCGGCGCTGGACGAGGTGGAATTCGTGGTGGTGGGCCGCAGCGCCCGGCTGCACGGGCCGGGGGCAGCGCTGGCCGCGGTGATCCTGGCCAATGGCGAGCGGCTGCAACAGGCGGATGCCGCCTGAGCGGCCGAGCCAGGAGACAGGGAAGGCCGGGGGAGTGAACTCCCCCGAGCCCCCTCCTCTTTTCGGGAGTAGAAGAGCACCATCGGCCACGGGCGCAGCCGAAAACTCCCGAAAATAGAAGGGGGTCCGGGGGGATACTTCCCCCCGGCTTGCCCGTGCCAGCAGGTTCGGACCAAGAGCTCGTCCGTATCAGTCGCCGAACAGGGCGCGGATGGCGGCGGGGTCCACGGCCTCGATCGTCGGCGGGGTCCAGCGCGGGGCGTTGTCCTTGTCCACCAGCACCGCGCGCACGCCTTCGGTGAAATCGGGGTGGCGGGTCACGGTGCGGGTCAGGGCCAGTTCGGTGTGCAGGCAGCCCGCGAGGTCCAGGGCGCCGCCGCGGCGCAGCAGCTCGCGCGTCACGCAGAGGCTGGTGGGGGACATGCGGCGCAGGATCGCCAGCTGTTCCCGCGCCCAGTCGGTGTTCTCCGCGCCGAGGGCAGCCAGGATCGCCGGCAGACTGTTGCCGGCGAAGCAGCGGTCCACCGCGGCCGCCTTTGCCGCCACCGTTCCCGGAGGCACGGGGCGGGCATGGGCTTCGACGGCGGCGGCATCGCCCGCCAGCAGGGCGGCTCGCAGGGCGGGCAGGTCCTCGCGCGGGGTGAAGTGGGTGGCCAGCCCGGCTTCCACGGCTTCCGCCCCGTGCAGCCGGGCGCCGGTCAGGGCCAGCCAGTGGCCCAGCGAACCCGGCAGGCGCGGCAGCACGAAGGAGGTGCCGACATCGGGAAACAGCGCGATGGCGGTTTCCGGCATGGCCAGCACGGCGTGTTCGGTCACCACGCGGTGGCTGCCGTGCACGGACAGGCCGATGCCGCCGCCCATGCAGATGCCGTCGATCAGGCTGATCCAGGGCTTGGGGAATTCGGCGATGGCACGGTTCAGCGCGTATTCGGCGGCGAAGAAGCCCTCGATGGCGTCGGCATCGCCGGCCAGGGCGGCGTTGCGCACCATCCGCACGTCGCCGCCGGCGCAGAAGGCGCGGCCCCCTGCCCCTTCCAGCAGCACCAGCTGCACCGCGGGGTCGTCGCGGAAAGCGCGCAGGGCAGCCGCCACGCCGTCGATCATGGCGGCGTCGAGCGCGTTCAGCGCCCGCGGCCGGTCCAGCAGGATGCAGCCGGCCGCGCCCTCGATCCGGGCGGATATGCCCGAGGCCGGCGCCGCGGGTACGGCGGGGGCCGGGCCGGGCGGCGCGCCGGGGATGGCGCCGGTCGCGCCGGGGGTCGCGGGCGTCACCACGGGACGCGCGGCCCGGTCAGCGCTGCGTCGCGCCGGGGCGCGGCGTCACACCAGTTCCACCTTGGTGGCGTCGTAGGAAAAGACCCAGCCGGTCCGCTCGGCATTGAAGTCGCGCTTGGCGAAGTTCTCGCGCAGCGCTTCCATGCTGGGCATGTGGAACAGTTCGCGGTTGCGGTTGGACTCTTCCACCACGCGGCTGGTGCGCTCGATGCGGTTGCGCTGGTAGAGCTGCAGCGCGGCGGGGACATCGTCCCTCTCGTCGAGGGCGCGGGCCAGCACGGCGCCGTCCTCGATCGCCATGGCGGCGCCCTGCGCCATGTAGGGCAGGGTCGGGTGCGCGGCGTCGCCCATCAGCGTGGCGCGCCCGGCGCTCCAGTTCGACACCGGCTTGCGGTTCTTCAGCACCCAGCGGTAGCACTCGTCGCGCGGCGCCGCCTCGATGATGGCGGTGACCATGGCGTTCCAGCCCTGGAAATCGTCGCGCATCTCGGTCCAGGGGCGCGCCGCGGTCCAGGATTCCTGGTCCCAGCTGGCCTGCTCCACCGCGCCCACGAGGTTGATCAGCTTGCCCTGGCGCAGCGGGTAGATCACCGCGTGCCGGCCGGGGCCCACGAAGATCTCCACGGAATCGGTGCGGTATTCGGGCGGCAGCTTTTCCGCCGGCACCATGATGCGCCACACGGAATCGCCGGTGTAGTCGGCCTCGGCCGGGCCGAGGATCTGGTTGCGGATCACGGATTTGATGCCGTCGGCGCCGATCACGACGTCGCCGCGCACCGGCGGGTGCTCGGCGAAGAACAGCGTCGCGCCGTCGGCATCCTCCTCGTAATGGGTGGCGCGCTGGCCGATGTGGATGGCGTCGGGCTTCAGGGCGCGCACGGCGTCCACCAGGATCGCGTGCAGGTCGGCGCGGTGGATGCTGATGTAGGGGATACCGTGCTTGGCCGTGTAGGCATCCCCGAAGGTGATGCGCTGCAGCACCTCGCCGGTGTCGAAGGTGCGGAAACGGTATTCCGCCGGCAGGGCGCCGGCGCGGGCGATGGCGTCCTCGATGCCGATATATTCGAAGACGCGACCGGCATTGACGCTGATCTGGATGCCGGCGCCGACCTCGCTGAGCACGGGCGCCTGCTCGAAGACCTGCACGTCGTGCCCCTTCTTCAGGAGGCAGGCGGCGGCGGCGAGGCCGCCCAGGCCGGCGCCGGCGATCAGGATGGACTTCTTGCTCATCAGAATGGTTCCCGGTTCCGCTCCAAAGCCGCGTCGTACCCGTGTCGAAGCTCTGGCTCCCAGGATAATGCGAGGGGGATCATAAACAATAGGGTACCTAACTATTTTTTACTGGCCGGCTCCGGGAAGAGCGGGAAGTAGTCTCGGGGGAGCGAAACATGGCCCCGCGGCGATGGCTCCTCCCCCGGGGAGCTGTCGCCGCCGGGGGTGGATCGGCGGTTCGGGCCGGGCCAGTGTTTCCCCTGGCCGGGGAAAACAGTGCCGGCCCCTGCACCGCCGCGGGCCGCGGATGCCCGGCCGCGCCGCCGATGGCCGGGGAGTTCGGGAAGGAAAACCGCATGCTGACCGAGGAACTGGCCGCCCGCTTCGCCACGATCGCGCTCGGCCATGTGGAGCGCGAATACCCCAACAAGCCCGGCCATGTGCTGGCTGGCCCCGGGGATGCCCGCACCCCGGCGGCGTTGCACCCGATCTTCCATGGCAGCCTGGACTGGCATTCCTGCGTGCACGGATACTGGATGCTGGCCCGGCTGCTGCGCCGCTTCCCGGCGATGGCACCCGCCCCGGCGATCCGCGCGCTGTTCGACCGGCAGCTGGTGCCGGACAAGGTGGCGGGGGAATGCGCCTACCTCGCCACCCCCACCGCCCGCGGCTTCGAGCGGCCTTATGGCTGGGGTTGGCTGCTGAAGCTGGCGGCGGAGCTGCGGCACCACCCCGCGCAGCCCTGGTTCCGCGACCTCCAGCCCCTGGCGGCGGTGTTCGTCGAGCGGTTCCGCGACTTCCTGCCGCGCGCCACCTATCCCGTGCGGGTCGGCACCCATCCCAACACGGCCTTCGGCCTGCGGCTGGCCGCCGACTTCGCCGAGGCTGTGGAGGATGCGGCGCTGCTGGAGCTGCTGCGCGGCACGGCGGAGCGCTGGTACGGGGAGGACCGGGATTGCCCGGCCTGGGGCGAGCCGAGCGGCGACGATTTCCTGTCTTCCGCCCTCATCGAGGCGGAATGCCTGCGGCGCCTGTTGCCGGCAGAGCGCTTCCTGCCCTGGTTCGACCGTTTCCTGCCCGGCCTGGCCGAGGGGCGTCCCGCCACGCTGTTCCGGCCTGCGGCGGTGTCGGACCGCAGCGACGGCAAGATCGCGCATCTGGACGGGCTGAACCTCAGCCGGGCCTGGTGCTGGCGGGCCCTCGCCGCTGCCCTGCCCGCGGCGGACCCGCGGCGCGGGCGCATGCTGGAGGCGGCGGAGCGGCACCTCGCGGCCGGGCTGCCGCACGTCGCCGGCGACTACATGGGCGAGCACTGGCTGGCCAGCTTCGCCACCCTGGCGCTGGACGGGTGAAGCAAGGCCGGGGGAGTGAACTCCCCCGGACCCCCTCCTTCTTTCAGGAGTTTGGGGGTGCCCTGAAAGGCACCCCAACTCCCGAAAATAGAAGGGGGTCCGGGGGGATACTTCCCCCCGGCTTCCTTCACACCACGTCCGGCGGCGGCACGAAGCCGTGGTGCACGGCCTCCAGGATCTCTGCCAAGGCAATGCAGCGGTCGTCGTGGCCGAAGGGTGCGATGATCTGCGCCCCGATCGGCAGGCCCTCGTCGGACAGGGCGAGCGGCACAGTGGTGGCAGGGAGATAGGAGACGGAGGGCAGGCCGAGCCAGAAATAATCGTTGGCCGAGGGTTCCTGCCGCCCGCTGACGGTAACCGTGCGGGCGTGCTTGGGCACGTCGCGCACCAGCGGAAAGGCGGCCGTGGAGGCCACGGGGCAGAGCAGCGCGTCGTAGCTTTCGAAGAAGCGGTCCCACCGCGCGATCAGGTCGTGGCGGTGCTGCTGGGCGCGCAGCCAGTCGCGGTGGAACAGGGTGTTGCCGCGCGCCAGCAGGGCCCGGTAGCTGCGGTCCGCCGGGTCCAGCGCCGCGGCCTCGGCTAGGCTGGCGGCAAATTCGGCGTCGCTCTGGCGGCTGCTGGTCGCCCCGCGCAGCAGGGTTAAGTACGTTTCATAGGCGTGGCGGCTGCCGAAGTCGGGGCGGGCTTCCTCCACCGTGGCGCCGGCCCGGCGCAGGCTGGCGGCGGCGTCGCGGAGCGCGGCCTCGACGCCGGCATCCACGGGGAATTCCGCGTCGTTGGGCACGATCGCGATGCGGAAGCCCGCGGCGGTCCGGCGGGCCTCCCGCGGCCGGTCCAGCCGCCAGCTGACCCCGGCTTCCGGGTCGGGCAGGGCCAGCAGGTCCAGGGCGAGGCGCAGGTCGCCGGCGCTGCGCGCCAGGGGGCCGTAGACGGTGATGTCGGAGGGCGCGGTGCGCCCGGGCTGCGCGTGCCCGCGCCCCGGCACCAGCCCGAAGCTCGGCTTGTGGCCGAAGACGCCGCAGAAATGCGCGGGCATGCGGATCGAGCCGCCGATGTCGCTGCCGATCTCCAGGGCCGAGAAGCCCGCCGTCAGCGCCGCGGCCGAGCCGCCGGAGGAGCCGCCCGGCGTGCGCCCGGTGTTCCAGGGATTGCGGGTTTCGCCGTAGATCGGATTGTTGCTCTGCCAGTCCGCCAGTGAGGGCGGCACGTTGGTCTTGCCCAGCAGGATCGCCCCGGCGTCCAGCAGCCGCTGCACCGCCAGGGAATGCCGGGCCGCGCGGTTGTCCCGCAGCGCCGCCAACCCGAAGGTGGAGGGCAGGCCGGCGACGTCGAAGGAATCCTTCACCGTGATGGGCACGCCGTGCAGCGGGCCCCAGTTCTCGCCGCGCGCGGTGGCCTGGTCCGCCGCGGCGGCGCGTTCGGTGGCAGCCTCTGCCTGCAGCACGACCACGGCGTTGATCGCGGGGTTGAACCGCGCGATCCGCGACAGGCTGGTCGCGACGAGTTGCGAGGCCGTGCACTCCCCGCGGCGCAGGGCGGCAGCCAAGTCCAGGGCCGGGCGGTAGTGCAGCGGCAGCGGTGGCATCGTTATTGCCCCTGTATAAACCCCTGGCCACCGCACGGCGCCGTCGTGAGTGGCCGTAACCTACGATGATCCGTTGTCTGTCGAATAGCCGCATTCAGCACTTCACCGCAACGGTGATTGCCCCTAGATGAACCCCGCCCGGACCACGTGGGATCTCGATTGGAGCTGCCGATGAAAGCGATCATCCTGCGTGGAATTGCCCTGCTCGCGGCGGTGCTCGCCCTGGGCGGCGGGACGGCCTCCGCGCAAACGGCGGTGCGCTTCGCCTCGGCGCAGAACTCGCTGGGCTCCCTGCCCATCGTGATCGCGCGGCAGCAGGGCTTCTTCACCGCCGAGAAGATCAACCTGGAGGTGATCGACTTCCGCGGCGGGGCGCCGGCGGTGCAGGCCCTGGCCTCGGGCAGCGTGGAAGCCTGCATCTGCGCCGCCGACCACGCGGTGCGGCTGCGCGCGCGCAACCAGGCCGGGCTGGTGCTGGTGGCGCTGACGGAAATCCACGGCTACGGGCTGGTGGCGCTGCGGAGCTCGCCCGCCACCGACCTCGCCTCGCTGCGCGGGCAGCGGGTGGGGATCACCTCGGCCGGCAGCCTGACCGACAACACGCTGCGCTACTACATGGCCGAGGCCGGGATGAACCCGGACCGCGATTTCCAGCTGATCGGCGTCGGCACCGGCGGGCCGATGCGCGCCGCCATCGAGAGCGGCGCCGTGGCGGCGGGGATGCTGACCACGCCCGACGTGCAGGCCGCGCTGAGCGACCCGCGCTTCAAGCTGGTGCAGGATTTCCGCTCGCTGCAGTACCCGGCGCTGGACCTGGTGGTGATGGAGCGCTGGGCGAGCGCCAACCCCGACACCGCCCGCGCCGTGGCGCGCGCCGTGCTGCGCGGGGCGCAGCTGGTGCGCAGCGACCGTGCCGCCGTGGACCGCGCGCTGGCCGAGATGTTTCCCGCCCTGACGCCGGAGCTGCGGGCCGTGCTGGCGGAGGAAGCGCCGCGGCTGGGTTCGGCCGACGGGCGCATGAGCCGCGAAGGCTACGAGTTGATGATTCGCATGCTGCGGGTCAGCGACCCCACCATCCGCGCCGTCCCCTACGAGACGGTGATGGCCCTCAACTACCTGCCGCCGCAGCCCTGAGCGCGGGCGCGGCACGAACCCAGGGGATCACGCCATGTCGGACGTAGCGGTGGGCCGGGTAGGACCGGTGCGGGGAGAGGCGGTGCGCCGGGCGCGGCGCGCTGCTCCCGCCCTGCCCTTGTTCGTGCAGCAGTGCCTGCTGGTGGTGGTGCTGCTGCTGTTGTGGGAAGCGGCCGGCGCCTGGCTGGTGGACCCCTTCTGGTGTTCCCGCCCGAGCTGGATCGCCGAGCGGCTGTGGATGCTGGCCTCGATGGGGGACCTGCACCGGCACGTGATCGCCACCGTGTCGGAGGCCGGGATCGGCCTGGGGATGGGTGCGGTGGTGGGCGTGATCCTGGGGCTGCTGATGGCCCGCTTCACCCGTGCCTCGCAGGTGGCGGAGCCCCTGTTCATGGGGCTCTACAGCCTGCCGCGCGTCGCGCTGGCGCCGCTCTTCGTGCTGTGGTTCGGCATCGGCCTGCTGAGCAAGGTCATGATGTCCTTCTCCATGGTGGTGTTCGTGTTCGTGCTGAACGTGCTCGAAGGCGTGCGCTCGCTGGACCGGGATCCCATCGACCTGATGCGGACCATGCGGGCGACGCCCTTCTTCATCGCGCGCAAGGTGCTGCTGCCGGCGGTGCTGCCCTGGATCTTCGCGGCCTTCCGGCTGGGCGTCGGCCTGTCGCTGATCGGCGCGGTGGTGGGCGAGCTGATCGGCTCCTCCCAGGGGCTGGGCTGGTATATCGAGCGCTCGGCCGGGCAGCTGGACACGACGGGGGTGTTTGCCGGGATCATCACGCTGATCGTGCTGGCCATGCTGGCCAACCAGGCCGTGGCGATCCTGTCGCGCCGGCTGTCGGGGTGGCGCTCCTGATGTCGGCCGTGCTCAGCCCGCCCTCCCCCGCCGCGACGGCGGCCGAGCCGCCGCTGCGGGTGCGGGACCTGTCCGTGGTGTTCGAGGGCGCCGCGGGCAGCGTGCCCGCGATCGAGCACCTGTCGCTGGACGTGGCCGCGGGCGAGTTCGTGGCCATCGTCGGCCCCTCCGGCTGCGGCAAGTCCACGCTGCTCAAGGTGGTGTCCGGGCTGGTGCCGGCGGCGTCGGGCAGCGTGCGGGTGAACGGACAGCTGGTGGACGGGCCGCCCGCCGGCGTCGGCTTCATGTTCCAGCGCGACACGCTGCTGCCCTGGGCCACGGTGGCGGAGAACATCGCGATCGGCGCCGAGCTGGCCGGGCTGTCGCGGGCCGAGCGCCCCGCCCGGGTGGCGGAGCTGGTGGAGCTGGTACGGCTGAAGGGCTTCGAGAACCACCATCCCGGCGCCCTGTCGGGCGGCATGCGGCAGCGCGTGTCGCTGGCCCGGCTGCTGGCCTATCAGCCCGCCATCTACCTGATGGACGAGCCTTTCGGCGCGCTGGACTACCAGACCAAGATCGTCATGGGCCGCGAGTTGCTGCGCATCTGGGAAACCCAGCGCCGCGCCATCGTCTTCGTCACCCATGACATCGAGGAGGCCGTGGCCCTGGCCGACCGCGTGGTGGTGATGAGCCCGCGTCCCGGCACGATCGTGGCGGAGCACCGCATCGACCTTCCCCGCCCCCGCGACCCGCGCGAGCTGCGCGGCGACCCGCGTTTCGGGGCCATCACCCGGCGGATCTGGTCCGATCTCGCCATCGTCGACTGAAGCGCCCGGTTTCGGCGTTTCCCCAGCAGGAGCAGCACAGCATGCAAATCCGAGTCGGGGCCCACCCGTCCAACCTGACCCTCACGGCGCTGACCTTCCATCCGCCGCTGCAGCAGCCGCTGCGCGACGCCGGGCTGGACCCGGTGTTCCGCTGGTACCCCAAGGGTTCGTTGATGCAGAACCTGGCCGAGAGCGGCGAGGTCAACGTGATCGGCACCGGCACCACCCGTGGCGTGGTGGCGCAGGCGCAGGGGCTCAAGATCGCCTATATCGGCGCCTCCCGCCCGCGGCGGTCCTGGTCCGCCATCCTGGTGCGCGAGGACTCCCCCATCCGCAGCACGGCCGACCTGAAGGGGCGCCGCATCGGGCTGATCGAGGGGTCCTTCCAAACCTATTTCCTGCTGGCGGCGCTGGACCGCGTCGGGCTCTCCTACGACGACGTGGGCCATACCGACGTGGCGCCCACCAAGTCGCTGGAAGCGCTGCGGGCCGGCGAGATCGATGCCTGGGTGGCGATGGACCCCTATCTCGGCGCCGCGGTGGCGGGCGGCGGGTTGCGCAAGCTGCTGGGCAATGACGGGGTGATCTCCAACCGCTCGATCTTCTGGGTGCTGGAGGAGGTGGTGGCCGCGGGGCAGGCCGTGGTGCAGACCGTCCACGACACCATCGCCGCGACGGATGACTGGATCCGCGCCGATCCCGCGCGGTCCGGCAAGCTGTTTGCCGAGAGCATCCAGAACGGTTTGACGCCGGAAGAATGGGCCAAGTCCGTGGCCGGGCGTGACTGGGGCATCGAGCTGCCCGACGCCGATCTTTTCGCCGAGCAGCAGGCGGAGGGCGATCTGATGTTCAAGCACGGCATGCTGCCGCGCGCGATCGACCTGCGGGAGGCCGTGCTGCCCTTCCCGCTGCGCTCGCGCGACCGCGCGGCGGCCTGAGCGCGGAAGGAGTACGCAGCATGCAGGCGGAATTCTTCTGGCGCATCCCCATGCACGGGGATGGGCGCACGGTGTTCTCGGCGCAGTGGAACCGGGGCGACTGGAAGCCCGAGAAGCCCAACAGCATTGCCCATGGCGGCGCCGACGGCTTCACCTATTTCGACTACGCCGCGCAGGTGGCGCGGGCGGTGGAGCTGGCGGGCTTCGACGGGGCGCTGATCCCCACCGACCTGACCGGCGACGAGCCGCTGGCCATGGCGGCGGCCCTGGCGCGGGAAACGCGCCGGCTGCGCATGATGACGGCCTTCCAGCCGGGATTCCTGAGCCCTGCCTATGCCGCCAAGATGAGCGCCACGATCCAGCGCATCAGCGGCAACCGGCTGGACTGGAACATCATCACCGGCGGCAGCGCCCCGGCGCAGCGCGCCTATGGCGACACGCTGCCGCATGACGAGCGCTATGCCCGGACGGGCGAGTGGCTGGAGGTGATCGCGGGGCTCTGGGCCGGGGCGCCGTTCAGCCATTCCGGCAAGCTGTACCAGGTGGAGGGCGGTGGGCTGACGCGGCCGCTGAACGCGACCCGCAAGCCCGGTGTCTATTTCTCCGGCGCGTCGGAGGCGGCGCTGGAAGTCGCGGCGCGGCAGGCCGACTACTACATGATGTGGGCCGAGCCGCTGGCCGACATGCGCGCCTCCATGGAACGGCTGAACGGCATGGCGGCGGTTCACGGGCGGACCATGCGCTACGGGCTGCGCATCGACCTGTTCGCGCGCGAGACGGAGGAGGCCGCCTGGGCCGAGGCGCGCCGGTTGTGGGACACGGTGGACCCGGATGCGCCGCGCAAGCCCAACCCGATGACCAGCGCGGGCGGGGCGGATTCCGTGGGCGCCCAGCGGCAAGCGGCGTTGCGGGCGGCAGCCAGCACCTTCGACGATTACGTGATCGGGCCCAATCTCTGGGCCGGGCTGGGCGCGGTGCGGGCCGGGCCGACGGTGGGTATTTTTGGGTCCTATCAGCAGGTGGCGGACCGGCTGATGGATTACGTCGAGGCCGGCTTCGGCAACTTCATCCTGGCGGCCAATCCGCATCTGGAAGAAGCGCTGCGCATCGGTGAGGAAGTGCTGCCGCGGGTTCGCCAGCGGCTCGGCGAGGCTGCCGTGCCGCGCGCGGCGGAATAGGGCTGGGTCGGGGGTTCGGTTCGGCCAGTGGACATGGGGCAGGTGTTGGGTGGTGCCTGGGCGGCATGGGTCGTGGCCGCGCCAGGACGTTCCCGAAAATTCTTGCGGGGGGAATCTTGTCAGCGGTGGCGATGCATGCGATAGCCCGCGTCACCGACGGAGTGCGGGCGTAGCTCAGGGGTAGAGCACAACCTTGCCAAGGTTGGGGTCGAGGGTTCGAATCCCTTCGCCCGCTCCAGTCGGACCCCAGACCAACTCTCTCCCAGCAAGTACAGGCCGCGCAGAAGCGCAGGTGTGGCCTGGGTTTTTTGCTTACGGGGTTGATGGTGCGACTTCGGGACGAGCGCTGAATTCTCTCTCTGTAGCGTGCTTTGTCTCCGTGGGTTGGGAGTTGGGCGATCTGGCTAACAACCTTTAGTGCTTTGTAATCACTGCTGATCAGGGTTGGCGTCCGGGCCGGAAGTTGGGGTTTCCTCCTCCTGGGCGGTTTTGTCGCAAGCGCAAAAGGTGCTCGTCAGGCCCAACCTGCCGCACATCATAGTCACGTCGGAGAGGCCGGCTGCCAGGGCCATGCTCCTTCAGTGCCAGTTGCACGCCGCTGGGTGACCTTCAGGCCCTCAGCTCAGGGCAAGGTAGCCGATGTATGTGTCGGGGGCGTGGAAGGCCGTCGCCGCCTCGCACAGCTCCCGGCTGGCGTGGGACCAGTACAAGACGGTCACCGCGAACCCGTCCGCAACCAGCTGCCGCACGGTGGGCTCGTAGTCGCCATCGCCTGCGACCCTCATCAGAAAACACCACTGTGAAATTTTAGCCGCAAGGCAGGAACAGCTATTGTTTACCTACCCCGTTTCGAGGCCGCACGATCGAGAGCTTGCAAGCGAGCAGCTCGGCTGCAAGACATCAGGGGAGAGCGCCAGCATGGAGCTGAAAATGCTCGATTCGGAGCCCAATGTTCGCTGTAGAACACAGCCAGGGTACCCATGCCGCTCGCCCTGAAGCCTAGACGATGGGTCGTCAATCAGATCGAGGCTACAAATGATTAAAGAGCCGACCCTTGTTATGATGCTCCCCGATCATGCACCTCAAAATCAACTGCCACACCGCCATGACGCCGTGAAAGACATAGACGCTATGGTCGCGGCTCTGGGGCTACAGGGCATTCGACGTTACATGGACCAGAAGCATTGGGCAAGAGAATCTGAGCTCGCGCGAGCGGCAGACAAACTTGAGCCGGGCTTGAAGTTAGAAAACGTCGCCGCGCATAGTTGGCACGTCGCTGACGCTATCATGCTGCTCGCCTCGCATTTTCCTTCCGTGGATATTCCGCACGCACTGGAACTGGCTATCCTACACGATAAGCTTGAACTAATTACGGGAGACTACGACCCGGTAGGCCCCGACGGGCAAGGTACCGGGTCTCATGCATTCGATCCGACAGCACAAGCAGGCAAGGTAAGTGCAGAGCTTGTGGCGCTTGAGTGCTATCTATCCAACTTACGCGAGCCAATCCGCGAGTGGCAGCGTAGCCTCATACTCGAGATAATTCAGGGCGCCTCGCCGGAGGCAAGACTCGTTAAAGCCGTCGACAAGCTGCAGGCGCTCACTTTCGTACTTGCCAAGAAGCACGGTACGATGACCAACGAGCATCTCGTCTTCAGTCTGCGCTACAGTGCGAAAGTAGTTGAGCACTTTCCCGATCTCGCAGTTCACTTCGGCGTTCTCGTAGATCGCCTTCTGGAAACTACTGCGGCACATAGGGGAGTAAGTCCCGAACAGATTTCAGCCGAGCTTTCGGTCCCGCTCCGTGCTCTCGTAGCCGCTGCTCACGCATGACTTGCCGGCACAGATTTGCTCTGGTCGGCAAAAGTGGATCAGGCAAGTCGGAAGCTGGCCGTATCCTCAGTGGAAGGTGGGGTGTACGCCTTATCAAGACCGGTGCGATCTGCCGTCAGATCGCTTACCTGCTATTTGGTAATGAAGATAAGCGTTCAACTCAGTTGCTCGACGACGCACTCACGCCTATCGACCCCAGCATCTTTCTTCGCGCAGCTCTGCGCGGTATCCCCTCAAATGATGGTTTCGTCATCGACGCTCTCCGGTTTCGGGACGACCTATCCATTGCACGTGATCTAGGATGCAGGGTCATCCGGATTGTTGCAGCGGACGAAACGCGGCTGCGCCGCCTGAAAGCCCGTGGTCAGGTGTTCAATATCGAGACCGATGGCTATCATAGATCCGAAGTGGAGTTAGACGACGCAGAAGTGGATTATGAAATCCGTAATGATGGAGAGATATCTCAGCTTCCGACCCTTCTGACTGGGCTTGTGGTCTAGGTACGCCTTGCGCCGCAACATTTTTCTCCACTTCCTGAACAGAGACACTCGCGAAATCTTCGGCGTCTATACGACGTTGACGAGCGAACGGCATCGAGCGCTGCTTCGCCGAGCGTTGAATGCAGCGATAGTACTATGCGAGGATCGCTGCATTGCCCCCCCCGGCTTCATAGTTGAAGATCAAATCGTGTTCGAGCTGGTCGAGAATCAGCGTGCCTATCTAACTGAAGCGCTTATCCAATTCCCAATGCGCGAAAGCAGCCTTGCTGAATTCGCGGAAAAGAAACGCGTCGGCTATGAAATGATGCGAAATCGTTACTCTGGTCTGTTCAGCGATACTCGGATAGGATTTCTTGGCGAGAACGCAACAGGCATTATCGGGCGCCGCACCCGCATTACCGAGAGTATTCTCGAGGAGTGGAGAGGTGGCGCGGAGAGCGGCCATAAAGTTTGGAAGCCCGCCAAGCGAGTTCTTCTGCCGGCCCACATCGAATTAATTGCAAGGATTCCAGCCGATATCAATGAACAAGGAACTGCTCTGACTTGGTCGGCTATTGCGCCGCAATTGCCAAATGAAGTGAGAGCAGCATCGACAGAACTCCGCGACGTGCTCCAACATATCTACTTTCAGCAGTACTGTTCGGAGTTCAAGCTAATTGCTCTTACAGAAATTCCACACATCGCGCGTGACTTTCTTCTACCACGCGACGAAAATATTTATAGCTACCGTCGACTGAGCGCATTTCTTGATGCATTTGAGCTCCGTGATATTATTCTCGATGCTCCTGCTGAGCTGATAGTGGCGCTACGGAAGCAGCCCGGCTTCATTGCATTCATGGACGCGTATACGGGGGTTGCAGCCACAAGCACAACCGAAAGCAACCTTAAATTCCACGCTGGACGTGCACGTGGCGCCATCCGGTACGATTGGAGTTCGCTTCCTTCACGGCGGCTTAGTCTGTTCGATGCGATTCCGATTGAGATTAACGAACTTGCGAGTGTGCTTGACGAGGCAGCTGATAAGCTCAATCGCGAGCATGGTCTATCGGTAAGAGGCCAAATCTCTCCACAACGCGCAAGGATGAAAAAGGTCAATCCTGTCATGACAGACGAACCCAAGCTCGTTTTGTTTGTTGCTCTCGAGGAAGAGTTAGATGTCCTAGCGCGTCATCTGAAGCTAACTAAAAGGCCCTCAACACCAGAGGCGAGTGGAATTTTAGGGGATGTTGCAGTCGACGTAGTGTGCCCTCGAAACATGGGGCGCGTCGCGGCGGCAGTCGCGATGTCTGTTTACCTATCAAAACGTAATAGCCCCCCGAAGCTTATTCTTATTGTGGGCATAGCTGGGGGCTTTGAGGAAAACGGCAGTACTGTAGGACATATTGTGTGTGCCACTAAGGTCGTAGACTTAGCACTCCGAAAAGTTGTGGATGAAAAAGAGGGCGCCTCGCCGAATTTCCGGCGGGAGGACACTCGGATGCACGACGGGCTTACGCGGGTTATGCATTCACATCTTTTCGACATTGATGCTTGGTCGAATGAGGCGGTACAGCTGGGATGGCCTAAAGATCGAAGGCCATCAGTTCACTCAGGGCCGATGGCAAGCTCTGATGAGGTCGTTTCCAGTAAGGAATGGCGGAATCTTATGATCGAGGGTCAGGGAGGTGATCGGAAACTGCTCGGCGTGGAAATGGAAGCTGGAGGCGTTTGCGCTGCTGCTGAGCGGCTGCGTATTCCGATTTCCATGCTACGCGCCATCTCAGACAAGGCTGACCCCTCTAAGGCAGATGACAACTGGCGTCCACTTGGCATGAGAACGCTTGCTAGCCTTCTCGAACGATTGCCATTCAGGGAAGTTCTTGAACTCGTATAATCAAGTGCACACAGCAAGTTGGAGCGAAGCGTCGCTGATCAATCGCGCTGACCATCGGCCAAACCGGCTTAGATCATTCGCTCTAACAGGAAGATCCAACCATTCGGAACTCGCCAGTTCGTCGATTGCCGCAATGATCTCAGGAATCCCCGAGCAGCGAAAGCAGAGAAGAGTAATAAGATCGTCGGACGCCTGTGCTTCGTTAGTTTCGTAGAGCACGATCGGAGTCGACCAGCGGGAAGCTTTTTCAAGCTCCGCGAGCAGGGTCCGTGGTAGGCCCAAATACTGAATTAACGTGCGCACTGCCGCATCTGACAGTCCTATCTCGTCAACAGAAAACAAAGAATGATCATCGCGTCGCACTACTCCCTCGACGCCGAGCACCCCCTCTTTTCGAAGATCGCCATCTGCCGCCGATGACTTCTGGTTCAGCGCCACGCGGCCATCATTTACAAGGACAATGAGAAAGCGGAAGGGAAGAAGCTGTCCCTTGCGACGAACAGCTTCCATGCGGGTGTAGTGCCGAGGTACTGTCATCAGGGCGGCGACAGAGAATCGGGCCGCATCACGTAAAACTAAGCTGGCTATGTCGGTGCGCGGAAAAGCGAGCACGTCAAAACGGCCCAACTGTGCAGCACGCAGAGGCGCAATGTACTCTCGTTGCGAACCCGTTGGGGCAGCATAATTCGCAAGAAGTTCGCGAAGAAAGAAACGCCCTGGTCCAGTGCGACAGAACTCGCTCTTAAACCGCAACTCAAGTATGTCCGATGAAAGCCGCGCTTGAAGCGTCTTGTGCTGGGTTCGCCCGTAGAGGTCACGTGGAACGATTTGGAGTTGGTAGGCAGACTTTAGGATCTGGCGCGCACTCAAAGGTTGACGAGCTGAGTGGAGAACCTTTCTAGCAATTTCCAGGTAACTATCCATGCAGCAAGCTGCCCAACTCGCTCCTAATCTGGAGAGAGCGTAGGGGTTCCCGCGTTCCCCGTCCAGCAAGCGATACGAGAGGAGGATGCAAACTTCCCTCGTCAGCAGTTCAGGTGTTGCTCGCGTAGCTATCACACGGGATGGTGGTTGGTGTGACAACACGGTCTGTTCAGACGTGCTTCCGAGGCGGTCCCCTGGTGCGCCGTGAGCGGCGCCCGACCCCTGGCACTGCTTGCCTGACCAAGGCCTCACCGCTCTCAGCGCATCTTATGCCATGTTCCCAGCTCCAGGGCAGCTGCGAACATGTACACTGCCCGAACAGCTGTAACGACCGGTGCGCTTAGCGCTGATCACTAAGCAATCGTTATACTCCATCGCCCGAGATCTAAGGCTCCCATCAATCGGATCTGCTCCCAACTGAGACGATCCTCGTTCATGAATTCGAAGATTCCACGGACTATTCTGGGTATTGCGACCCGAGCTCGTGTCTCAGGCGGCAATTCGTCGACCGTTTCGGTAAGCGGCTTACCGAACATAGTTGTCCGACGTTCCATGATTTCCTGCAGAGACGACACGTCTTGCGCGGACAAAATATCTGCACAGCGTCGATCAGGAGCGTTGGGCGGTGACATTCGAAGGTAAACGGTGTCGGCAGGCGTTTTACGAACCGATTGCCCGAGGTGGTTATTGATAAAGGACTCGATCGCGGTTGTCGCATCGTCCTTCCAAACTTTTAGCAGCCAAACTGACACATCAGGATCCGCAAGCATCAATTTCACGGCTCGTGCAGCCATCTCTTCAGCGTCGGTCAGCGCCCGAAGTTGTTCCCGAAGGGTGACCCGTCTTTTTCGATCATGGGTTGAGAGCAATCTACCATCAAAGGCCCGTATTTTTTGAAGAAGACTGTCGCTTTCCCGTTGTCGAATAACAATGCGGCCAGTAGGCCAATCATGTAGGTCCTGAACCAATTCGCGAACGCTAAGCGCAAGCTCATCACCAGTCTTCTCCAGCGTCCCGTTTGACATCATCCAAGTCGCGATCAAAGGCGAGCGGGGTGTGTCACCCCCTGCAAGGCCGAAGTGCTTCTCCGCTACATTCCGATCGAGTGTCGCTCGACGAACAATTTCATTCCAGCCGAGCAATACCACCTCGAACAGCCCACTCTGAGCGTGCCGCCGATTGATCGTCCGGACATGTTTGAGCAAGCTTGCGTCGTCGGGCGCAGTTGTCAGGATATAAAATGCTTTGAGAGAGGGATCGAAGCTCAGAGCGTCTTCGACTTCTTTGTCAATCTGCTTGGTAGTTATTTTACTCACCGGCCATACTGAGCGCCGCTTGCATTGCAGGCCAATTGGATAGAGCGCGCCATTACGGCCAACTATATCCACCCCACTCTGGCGTTGACCCGCACGACCATGACGTACCAGCGCCGGATCACACCATGCCGCTTGAAAAATGTCGGCACACAGCTCCTCAAATTGTTCCCAAGATCGAGGAGGAGCATAATCAGCGTGCACATGTTGAATCACGCAGCCACTCTCCAATGCGACAAGTACGCCCGCTCTCGCACGCCTATCGAGGCCATAGCAGAAATCCTACTCTCAGCGAGCGCAGGTTCGCACGGGACTCGCGTTCTCCTAGATGGTGCGGGTGATCCGGTTCATTCCCAATGTACTCCGTTGCCGATGGTGTGCTGAGGCCAAGCGCTTCGTGCTGCTCGGTCCAACTAGTCGGAAGTGGGTCCATGACCCGTGGCAGCCCTATTCCCGGCGTCTGACAGCCATCGAGAATGCCGTCCACGACGTCCGGCGCGATCAGCGTCAGCTGCGGCAGCCGCCCGAGGAAGCTGCGTTCCAGCCTCTCCGCCTTAACCAGCTCCATCAGTGACGCGTACCGCACCTCCTCCAGCAGCCGCTTCCAGTGGTGCGCTCTCGCCGGCGCCTTCACCAGTGCCGGGCCGGCAGTCGGCCTGAGGGCATTCAGTGCTGAGGGTTACCGTTCTGTCCACGGAGCCCGGAGCCACTCAACCAACTTTCGCTTTCTCATGACTGAATGGCTGACTGTACCTGTCGCTGATCGGCCAGCCACCGATCTCCTGCTCCACAGCATCTCGTCGCACCCTCAGAGAGCTCCACTGGTACACGCGATCCCGTGGTACGTTCGGGTCCACGATGAAGGCATCGACCTCTTCATCGGCACAGATACGCACAAAATGGCCATTCTCGTCGACGGTGAAGGTGATCCGGTTCATCCTTGGTGTCCTTCCGTTGCTGGTGGTGTGCTGAGGCCGAGCGCGTAGTGCTGCTCGGCCCAGTTGGTCGGGAACGGCTCCATCAGCCTGGGCAGTCCCACACCAGCCGCCTGCCGCCCGTCCAGGATCGCCTCCACGACATCCGGCGCGAGCAGCGTCAGCTGCAGCAGCCGCCCCAGGAACCCGCGCTCCAGCTTCTCCGCCGCGGCAAGCTCGGTGAGTGAGGCGTACCGCCCCTCATCCAGTAGCCGCTTCCAGCGGTGCGCACGCGCCAGCGCCTTCACCAGCGCCGGGTCTGCCTGAGTGCGGACGACAGTGGGCGTGGCGCCGGCTGCGGAGGTGCTGACGCCCGCCGGCGTGACGATCGTCTTGCGCCCCGGCCGGCGCCGCACCGCCAGCGGCACCTGCACCGTGATGCTGCCCGGGGTGGGGCTGGCGGCGCTGCCGTGCTCGGCGCCGCTCATGCCGCCTCCTCCAGCACCGCCACCCTACCCGCCCTCAGGTCCCGCACCAGGCTGGCCAGTCCCGCCACCCGTAGCCGGATGTCCGCCCCGCTCGCTGACACCGTCACCCGCTCCACCAGCAGCCCGATGATCCGCGCCTGCTCCGCCGGGAACAGCTCGCCCCACAGCGGCTCCAGGCTGCCCAGTGCACCCCGCACCTCACCCTCGGTCAGCCCGGGGTCGCTCGCCCGCGCCGCCGCCCAGGTGCCCACGATCACCTCCGGCTGGCACAGCAGCGCCCGCACCTGGGTGACCACCGCCGCCTCGATCTCCGCGGCCGAGATGCGCCGCACCAGGGTAGCGTCGGGTCCCTGGCCGGCCTGCGTGCCCTTCAGCGCGCCTTGGCTGACGTAGTAGCGGTACAGCCGCCCGCGCCGCCACGTGTGCGTGGGCGACATCGCACGCCCATCCGCCCCGTAGATCAGGCCCTTGAGGAGGGCGGGGCTCTGGTGGCGGTTGCTGTTGCCCCGTGCCCGTGGGCTAGTCGCCAGCACCGCATGCACCCGGTCCCACAGCTCGCGCGGGATGATGCCCCGGTGCTCGCCCGGGAAGCTCTGCCCCTTGTGCGTCGCCTCACCCAGGTAGGTCCGGTTCTGCAGCAGCTTGTAGATGTCGCCCTTGTCCAGCAGCCGACCCGACTTGCTGGTCAGCCCCTCTGCCCGCAGCTGCCGGGCCAGGGTGGTCGCGGACTGCACCTCCGCGAAACCCTCGAACACCCGCCGGACCGTGGCCGCCTCGACCTCGTTCACCACCAGCTTGCGCTCGCGCACGTCGTAGCCCAGCGGCACCTTGCCACCCATCCAGATGCCCCGGGCGCGCGAGGCGGCGAACTTGTCCCGGATCCGCTCCCCGATCACCTCGCGCTCGAACTGCGCGAACGAGAGCAGGATGTTGAGCGTCAGCCGCCCCATGGAGGTCGTGGTGTTGAAGCTCTGGGTGACGGACACGAAGGTGACCCGGTGGGCGTCGAACAGCTCCACCAGCCTGGCGAAGTCCATCAGCGCCCGGCTGAGGCGGTCGATCTTGTACACCACCACCACGTCCACCAAGCCGCGCTCGATGTCGGCCAGCAGGCGCCGCAGGGCCGGGCGCTCCAGGGTGGCACCGGAGACACCGCCGTCGTCGTAGCGGTCCGGCACCAGCGTCCAGCCCTCGGCACGCTGGCTGGCGACATAGGCCTCGCAGCTGTCGCGCTGGGCATCGAGGCTGTTAAAGGCCTGCTCCAGCCCCTCCTCGGTGCTCTTGCGAGTGTAGACGGCGCAGCGCAGCCGGCGCACCGGGGCGGGCGCCGCGGAGGCGGTGGTGAGGGCAGCGCCACCCTTAGCTCGCCGGCTCATGCCCCTGCCCTCCCCTTCAGCCCGAAGAAGGTCCAGCCGTTCCAGCGCGTCCCCGTGATGGCCCGCGCGATGGCCGAGAGCGACTGGTAGGGCCTGCCCTCCCACTCGAAGCCGTCGGCCAGCACCGTGACTGCGTGCTCCACGCCAGCCCACTCCCGCAGCAGCCGAGTGCCGGGTAGCGGGCGATGGTCGGCCCGGATGCGCCGCAGCACCACGTTGCCGCCGTCCAGCTGCTCGCCGAGCGCAACCAGGCGGTCGATGGTTTCCTGCTTCAGGCCACCGTAGGCGAGCTCCTGGATGCGGTAGGCCAGCCGGCTCTGCAGGTAGGTGCGCGGGTGGAACCGGGGCGGTGCCTCGCCGAACAGCTCGCGCCACTGCTGCTTCAGGGCCGGCGTGGAGGCGGTCCGCAGCGCTGCCAGGCGGCCCAGCACGTCCGCCGGCGGGATGGTGGGCAGCACCGGCTGGGGCGGCACGGGAACCACCTCCGGGGCTGGGGTGGAACGGCGTCGGGTCATGCGGCTCTCCGGGTTTGGACAGCTGCACCACCGCTCTGTTCGGCGGAGATGTGTAGCGAACTCTCTCCCCGCTCCCGGGCCTGGGCCGCGTCGCGGGCGAGTTCCTCGGCAGTGTGGGCACGGAGCCGCAGGAGCCCGGTGGCCAGGATGGCGCTGACCTCGCGCAGGTGCGGGGCGAGGTGGGGGTTGGGGGTCAAGCTCGTCATGTTCGCAGGCATGATCGGGCTCACTGAGAAGCGATAATAGCAAAAACAATCATCTAGCGAAAGGGAGAGTAGAACAAAGTAGAAACGTGAACCCCGATCCGCTCAGATGGTGTGGGCCTTCCCCCCGGGCCCGATTCGCCACCCCGTGTCGGAGCCCCCAGCGCCATGCCGACTGTTGCCCAGTTCCTGCGTAGTACCCCGCCCGCCGCGCTCCGCAGCTACTTCGCTTCGCTCGGGACGCCTTTCCCCGAGCTGCCGTGGGATGGGCCGGCTAACGCCGTCGTCACGCCGCTCCTGCAGGCCGTGGACGCGTTGGATGACGATGTCAGGAACAAGCTCCTCACCGACGCCGACCGGGTCGGAGTGATGGCGGATGAGGCCGGCGAGGCCGCGCTGTATTCGGTGACTACCGCGGGTGCCGTCCTGGACGACCTCGAGAACGCCCATGCCCGCGCCCTCTGGATGTTCCAGTACGACCCGGCAGGTTTCAGCCATGCCGAGGAGGTCCGCTACGCCGACGACAAGCGGTTCGGGCGGCTGTGGGAGGGCTTCGTGCTGCAGCGCGACTGCAGCGTGGCGCGCGAGGGAGCGGCACTGCAGGCCTTCCAGCAGGCCATCGCCGCGCGCTTCGACAGCCGCAACGTCCACGTCGAGATCTGCGACCGGGCCCGCCCGGTCCTCGGCGGTGACGACACCGCACTGGTGCAGGTCGCCATCTACCGCGAGGGCCGGGCCGGCGACATCCGCGAGTTCGTGGACGGCAGGCTCGATCGGCGGCCCTGGCGACCGGTGATCGAGGCGGCACTCACCTACGAGCCGGAGAACGGCACCGTCGAGGTGGTAGCGCCCGTCGCGGAGACGCGGGAGGAGCTGGTGCGGCTGTTTGCCACTCACCTGCTCGGCAGCCTCTTCGTCGGCGACCGGTTGCGGGTGCGGCAGTACAGCCTGGAGCGGCTACGCGAGCCCTTCGCCTTTCCTAGCGACCCCGAGGACGGCATCGAGGCGGTGCGGGTCGGCCAGCTACGCCTGATGCCCTACGGCAGCCAGGGCGAGCGCATCACGCTGGAGTGCCGCCGCGGTTCGGACCGCAGCATCTGGCAGATGGCCGAGGAGCGACTGCGCGACCAGGGGCAGCGGTTCGAGAACTACCTGCTCGTTCAGGCGCAGTTCACCATCACCTTCCGCGGCACACCGGGGCGGCGTGGCCGGCGGACGCTGCCGGTGCGGATTTCCATGCCGAAGGGTTGCGACCTCAAGGACCGGACCGAGCGGGAACGGCTGGTGGGCGAGAAGTACCTACGTCGCTGGGGATTGCTGCGGGACCTCTGAGATGCCAGCGGCCACCCTGACATCGGGCGCGGTCGCACTCCTGCTCACGCTCCTGGAGCAGCGCGAGCTCTTCATCTCGGGTGCCGCAGCCGAGATGCACCCGGACGAGGTGCCGCTGCTGGTCAGCGCGGGGTTGCTGGTGCCGGACGGCCACGAGGATGTCGCGGCGGTGCCGGGCGACGATGACGACGTTCCCGTGTCGCTGTTCTGGTCGGACACGCTGGGCGGCCTCGCTAGCTTCAGCCCGACGTCAGGGCCGGTGTTGGTGCCACCGGAGAGGCTGCTGCGCCGCCGCGTCGACGTGGCCGTCGCCCTCGCCGCGATCGCTGCCGAACTCGACCTCCCCGCGCGCTGGCAACCGACCGTGCAGGTCGAGGGGCTCGCGTGGGAGCTGGGTGAGGCTCGCCTCGGCCGACGAGCGCACAAGCAGCCGATCTGGTTCGTGCGGCGGCTCGGCGGCCGCGAGGTGCGCCGGCGAGTTGAGACAGCCATCGCCGCTCGGCCCCATCCGCACCTGTGTATCCTCCTGACCAGCACCAGACGTGAGGGACTGGAGGAGGTCGCCTTTCCTGGCACACAGATCGTCTCGGTGCGCGACGTGCTCGCCAACTCCGACGCGCTCGCCATCTCCCCCGGCATTCTGGAAGCGCGACTGGGAGGTGTGACGACACCGACCAGCATCAGCCCCGTCGACCTCTCGCCCGACGGGCGCGTCCTGGTGATCAACGGTGGCGAGCCGATGGTCTTTCGCTCGCCGCAGCACATCGCGGCCATCGGTAAGCTGGTCGCGGCCTACCACGCGGGCCGCCGGCTACGGGCGAGCGACCTGACGGACCTTCGCGGCCTCGACCGGCTGTTCGGCGCGAAGCGTTGGAAGGAGTTGTCGCCCTACCTCAAGACCCGCGATGGAGGCTGGGGCTTCGAGCCCTAAGCCGAATTTCTGTCGGTTTTTCTGGCGGTTTGCGGGGCGCATTTCTGGAGCCCTCGCCGCGATCTTCGCCGCGGTCCTGCGACAGGACGCGAGGAGAAACGCGATGACCATCAAGCACTTGAACCAGACCGATCTGGCCCGCCGCTGGTGCATCAGCCCGCGCACGCTCGAACGCTGGCGGTGGCTGAACCAGGGTCCCGCCTACCTTAAGCTCGGCGGCAGCGTCGCCTACCGGTTGGAGGACGTCGAGTCCTACGAGGCGGAGCAGCGTCGCACCACCCAGGCCCAGGCTGAGCAGGCACTGAGCCCGGCCGAGCGCTTCGCCCGCGGGCTCCCGAAGTGAGCCGCGCCGATGGCTGTATCGCTGCGGAGCGCACCGATGGATAGGCCGCCCCTGCCCAGCGCTACTGCGCTCGCCGCCATGCTGGCGGACCGCATCCGTGATTTGACGGACGCGCTGGTGGGCGAGGAGCCGAGCCACCGCTCCGATCTGGTTTGGCGCTTCCGCTCTCGCGGCAGCCTGCAGGTCTGGGTGTCCGGCGAGAAGCGCGGAAAGTGGAAAGACCACGAGGCGGGCGAGTATGGAGATGCGCTGGCGCTCGTGGCGCACCTCCGCCGCACCTCGATGCGCGACGCCTACAGCTGGGCTCTCAACTGGCTCGGCATCGCGCGCCTGCACCAGCCGGTGGTGTCGGAGACGGTTCCAACCGAGGCCGCTCCGCTGATACCCACGAAGGCACCTGTGCTGCGGCCTGAGCGGGACAGTGGCGCACTGGCTTGGCGGGTGTGGAGTGAGGCTCAGGACGCGCTGGACACGCCCGTGCAGCGCTACCTCGCGGGACGGGGTCTGAGCATCCCGCCCGGTGCGCCCATTCGCTTCCATCCGGCCTGCCCGCGCGGTGCGGAGCGGCTGCCCGCCATGGTAGCCTTGATGACCCAGGCAGAGACGGGCGCTCCCTGCGGCGTGCACCGGACCTTCCTGGCCGCCGACGGCACCGGTAAGGCGCCGGGCCAAGCCAAGATGATGCTGGGTCGGGCCGGGGTGATCCGCCTCGTGCCGGATGAGCAGGTCGAACTGGGGCTCGGCATCGCCGAGGGCATCGAGACCAGTCTCGCGGTGATGCAGGGCTTCGACTGGCGCCCTGTCTGGGCGGCCACCAGCGCCGGAGCCATCGCCGCCTTTCCGGTGCTGCGCGGCCTCGACGCCCTCACCGTCTTCGCTGATGCTGACGATGGCGGTGTGGGCCTGAAGGCTGCCACCGCCTGCGTCCGGCGCTGGAGCGCCGCCGGCTTCGACGCCCGCATCGTCGCGGCGCCGCCGGAGCACGACTTTGCCGATCTGCTGGAGCAGGCAGGGTGATGCGCGCCGCCTCCCCAGAGGAGCGTCTGCGCGATCACGGCGCGCGGACCCAGAAGGGCCCTGTACCGCAGCTCGTACTGATCGACCCGCGCAACTGGAAGGGCTTCGCGCCGCCGCGGCGCTGGGTGGTGCAGGACTGGCTGCCCGCCAACGCCGTCACCGCGCTCTACGGCGATGGCGGGATCGGCAAAAGCCTGCTGGCGCAGCAGCTCCTCACCTCCATGGCACTGCACCTGCCGTGGTGCGGCATCGACGTGTCCGGCGGCCGGGCGCTGGGGATCTTCTGCGAGGACTCCGAGGAGGAGCTGCAACGGCGGCAGGAGGCCATCAACAACCAGCTCGGGGTGCGGATGGCGGACCTGGCCGATCTGCGCTTGCTCTCCAGGCTGGGTGAGGACAACGCCATGGTGTCCTTCGACAAGGAACAGCGGAGCCTGACCGAGTTCGCGGAACAGGTCTCGGCCGCTTGCGAGGACTTCCGGCCGGCCCTCCTGGCGCTGGACACGGCAGCCGACCTGTACCCCGACAATGAGAACGACCGCAGCAAGGTCCGGTGGTTCATCGGGTCGCTGGCCAAGCTCGCCCTGCAGCACCGCTGCGGCGTCCTGCTGCTGGCGCATCCGTCGCAGTCCGGGCTGGCCACGGGCCAGGGTACCGGCGGCAGCACCGCTTGGAACAACACGGTCCGCTCCCGCCTGTACCTGGACCGCCCGGATGCCGAGGACCAGGACGCCCGCCTGCTGCGGCGCATGAAAGCCAACTACGCCGCCCGCGGCGGTGAGGTACGGCTGCGGTGGCACGAGGGCGTGCTGCGATCGGAGGGGTCGGAGGCGCGCGAGGATGGCGCGTCCTGGGATACGATCCGTGCCCTCTTCCGCGCGATCGATGAGGCCTGGAATGCCGGCAAGCCGATGTCGCTGGTGAAGCAGACGCGGAGCAGCGGCCGCTACTTCCCCACCATCGCGCGCAAGCTGCACCAGGTGCCCGAAAAGCAGGCCGCGCAGCTGGCCGAGGACTGGATCATCAACCGCTATCTGTCCGTCGATCTGGCGGACGCGAAGACCCACGCTCGCGGCCTGCGCGTGCTGCGCTGGCTCGGGCCGAACGGGGCGGAAGCGCCGCCGGCGGCGGATCAGACCGGCTAACGACGTGCCGCACGGTGGCGAAGGTTCACTTGCAAGTCATTGTTTTTGTTTGGCGAAGGTTCGGCGAGAGTATCCGGCGAAGGTTGGCGAAGGTAGCCGCTAATGCGCTGAACTCACACAGAATGTCTGGCGAAGGTTCGGCGAAGGTGTATCCCCCATACCCCCTACGCCCTTCGCGCGCCCTTACGGGGCGCCGCGTGTGCGTTGAAGCGGGAGCCGAGCCGCAGCCGCTAGGCGTCACGCTGGTGAGGCAGGCGCTCCTGCAGAGCTTGCTCACTCACCCCGCGCGGGAGCACTGATCACCGCGTCCGAGCACCAAGTTCCGTGCGGCTGAGTGGCGCACGGATCGCTGAAGTCCGCCCTGCACAAGCAAACAAAGGAAGCACCGCGAAAACCTGTCGCATCGCGCTGCACGTCGTCCCTCCGGTATCCTAGGCACACGCTGCGCAGGACGCCCGTGATGCCCGAGACTGCCGCCTCGTCGTTCCCGCCCTACAAGCGGCACCGCGTCTGATGGCCCCGCCGCGCTACACGCCGACCGAAGAACAGCGCCGCACCGTGCGCACCATGGCCGCCTACGGCATCCCGCAGGACGCCATCGCCCGCGTGGTCCGCTGCTCCGAGCCCACCCTGCGCCGGGCCTACCGCTTCGAGCTCGACACCGCGGTGACCGAAGCCAACGCCCGCGTCGCGCAGTGCCTGTTCCAGCAGGCCACCACGCCGGGGAACATCGCGGCCACGATCTTCTGGCTCAAGGCGCGTGCCGGCTGGCGCGAGAAGCAACTGGTCGAGGTGTCCGGCCCCAACGGCGCGCCCCCCGAGCCGCAGAAAGTCGTGGTGGTCATCCGCGAGTTCGGCGGGGCTGAGGACAACGACCCGGTGGAGGGCAAGCCCGGGCCCCGGCTGATCGAGGGACAGCGCGCATGAGCACCCTGACCGCGTCCCCCTTGTTTCCCCCCTACAACCTGGCACCCGTGGCCGAGCTGGTGCCCTACGCCCGCAATGCCCGCACTCACTCGCCGGCGCAGGTGGCGCAGATCGCCGCCTCCATCCGCGAGTTCGGCTTCACCAACCCTATCCTCATCGATGGCCAGCGCGGGGTGATCGCCGGCCACGGCCGCCTGCTCGCCGCCCGCCAGCTGGGCATGACCGAGGTGCCCACGCTGGAGCTGGCCCACCTCACGCCTGCCCAGCGCCGGGCCTACGTGCTGGCCGACAACCGCCTGGCGCTCTCGGCCGGGTGGGATGAGGAACTGCTCCGGGTCGAGCTGGGCGAGCTCTCGGCCGAGAGCTTCGACCTGGCGCTGACCGGCTTCGAGCCGCTGGAGATCGCGGGCTTCCTGGCCGAGCCCAGCGCCGGGCTGACCGACCCCGACGAGGTCCCTGCCCCGCCGGAGCAGCCCGTATCAGCCGTGGGTGATACGTGGCTCCTGGGGCGCCACCGCCTGGTCTGTGGCGATAGCACGGACCCGGCCGTCGTTGAGGCAGCCCTGGGAGGTGTCAGGCCGCACCTGATGGTCACCGACCCACCCTACGGGGTCGATTACCACCCGGCCTGGCGTAACGAGGCGCTGGAGGGCAGCAAGACGGCCCGTACCGGCAAGGTGCTCAACGACCACCGGGCAGACTGGCGCGAAGCCTGGGCCCTTTTCCCGGGCGAGGTCGCCTACGTCTGGCACGGCGCGCTCCACGCCGGCACGGTCGCAGACAGCCTGACCGCCACAGGCTTCGGCATCCGCGCCCAGATCATCTGGGCCAAGGAGCGCCTGGTGCTGGGACGCGGGCACTATCACTGGCAGCACGAGCCCTGCTGGTACGCGGTGCGCGACAGCGGCAAGGGTCACTGGTCCGGCAATCGCAAGCAGACCACCCTCTGGTCCATCCCGAGCCGCGCTCAGGACACCGACACCGTCCACGGCACGCAGAAGCCGGTGGAATGCATGCGCCGGCCGATGGAGAACAACTCCTCGGCTGGGCAGGCGGTCTACGAGCCGTTCTCCGGCTCCGGCACCACGCTGATCGCGGCGGAGATGAGCGGGCGCGCCTGCCACGCGGTCGAGCTCTCGCCGGCCTACGTCGACGTAGCCGTGCTACGCTGGCAGGCCTTCACCGGCCAGGAGGCGGTGCTGGAAGGCAGCGGGGCCACCTTCGCCACCGTGTCCACCCAGCGCGCGGGGGAGGCCTGAGATGGTCCAGGGCGCGGCGTTTCAGCCCACCGAGGAGCAGCGCAAGACGGTCCGCGCCATGTCCGGATACGGCGTGCCGCAGGACGACATCGCCACCCTGTTGGAGATCGACCCGAAGACCTTGCGTCGGCACTTCCGGCGCGAATTGGACCGCGGCTCGATCGAGGCGACCGCCAAGGTGGGGCAGTCACTCTTCCGCATGGCCACCGAGGGCGGGTCGGTGGCGGCAGCGATCTTCTGGATGAAAGCGCGGGCGGGCTGGCGGGAGAAGCAGGTAGTCGAAGTCACGCCGCGGCAGAGCATCGAGGAGATGTCGGACGCCGAGCTGCTGGCCATCATCCAGCACACGCGTGACGCCATCGCTGAGCAGGAGGAGGCCGCGGCCGAGGAGCAGGTCGAGGCTGCACGGCAGCGGGGTGCCATTGAGCACGACCCGCACGCGAGCTGAGCATCAGCTACTGGCCACTACTGCGATAACGTAGCCAGCAAGCTTTCAAGAACCGGGGGAACCAGCTCCTAATCGCGTGAGGCGACGAAGGCAGGCTGGGCAGGTCACTGCCTCGGCGGGAGGTTCGGCCCAGTGTGACCCTGCCCCGGGTTCGTCAGCACACAGCGACATGCGGCAGAACGGCGTGACAGCGTGGTAGACGGGTGGGCGGTCGTGCTGGACACGACCTGCCTTCCGGAGCGCAACAAAGACGCGCGTCCCGTGGATGATCGCATTGGGATGCATACAGGTCCCCCTCTGCCGCCGCATCGCCGTCCATAGCGCCACCTGTAGCCTCACGCTATGCCGCCTGCCGAGCCGGAACAGTTCAGGCTTGTGCCGCGCCGCCAAGCATGGGAAGCGCCGCGGCGATGCTGCGCGCCCTGTACGACCGTACCCTCGCTTTGTCCGGCCATCCCCGTGCGGGGGCGGCGCTGGCCGCGGTCTCCTTCGCGGAAAGCAGCGTCTTTCCCATCCCCCCCGACGCACTGCTGATCCCGATGTGCCTGGCGCGGCCGGAGCGCGCCTACCACTACGCGCTGTGGTGCACCGTGGCCTCCGTGCTGGGCGGGCTGCTGGGCTACGCGATCGGTGCCTTCCTGTTCGAGGCGGTGGCGCTGCCCGTGCTCGCCGCCTACGGCCATGCCGACGCGCTGCAAACCTTCTCCGACTGGTTCGAGCGCTGGGGCGCCGCGGTGATCCTGATCAAGGGCCTGACGCCCATCCCCTACAAGATCGTCACCATCGCGGCGGGGGCGGCGCATTTCTCCCTGCCGGTGTTCTTCGTCTGCTCCGTGCTGACGCGCGGGGCGCGGTTCTTCCTGCTCGCCTGGCTGCTGCGCCGCTACGGCCCTGCCGCCCGCAGCTTCATCGAGGGACGGCTGAACCTGATCGCCGGGCTGACCGCGGCCGGGATCGTGCTGGGCTTCCTCGCGCTGCGCCTGGTCTGAGCCGCCCTGCCTAAGGATGAGCTCCAATTAGGCCAGGTTCTCCGCGGGCGACCTCATCAGCGCTGGCCACGCTCGTAGGGCTGGGGACGTCCAAGGAGCAGGCCGAGGCTGCGTGCCCGCGAGGTGCGATCGAGCACGCTCCAGGTTACAGCGACCAACCGAAGATGGCGCCTCACAGGAACAGTCGAGCGTACCAACAGCACGTTCCTTAATCCTCCCGGCGCACGCAGACCGTCAGCAGGGCTAATGCAAGACATCCGGCCACAGCCACCAGAGCAGCGCCAGCGCCGCCAACACCCACACCGCTACAATGAGGGCGGCACTCACACGGCTAACAGGCCGCCCTTCAGCCTTGATCGCTGCCGCGCGGTGCTCGGCCATAACATCAGGCGGCACCAGCCGAATGGCTAGCGCGACAGCCAGTGGCAAGAGGATTACCTCGTCGAGGTAGCCGAGCACCGGGATGAAGTCCGGGATGAGATCGATGGGCGAGAGAGCGTAGGCAGCAACCGCCAGCGCGAACGCTTTAGCATACCACGGCGTTCGGGGGTCACGGGCTGCGAGGTAGAGCGCGTGAACGTCAAGCTTGAGAGCCCGTGCCCAATCCTTCAGCCGCTTCAACACCAACTTCGCTCATCGCTGACCGCCCTATCATAAGACGGGCTTCCATGGCGTGTCCGCTCCCATCCGAAGCGGCCCTTTCTTGCAGCCATGCTTCAGCCTGCAGTCCATGTTCACCACCCAGCATCGACCGTTGATCGGTCGTGAACACCCCTGCGAGGCGGAGCAGGAGATAGCCCGCGGGGGTTACGCCGGCTATACTTTGATCGATCTTTAGGCCGCACGAGGACTTCTCTCGGAGCTGGACATT
>NZ_JBLLEB010000017.1:0-95355 GCF_047690175.1 Roseomonas sp. BN140053 | reverse complement strand
ACGGCGCCAGCCAGCGCCCCAGTTCCATCTGCCAACCAATGCCCGACACCATGATCGCCTCCGATCACACCAGATCAGAGCGTCCCGCGATCTCCCAGGTTCCGGCAGACTGCCAAAGTAGTGCTAGGCTCCTCGACCTCATGAGTGCCTCTGACGGGGGCGGGTTGGCCGACGTTGTCCGTGATGACCGACGTGGATCATCCCGCCCCCGCCGGAGGCACTCAACGCGGGGTCCGGGGAGTTCGTAACTCCCCGGCGGGGGTCCAGGGGGCAGCGCCCCCTGGCCACGGCCGAACCAGCAAAGCGACCCCGAACGTTAAGCGGCGTGGCGCAGCACCGGGCCGAGGGCGCGGTCGAAGCGCTGGGCGACGTCGGGGGCGGTGCAGTTGCCCGGGGACAGGCGCAGGCGCTGGCCGCGGGCGTCCACGTGCACGCCGGCGGCGAGGAGTTGGCGCACGGCGGCCTCGGCGGGGGTGGCGCGGGGCAATTCCAGCATCACGGAGCCGCCGCGCCGTGCCGGGTCCAGTGGCGATGCGACGGGGATGTTGTGCGCCGCGGCCACGGCGAGGAGGGATTCCGTGAGGCGCAGGTTGTGCTCGCGCAGTGCGTCCACGCCCCGCTCCAGCAGCCATTCGACCCCTGGCACGGACGCGGCAAAAGGCAGGTAGGACGGGGTGCCGGTGTCGAAGCGGCGCGCGTCGGGCGCGAAGCGGAAGGTGGCGAGGTCCCAGTTGAAGGGATCGGGCTTGCTGAACCAGCCGCGCAGGCGCGGCGACACGTCGGGCAGCAGCGCAGGGCGGATATAGCCGACCGCAGCACCCGGCACGCCGCAGAGCCACTTCAGCGCGGAGGCCGCGACGAAGTCCAGCTCCAGCGCCTGCACGTCCAGCGGCACGATTCCCGTGCCTTGCACGGCATCCACCGCCACGAGGCTGCCCTGCTGCCGCCCGTGTGCCGCCAGCCGCGCGAGGTCGGCGCGGTGCGAGGCGGTGGAGGTCACCCAGGTGATCACGGCCAGCGCCACGCGCTCGTCCCAGGCGGCGAGGAAGTCGTCGTCCTCCACCGAGGGCTGCCCGGGGCGGGGCTGCACCGTGTGCAGCTCGAAGCCCGCGCGCTCCGCCATGCCGGCGAGCAGGTAGTGCAGGCTGGGGAAGCAATCGGCCGCGATCAGCACGCGGCGGCCGGACAGCGTGCCGGGCGGCAGGCCGTCCACGAAGGCGGCGAAGGCCAGGGTGATGTTTTCCGCGGCGAAGAGCGTGCCGTCCGCCGCGTTCAGCAGCCGGCCAACGCCGTTGAGGAAGCGCGCGCGGGCAGTGTCGAATTCGACCCAGCGGCGGTCATCGGTCGCGCACCAGGCCTCGGCCGCATCGGCCAGGGCGGCGGTGACCGCGGCGCGCTGGCCGGGGAAGCGGCCCACGGAATGGTACAGCAGCCAGCCGGAATCGTCGGGCTCGTCGGTGGTGGTCATGCAGCCTCTTCTCCCCGCCGCGCGGCCACGGATGCGGGGCGGTGCCGGGGGTTGGGCGGTGTTTGACAAGCCCGTCACGGGTGATCAAACGATTTCTCGATCACGCTGCGGCACCGGCCGAGCCACGAACCCGGGCCCCCTCGCCGCGGCGATCCGGAGATGTCCCTCATGCTCGACCTGACCTCGTCCCGGCTGCGCGCGCGGCTCCGTTCCGGCGAAGGCTTCGGCGTGTTCTGGCTCAGCCTGGGCAGCCTGCCGGTGGTGGAATTCGCGGTGAATGCCGGTGCCGCCGCGATCGTGCTGGACGGGCAGCACGGCTTGTGGGAGCGCAACGGGCTGGAGGCCGCGATCGCCGCTGCCGGCAACCATTGCCCGGTGATCGTGCGCGTGGCCGAGAACGGCGCCACGGTGATCGGCCAGGCGCTGGATGCCGGGGCGGAGGGCGTGCTGGTGCCGCTGGTGGAAAGCGGCGCGGAAGCCGCGGCCGCCGTGTCGCACGCGCATTTCCCGCCCCATGGCACGCGCTCGGGCGGCGGCGTGCGGCCGCTGTCGGGCAATTTCGGCGCCTATCTCGGCGCGGCGCGGGACCGCACGGCGGTCGGCGTGATGATCGAGACGCGCGCCGGGCTGGAAAGGCGCGCGGAGATCGTAGCGACGCCGGGTCTGGATTTTCTGCTGATCGGCACGGGCGACTTGTCGATCTCGCTGGGCGTCGCGGGTCCGGCCGATCCGCGCGTGGAGAAAGCCTGCGCCGCCATCCTGGCGAGCTGCCGCGCGGCGTCGCTGCCCTGCGGCATCTTCACCGGCAACGCCGAGGCCGGGCGCGCCCGGCTCGCCGCCGGCTACGCGATGAGCGTGCTGGCCAACGACATCGACGTGCTGGCCACCGGCTTCCGCCGCGCCGCCGAGCCGGGCTGAGAACCGGCCCGGCGCGGGGAGCGCTTTCCCGCCGGCGGCATCGCATTCCGGGCGGCGTCTCAGGATGGCGCGCGAGCCCGGGATGCGGGCCAACAGGCCGGTGCGAACCGGCCGTGACAGGGAGCCGGGGATGCGCCGTTGGTCCATGGTCCTGGGGTGGCGGCACTCCTACGCCAAGTCCCACGACATCCGCCTGACCGACTTCCCCTATGCCGAAACGCTGCACGGGATGCAGCAGCCCGCCGCCGCGCTGCCGATGAGCGAAGCGGAGTTCCGCCAGACCCTCGACCCTGTCGCCATGATCCGCGACCGCGCCACCCCCGGCGGCCCGCAACCGGCGGAGATGCAGCGCATGCTGGCCCGCGGCCGCGACGTGCTGGCCACGCGGGCGTGCTGGATCGGCGACCATCGCGGCCGCCTCAACGCCTTTTGCCGCGCTGGACAGCGATTTCCGCCGCCTCCTCGCGCGCGCCGTGACGGGGCGCCCCGCACTGCCCGGCGATCGCTGCGCGGTGCGGCGGCTTGTCCAGCCGGATCGGATGCTGCGGGCGTGGCCGGGCCTGGTTCGGGGAGGTTCTGCCTCGGGCAGGGTTGGATCGCCCCGGGCCCAGGACGCGATGCAACCTTGTTCGTTCCGGCTGGCCCTGGATTGCAACCGGCGTCACTCTGTGTCCGTTCTCTATGTCCGAAGCGGCGCAAACCCAGGTTGGTCATCGCATTGGCCGGTTTTTTGCCCGACATGTTGAGAGAGTGTTAGGAGATGTCGCTTACACAGCCTTATACTTTGCGCGAGAAGTAGATGGCTCGGCCTATCCTGCCCGTGGCGCTTCCCGTCGATGAACCAACGCCCCCCAAAGCGGATGATCTCTCACCATCGCGTGGCTTGATGGTGAGCATCGTCATTTCGGTCGCTCTCTGGGTCGCCGCCGGCTACGCCCTCTACGCCCTGCTGTTCTAGAAGCCGCTCCGAATCCCCGGCGTCCAGGCCTTGTGAACCCCGGGTGTTCACAGCCTGACAGCCTTTCCGCATTCTCCGTGAGAAGGAGCCGAGGCCCTGCCGCGGGAATCGCGTGCGCAGGACGGCCGTGCACCGCAGGCCGGGGTGCCGGAAGGAGGGAGGGTGATGGGAACAGGGCCACCGGCTGTCAGCGTCCTGCTGACGACGCGCAACGGCATCGACCTGCTGCCCGAAACCCTCGACAGCATCCTGGCCCAGCGCTTCCGTGACTTCGAACTGGTTGTGGTGGACGACGCTTCCACCGACGCGACGCCCGCCCTGCTCGGGGCCTATGCCGCGCGCGATCCGCGGGTGCGCGTGCTGCGGCCGGAGAGCAACCTCGGCGTGGTGGGGGCCCGCAACTTCGGCTTCGTGGCCTGCCGCGGCCGTTATCTGGCCGCACTGGACCATGATGACCTCAGCCATCCGGACCGGCTGGGGGCGCAACTCGCCTTTCTGGAGGCGCATCCGCGCGTGGTGCTGGTCGGCACTGCCGCCGTGCTCGCCGAGGGCCGGCGCCGCCGCATCAGCGACTATGATGCGGAAGGCACGCCACTGCTGATGCGCTGGGCGCTGCATACGGGAAACCCGTTGACCTGGTCCTCCGTCATGCTGCGGAGCGAGGCGGTGCGGCAGCTCGGCGGAATCCTGGTGCGGCGGGACTACGAGTATGCCGATGACTTCGACCTGTATCACCGGCTGCTCGCGGTGGGGGAGATCGCGCGGCTGCCGGCGCCGCTGACCACCTATCGCTGGCATGCCCGCAATACCACCCACAGCCGCGGCGACGCGCTCTTTGCCAATGCGGCGCGGGTGCTGGCCGGGGCCTACCGGCCCTGGCTGGGGGTGGAGGCGCCGGACGCGGCGGCGCTGGTGATCCGCCACCTGTCCGCACGCGAGCCGCCGCGCGACGCCGCGTCCGTGCGCCGCCTCGGCGAGGTCCTGGAACGCGTGCTGGCGGGCTTCTGCGCGACCTACGCCCCCTCACCCGCCGACCGGGCCGCGGTGGGCGCGCGGGCGGCCCGGAGCTGGTGGCGCGTGCTGCGCAGCGCGGCACGGGCGGGGTTGCCGGGGGTGCTGGCGCTGCGCGAAACGCGGCCGGAACTGTGCCGGGGCTGGGCGCCGTCGCGCGGCGATGTTCTGGCTTCCGGCGCCGTCGGCGCGCTGCGGGCGGTCAGGCGGGCGCGGATCCTTCGGCCGCCGTCCCGGCCCTGATCCAGATCACTTCGCGCGGCAGCTCGGGATCGGGGAAGGGATAGGCCCTGCCCTCATGGTCCACGCCGTGCGGGGTCAGGCCCAGCTCCCGCAGCAGCGCCTCGATCTCCCGGACGCTGTGGCCGTAGCGGCTGGCGTGCTGGTCCTCCAACTCGGTCTGCACGGTGACGCCGGGGCTGGCGGCGATGATGCCCCGCGCGCCCCGCAGCACCGGCAGCTCGAAGCCCTCCACGTCGATCTTGAGATAGTCGATCCGGGTGATGCCGAGTTCCGCCAGGGCCGCGTCCAGGGTGACGAGGCGGACCTCGGCCCCGCCCGTCCCCGCCGTGGTGACGTGGGTTTCGCCGGGGTTCTTGGTGTTGAAGGCCATGCTGACCTGCCCGGGCCTGTCGCCCAGGGCCAGGTTGAGGGCCGTGACCTGCGGCAACCCGTTCATCGCCACGCCGCGCTCCAGGCAGCCGAAGGTGACCGGATGCGCCTCGAAGGCCACCACGCGGCCCGTGGGGCCGACCAGCCGGGCCACCGGCAGGGAATAGGCGCCGATATTGGCGCCGGCATCCACGAAGATCGCACCGGGCCGCAGCCGCCGCTGGAGGAAGCGCCAGATCAGCGGGTCGCGGGCGCCGCCCACGAACAGCGCGAAGGAGCTGAAGTTGTTGGGCATGCTGGCGAAGCCGACGCCGTCGGGCGTTTGCAGCGCTCGTTCCCGGCCCGCGAGTTCCCAGACGGTGAAGCGGGCCGCGCGCAGCCAGGTCCGCAGCGGCGACTGCCGGTAGGCATCGGTGGAGCGCACCCAGGGCAGGCGCCACGGCAGGGCGCGGATCGGCGGCGGCACGAGGCTGCGGAGAAACATCAGGGGGCGCACTCCAACCGGAACCGGCAGGCTACGCCATCGGCGCGCGGGGGGAATGGTGTCACGTCGCCGGCACCGTCGCGCTCAGCGGATGCCGAGGCGGCGAAACAGCCACTCGGCGCGGTACTGCAGCTCGCGATAGGTCATGGAGGGGATCGGCCAGGGCAGGCTGGTGCGGGCCGAGCCGCCGCGCCAGGCGGCGCGCTCGATGCGCCGCAGCGTTCCGCGCGGGCGCAGCAGCCAGTCGCGCCAGGGCACCGGCCCGACGGCGGTGGTGTGGCCGGTGCCGGTGGGTCCCTGGATAAAGGGGATGCTGTTGATCTGCGCGACCTCGTGGCGGCTGGGTCGGGCCAGCAGACGCTCCAGGTCGAACAGGGCGGCGGCGGGGTCGATCGCCTCCGGCCAGGCGCCGTCCAGCAGGGCGTCCAGCGCGTCGAACTCCGCGAGGCAGCCGGCCTCCAGCGCCTCGGCCGCGCGGCGGCGGTGCGAGGCGTCGGGCTCCGTCCCATGCACGGGCACCGCCCCCTCCCCCAGCTCCTCGTAGTGCAGCACCGTGGTCTGGGGCGCCGAGAAGAGCAGTTCCAGCACGATGAAGCCGTCCATCACGAGGTCCATCAGCGGACGGGGATGGCCGAAGGTGAAGAGGTAGCCGGCGGCGTTGCGCAGGTTCAGTGCCGGGCGCAGGGCCTCCGGCCGCAGCCCGAGATAGCAGCCGGCGATCTCCTCGTCCGGCAGGCCGGCGAGGCGGGCCAGGGCTTCCTGCGTGGTGCCGCGCCAGCCGAGATCGACGATCATGCGCGGGCCGGGCGCCAGGAAGCCGGTCTGGCCGAGATAGGCCAGGGCCGCCGCCCGGCGCCGCCGCAAGGCATCCAGGACGAGGTCGCGCTCGACGTCGAAGAGCCGGTGCAGCGCCGCGCGGGCGTTGTGCGCGGTGGCCGTTTCCGCCGGGTCGAGGCCCAGGGCGCGCAGCCGTTCGGCGGTGGTGGCGGGGTCCACGCCGAGCGGTTCGAGCGCGTGGCGCAGCGGCTGGCCCTTGAGCCCCGCGGCGAGTTCCTCGGCCATGGCCGGGAGATCCTCCTGCACCGGCAGGGCGATCGAGCGGCGCGACACGTGCAGGTATTCCAGCTCGAAGGGCTCCGGCATCCGCCGGGCCAGGCGGCGGGCGATGAGCAGCGGCATGTAGCCGTCGCGCGACAGGAAGAAGATGCGGCGGATGCCGCGCCGCCGCGCCTCGGCGAGGACGAAGAGGGTGAAGCCGACCAGCAGCAGGGTGAGGTAGCGGTGGAGCTGCGGCACCCCGGGCTCGGCCGGCGGCACCGGCGGCGGCGCCAGGGATCGGCGCTGGCTGTGCGCCAGCCTCGCCACCGCCGGCAGGGCGCGCAGCCGCTCGGGTTCCGGCGGGCGGCCACGCTGCGGCAGGTAGAGCGCGGCGATGCCGTGTTCGCGGGCGCGCGCGACGTCGGAGGCGGGGTTGTCGCCGAGGTGGACGATCTCGGCCGGGTCGCAGCCGAGCGTGGCCAGGACATGCGCGAAAAGCCGGCCGGTGTGCTTGCTGCGCCGGGCATCGGCCGAGCAGAACACGGTGCAGTCCCCGAAGCCGGCGTCGCGCAGCAGGGTGGCCAGCCAGGCACCGGGCAGGATGGTGTCGGACACGAAGACCAGCCGCTGCTTCGGGTCACGCGCCGCGAGCACCGCGCGCAGCGGTTCGGCGGCCACGCAAACGCTGCGCTCCGTGTTTAGCTCCAGCGCCGCGATGGCCGCCGCGGCCTCGGGGCTGGTTACCAGCCCGTAGCCCGGCAGGCGGTCGTAGACCTCGGCCAGGGTGACCTCGTCATGGCCCGCTGCCTCCGCCGCGGTCCGGGCGGCGCGTTCGGCTTCCAGCCGGATTTCCCGGAAGGCTCCCGGCAGCTGCGTGACGAGGCCGCGCGCCCGGGCCCGGGCACCGACCGCGAGGAGCACGTCTTCCGGCCGCGCCAGCCGCCGCAGCAGGGCCGTGTCGAAGATGTCGCAGCTGACCACGGGAAAGCCGGCAATGCGCTGCGGCAGCGCGCCGAGGGGCACCGGCGTGGCGGCCGCAGGTCGGAAACGGAAACCGGTCATGCGGCTTCGGAAGGGCCTCCGTCAGAGCGTATCGGCGTGCCGGCGCACGGAGCGGGCCGCGACGGCCTGCTGCGCGGACTGCACCAGCCCTCGCAGGCCGCCGACGAGGCGCGCGGGCAGCCAGCGCAGAACCGTGGCGCGCTGCGGCAGCGCGTCCCAGAAGGGGAGGGCATAGGCGGTCAGCAGGCCCGGGTGCCGCTGCTTCGCGTCGCCGTGGACGCCGTAGGCGAAATCCTCGCGCTGCTTGGGGGCGATGTAGAGGGTGCCGAAAACCCAGTCCCAGAGCGAGAAGAAGGCGGCCATGTTCTTGTCGTGGTGCCGCACGGCGCTGCTGTGGTGGATCTGGTGCTGCGCCGGACAGACGAAGACGCGCTGCAGGGCCGGGCTCCAGGTGAGCCAGATATGCGAATGGAAGAGCTGGTCCCCGAGCATGGCGAAGAACATCGTCAGCACGGACACGCCGAAGATTTCCAGCACCGTGGGCGGCTGGTCGAAGAGAAACAGCGCCGGCGCCATCACGAGGCTGCCGGCCAGCGCCTTGCAGGGCGGGATCAGCATGAACTCGACGGGATGGTTGCGCGTCGCGGTCAGCGGCGTCAGCACGTCGGCGGAATGGTGGACCTTGTGAAAGGCCCAGAGCGCCGGGATCTTATGGTGCGCGAGGTGGCACAGGTAGAATCCCAGATCCTCGGCGAAGGCGAGGAGGATGGTGAAGACGATCACCGCGCCGATGTTCCATTCGAAGACATGCAGCGGCGGGCCGAAGATGGCCACGAGGCCGTTCAGCAGGATGCCGGTGAAGAAGGCGGTCTTGAGCCGCCAGGTGACGTTCACCATCGGCATGATGAAGTTGTTCGCCACCATCAGCTTGATGTCGGTGGCCGTGGAGGGATGCGTGAGCAGGTACCGGGGGAAGCAGTAGCCGAGGAAGCCGCGCAGGCCGAAGCCCGGCTGGTGCCGGAACTGGGCCACGAACAGCAGGCCGGCCAGCAGCAGCGCGACGAGAACGCCGACCCAGTAATGCGCCGTGCGGTTGCCGGTCAGCGGGCCCACCAGGAGGTCGAGAACGGACGACAGGAACTCCGCCAGAAACGGGACCTTGGCGACGAGGCTATCGTGGAGGAAGGCTTTTGCCCGTCCGACGGACTGTTCCAGCTGGGTCAGCATGACCAAGGCCCTGATCGACACGCCTCCGTATCAGATCGCGCGGGGGCACTCAACGTCTCGTTTCGGTCATGTAACACCCAAGATTGGGACGCTGGCTTCGGCTTGGCCGTGGGGTGCGATACGGGGTTTTCACGGTCCCGCGCCGCTTATCCGGGAAGTGTGCGGTGCCCGGCGCGGCCGAGGCCGAGCAGGAGGAGGTAGGGCGTCCATCCGGGCCGGCGCGGCGGTTGCGTCGCGAGTTCGGCGTAGATCCCCTCGAAGGCCGCCCGCATGCGGCCGACCGTGAAGTGCGCCTCGACCCGCCGCCGCGCCGCGGCGCCGAGGCGCCGCCGCTCCTCCGGATCGCCGAGCAGGCGGTTCAGCGCGGCGGCCAGGCCGTCCACATCCTCCGGCGCCACGAGCAGGCCGGTTTCCCCGTCCAGCACGGCCTCGGGGATGCCGCCCACCCGCGTCGCCACGACGGGCAGCCCGCCATGGGCGGCTTCGGCCAGAACGAGGCCGAAAGCCTCCGCGCGGGAGGCGAGGGCGAAAATGTCCGCCGCCCGGTAGATCGCCGCCGGGTCGCGCGTGTCGCCGAGGAAATGCGTGCGCCCGCGGATGCCGAGCGTGGCGGCCAGGGCTTCCAGCTCCGCCCGCGCCTCGCCGTCGCCGCCGATGATGAGATGCGGCGGGTTCGCGCCCCCCAGCCGCGCAACGGCGCGGAGCAGGAGGTCGTGGCCCTTGCGCCGCACCAGCGACCCGACCGAGGCCACCACCGGCGCCCCGGCCGGGATGCCGAGCGTGTCGCGCAGCGCCACGGCCGGCGGCACCAGGCGCGACGGATCGATGCCGTTGTACACGACCCGCAGCCGCGCGGGTGCGACGGCGTCCGCGGGGAGCTCGGCGACGGTGTGGCGCGACACGCCGACGATCAGGTCCGCGGCGTGCAGGAGCAGGGCGTAACGGCTGCGGCGCCGGTAGCCGATGTGCAGGTGGGCGAGCAGCGGCCTGCCGGTCAGCCTCGCCACGGGCACCAGCCACTGCACGGGCGCGGCGCTGTTGGCGTGGATCACGCGGATGCCGTGCCGGCGCACCAGCGATACGCCTTCCCGAACCAGGGCGAGATAGCGGCGGGCGCTGAAGCGGGGGGAGGAGTAGTCGAAGAAGAAGGCGAAGTCGCTGCGGTGGACGAGGTGCCCGGCCTCGTGGCAGGCCGCGGCGAAGGCCGCGCCGTTGCACCAGATGACGGGCCTGAAGCGGTCGCGGTCGATCCCACCCAGGAGGTCGAGCAGCACGGTTTCGCTGCCGCGCAGCCAGTCGTCGCCGTAATGCACCACCAGCACGGGCACCGGGCCGCCGGCCGCGGCGCCCGTTTCAGCGCGGGACATCGAGCAGGCCGGCGAAGCCGTCGCGGATAATGGCGCGGTAGCTGGCCGCGAGGGCGGCGGGCGTGCGCTGTTCCCGCGCCGCGCGCAACGCGGCCACCTGGCGGCCGTAGCGGTCGGCGTCCATCGTCGCGAGGATGCCGTGCAGCGCTTCCTGCATCTCCGGCACGTCGCGGCAAAGGTGGCCGATGTCGCCGGCGCCGGCGAAAAGGTCCTCGACCAGCGGGATGCGGGTGGCGATCACCGGCTTGAGCCAGGTCACCGCGTCCAGCAGCCCGCCGCTGGGCGACAGGTCGTAGTAGCTGGGGTGCAGCGGCAGGAACACGTAGTGCAGCTGCCCGAGGCGGTCGAGAAACACCTCGCGCGGCGTGTGGCGCGCCTGGACCTCGTGGGCGATATCGCGGAACTGTCCGGGACGCGGCGTGTCGGGGCTGCCGCCGACGATGAAGAATTCCACCCGGCCGCCATAGCGCTCCTTGAAGAGGCGGGCGGTTTCCAGGAAGGGCGAGATGCCCTTGGCCTCCGTGGCCAGCCCGATCAGGCCGATGCGGACCGGGTCGCGCAGCGGCACCTCGCGCCAGGTGCCGAGTTCGGACACGTTGACGGCGAGGGGCACGGAGTCGAGGTGCGCCGCCGCGGCCGGCAGCAGCTCCAGCACCTTGCGGCGGATGGCGTGCTCGAAGGTGAGGTAGCGCAGGCCGGCGATCGGGCGGCCCAGGATCGCGCGCAGGTCGAAGGCGCGGCGGAGCGGGTTGCGCGGGCGCGGGCGGGTGATGCTGTTGAGGTTGCCGTGCAGCCCCACCTGGATGCCGATGCGCCGCCGCGCGAGGCGCGCCGCCAGCACGGCCGCGACCACGGCGGTGGAGGTCGCTGAGGCGAAGACGAGCAGGCAGGGCTCCCCCTTCGGCACCCGGCGCAGCACGGCGGCGATGGTGCGGAGCTCGTGCCGGAAGCGCCGGGCCGAGACGATGTGCGGCCTGCCTTCGAGGTGGGGTGAGAGGGCGATCTCGTGGAAGCTGATCCGCCCGAGGGCGGCGAGGTCCGCGTCGCGCGACAATTCGCGGGCATGCACCGCCTCGCCATGCACCTCGATCCGCTGGTCCGGCAGGGCGAGCGCGATCATCTGGATCAGGTGGCTGTTGCCGGGAACGTGGCCGGTTCCCGTCACCGTCATTTCGAGAACCAGGATCACCGCATGCCCCGCGCATCCCGGGCCACGGTGCGGGCGGGCGGCGTCACGGCGACGTGGCCTTCCCGCTGCGCGGCGGCCATGGCGCGGAACTGTTCCGCCAGCCGCGCGTAGACCCGGCGCGGCTTGAGGGCGATGAAATGCGCAAAGGTCGGCGACAGCTTCACCACCCTGGTCGGCAGGAAAGGCAGGCCCAGGACGTGCCCGTCCCCCTTGTAGATGGTGGAGCGCCCTTGCCGCGGGTCGAAGTCGCAGCGCAGCGCGCGCCAGCTCGACACCATCCAGGAATTGCCGCCGGTGTTGCCGACGTTGTCGCTGTTCATCCCCTTCAGCCCCATGAAGAGGCCGAGATAGAGCTCGAAGGACTGGCTCTGCGGCCCCTTGTAGTTGGTGATGTTCAGGCGATCCATGCGGCTGAGGTAGTACTCGCCGAGCTCGCGGAAAAAGGTGCCGGCTTCTTCCGAGGCGTCGAAGTGGAAGATGCCGGCATTCATCTGGATCAGGTAGGGCGCGCCTTCCTGCCGCAGCACGTCCTCGATCCGCACGCCCTTCCATTCGCCGGTCCGGCGCTTGCCGCCGGTGATGGAGAAGGGCCGGGAGGAGACGGCGTTCCAGTAATGGTCGACATCGCGCTTCACCAGCAGGCAGTCGGCATCGACGAACATGGTGGAGGTGTAGGGCGACAGCTCGAACAGGCGGATCTTGTTCATCACGTGCGGAAAGCGGGGGTCGCTTTCCAGCGCGACGGTGTGGTCGAAGAGCGCGCGCGCTTCCTCGTCCAGCGTGACGCCGACATCGTGCACGAGGCAGACCGGGCGGCCGGGATCCATGACCTTGATGGAGGCCGCCAGGTTGGCCGCCATCTCGCGGTAGCGGGCCGGCCCCAGGGCGAGGACGATGTAGCCCTGCGTCTTCAGTCGCATCGGCCGGGTGACCTCCGTTGCTTCGTTGGGGCCCGCATCGGGGAGGTGTTGCTCCAGCGGGGTCGCACCTCCGGTCCCTCCCCTCAGGCGGAGCGCTGGCGGAGCAGCACGAGGCCGGCGAGCCGGGCCAGCACGGCGACCAGCCCCTGGGCGAGATGCGCTTCCGCGGAGCGCGCCGGGCGGCCGGCCGCCAGCCAGAGCAGCAGCACGGTGCCGGCATAGGTCGCGGCCCCCGCCGCCGCCTTGGCCGACAGGGCGGCCAGCAGCGGCCAGGCGGCAAGGCCGAGGCGCGGGCCGACATCGTCGGGGATCAGCCAGACCACGCCGCACATGACCAGCGCGGCCAGGATGGCCCGCCAGAGCGTCGCCGGCACGTCGGAGGGCCGCAGTCGGAGGAGCGGGCCGGTCATGGCCTGCCAGAGCGCGGCGTTGAGGACGGAGGTGGCCACCAGCCCCCAGAGCGCGCCGGCGATGCCGTATTCCAGTACCCCGTAGAGGCTCACCGCCAGCCGCAGCACGAGCATCGCGGCATAGGTGATCACGAGCCGCGCCTGCCGGTCCAGCACGATGAAGACGTTGTGCGTGTTGACGCCGAAGCTGTCGAACAGGCCGAACAGCGCGATCAGCGGGATCAGCGGGATCAGCTCCGCCCAGCGTTCCCCGAGGAACAGCAGCGTCACCTCCCGCGCCGTGAGGCCGATGCCGACCGTGAGGGGCAGCAGGAACAGCCACTGCATTTCCAGGCCGCTGAGGAACTGCCGGCGCAGCTCGTCCACGTCGTGGCGGATGCGGGCGAAGCCGGCATAGAGGGGGGCGCGGATCGGCGCGGCGATCTCGGTGATGGGCAGCACGGCGATCTGGTAGCCGACCTGGTACAGGCCGACCGCGCCGACGCCCTGGAAGCGGCCGATGATGAAGTTCATCAGCTGGCCGTCCACCAGGTTGCACAGGTTGCCGAGCATCAGCCACTTGGAGAAGCTGAACATCTCCCGCCACGCCGCGACGGACAGGCGCGGCCGGTGCGGCGCGAGACGGTAGCTGTAGGGCACGGTGACCAGGCGGCTGATCGGGCCGCCGAGCACCAGCGCCCAGTAGTTCTGCAGCCAGAAGGCCAGCGGCAGCGAGATGAGGATGCCGAGGATCTTGCCCAGGACGTAGTAGCGCATCAGCCGCTCGAAGCGCAGGCTGCGGCTGAAGTCGATCAGGCGCGGGCTCTCGAAGGCGCCGATCAGGACGGAGCTGGCCAGGACCCAGGTCACCCCGACCACCCGGGGATCGTCCATGAGCCCGGCCTGCAGCTCCGCCAGCCCCAGCAGTGCTGCGACGATGACGACGGCGCGCCCGATGCTGAGGGTGAACACCGTGTCGTAGTGGACCCGCTGCGGCTCGGCCATGCGGATGATGGCCATGCCGAAATTGGTGGTCGTCAGCATGTCGAGGATGACGTAGACCGCGCTGGCCACGGCAACGACGCCGAAATCGTCCGGCGACAGCAGGCGCACCAGGATCAGGGTGCTGAACAGGCCAAGGCCGCGCATGATCACGCGTTGCAGCACGGCATAGAAGGCGGCCACCACCATCTGCCGGCCGAGCCTCGGGGAAGCGGGTTCCGCCGCGACGGTCATGCGGCCAACCGCTGCCGCGCGGGAAAGGCCGCTGCCGCATCCGCGTGGCAGCGGCATCCGCCGGGCACACGCGCCGTCATTCCCTGCATCCCTCCCCTCCGCTCAGGCGAAGCGGCGCAGGGCGCGCCGGCCCGGCACTTCGACGAGGCGGTAGAGCAGCACCGAGGCCAGTGCCGTTACCAGCAGGTAGGCCAGCACCGGCACGGCCTCCGGCACCTCGGGTCGGACCAGGAGGAACTTCACCCAGTCCTTGACGAAGTAGTGGATCAGGTAGGTCGAGTAGGACACGAGGCCGATGCTTTCCAGCACCGGCCAGCGCAGCAGGCGCGAGGCGAGGGCCGCGTTGTCGGCGAGCCCAAAGATCAGCAGCAGGAAGCCGAGTGGCATGATCAGGCTGTCGGGCAGGGGCAGCACTGCGTAGGCGCCGAAGCAGCCCAGGGCGAGCAGGACGCAGAGATCGCTTTCCGCCCGCGCCCGTCCCTGCCGCAGGGCGTGCAGCCGGCAGATCAGCACGCCGATGCCGAAGCCGAGCACGCAGCGCAGGAGGCCGAAGCCGGGGATGTCCCCGCCGAGGCCGATCGGCGGCGCCAGGGCCGCGAGGGCGCCGAGCAGGACGGCCAGGCAGGCGAGGGTGGAGAACAGGCCGCGCGCGCCGCGGTTGGCCAGCAGGACAAGGAAGGGGAAGGCGAGATAGGCGAACCATTCCGTGCTGATCGACCAGGCCGGCACGTTCCAGGCCAGCACAGAGGTCAGGCCCCAGTTCTGGACCAGCAGCAGGCTCAGCAGGAAATAGGCCGGGTCGTAGCGCCCGCCCGTTTCGCCCTGGGCCGAGAAGAGGTCGATGGCGATCGGGTTGATGAGAAAGAGGCAGAGCGCGACGAGGTGCAGCGGGTAGATGCGGGCCAGCCGCAGCGCGAGGAAGCGGCGGAACCGGTTCCACTCGAAGCGCCGGAACTGGGGGGCGTAGTTGAGGGCGATCACGAGGCCGCTGAGCTGGAAGAACAGGTCCACCGCCAGGTAGCCCTGGTTGGCGAAGCGGATCAGGGCGGGCGGCGCCACGGCCAGCAGGTCGGGGACGAAGTGGAACAGCACGACCCACCAGGCCGCGAGGCCGCGCACCGAGGTGAGGGCCGGAATCGGCTGCACCGCCGCGCCGGCTGCCGCGGCCAGCGAGGTCGCGCCACCCTCCGGCAGGCCGAGCGAAAGGCTGGCCGGCGCGGATACGGGGCTGGAATGGATCACGCCGCCGGCATGCGGGGCGCCCGGCGCCTCCGGGCGCTGCGCGAGGCGGCCCAGGCTCCAGGGCGACGCGACGCCATGCTGGCCGGGCCGGAGGTTTCTGGCATTGCCGAGCACCTGTTCAACCACCACAGCCAATCGTCACGCGAGCGCATCGTGTTAAAATCGATCCTCGGTGTCAACAATGGAACGCGGGGGTCCGGAAGAATCAGGGCCGCGACCAGCGGCGGGCGCCCGGCAACGCGGGCTCGGGCCCGCCTGCCCCGAGGGTGGGCACGGCCACCCGGGCGGGGGATGGCGCATCCACCCGGCGGACGTGGTTGGCAACGCTCGCGGTGATGGCGATCAGGTAATAGATCATCGGCTGGAAAGCGATGCCGATGAACATGCCGCAGGCCATGATCGTGACCAGGGCGATCTGCAGGGCGCGGGCGAGTTCGTTGCACCATTCGAGCTCCGGCCGGCCGCGGGTCCGCCGGAGCAGCCTTTGCTGCGTCAGCAGGGTGGTACCCAGCAGGGCGAGGTAGAGCCCGAGGCCAATCCAGCCGTGCTCGCCCAGCACCTCGATGTAGATGTTATGGAAGGCCTTGCCGATGATGATCCGCGGCTCGCCGGTGCCGGGCAGGGTCCCCATCTCGATCTGGCTGATCATGTAGGCGTTGAAGCCGCCGCCGAGCGGGTTCTGCACGGCGAAGTCCACCGTCCACTGCCAGACCAGGAGCCGGCCGAGCGCCGAGGCTTCCTGCTCGTAGTCGTCGATGCTGGCGATCCGCTCGTTCCAGGCCTGGGAGGAGAACAGGATGATCGCCAGGGCTGCCGCCGCGCCCAGGGCGCCGTAGAGGATCTTGTGGCGCGAGCGCAGCAGCAACCCGACGCCCACCACGAGCATGCCCACCAGGCCGGTGCGTGCGTAGCTGCCCACCGCCGCGGCCAGGGCTGCCACGGCGAGGCCGATATACAGGGCATCCGTCAGCCGGGAGCGCGTCAGCAGGACGCTCTGGGTGCGCAGGAACAGGATCAGCGGCACTGCCATCAGGCTGACGGCGGCAAGGGTGCTGCTCTCGGTCAGGCCGGAGTTGCCGGACACGATGCCGAGATACTTGCCGTAGCCGCCGCCGCTGATCAGCGTCTTGAAGCCGAAGGGCAGGAAGTAGATGCCGAGCGAGAACATCCAGACCTGCAGCATCGCCTCGATCTGCACGCGGGTGCGAAACACCAGCGGCATGAAGGCGGAAAAGAGCAGCGTCTTGAAGGCCCAGTCCCACTTCGTCCAGGCGGCGCCCGGCACCACCGCCCAGAGCAGCGTGAACGTGGTCCAGACGGCCAGCAGCAGGGTCAGCACGGTGGTGGCGGTGACCGGCGGTGGCGACCGGCGATCCAGCAGCAGGTAGCTGCCGATGGCCCCTGCCCCCATGATCACCGAGACCGGGATCGCCTGCAGGACCATGCTGTCGACCGATTGCGGCCGGAAGGTGCTGACCCAGACGTAGCCGAGGCTGAACACGAAGGGCGCCACGAGCCCGGCCACCAGGAAGAACAGGAAGATGCCGGACAGGAAAAGGGCGCGAAGCATCGCCGCCTAAGGCGCCGGGTTGCGCGGAGCCGCCGCGGCCCGGGCCCGCCATCCCGGTCGGGACGGCGGCCCGGCGCGGTCCGGGGCCGGGCGATGCTGCGGAGCCGGCGCCTGCCGCGCGACGGATTGCGCGGAGGCGGACGGCAGGGTGCCGGCCGCGTCGCTCTTCGGCAGCAGCTCGAACCACGGCAGCATCCGGTCGAGCCGGATCGCCTGGATGATCACGTAGACGCACATGCCGGTGCTCAGGAGGATGCAGAAATTGTCGATCATACGATTTTTGCTCCGGCAGCGAATCTAACCGAGGCGGCGCCGCACCGCCATGCCCGGCTTCCGGGGCGCGACCGGATCGGCGCCGCTAGCGCCGGCAGTTCACCTGATGCACGGCCATCCCGCGGAACTGGGTGCGCGTGGCCGCCTCTCCCTCGCACAGGGCCAAGTCCTCGGGCCGGACATCGCCCGAGCCCACGACCCAGAGCGTCGCGGCGTTCCTCACCGCGTCGGAGGGAGTCCAGCCGATCACCAGTTCCGCGCCGAGCACGGGCACGCTGCGCGTCCGGGGCAGGAGGTGGAGCCGTTCGATCCAATCCCGGCCGAGCCTGGCATAGACCGAGTCCCAGGCGTTCGAATCCCTGACCGGGCGGAGCGGGTCCATTACGGCGAGCGGATCGCCCCAGGACGGGCCGACGAGGTAGCGCGCCACGCCCCAGTAGGTGAACAGGGCCGGCGTGTAGACGACGTCGCCCGGGCGGAGATAGGTGCGAAGAAAGGCCGCGGCTTCGCGGTACTCCATCTTGCGGCCCGCGCCGGCCTGGCCCGAGGAGGACGTGGCCATGGCGAGGAGGAGCGCCAGCCCCGCGCCCACCACCCCGGCCCGGAGAAAGCGGGCCGTGCGGCCCGCCGCCAGTTGCCACGCCCGAACCAGGAGAGCCGCCACCGCGATGCAGGCGAAGGGCGCGCAGAACTCAAAGCCACGCGCGATCCAGATCGGGCGCAGGAACACCGACACCGCGGCCCCGAAGAGCACCGGCCACAGCAGGAACGCCAGCGCCATGTCGCGCAGCGCGCGGCCGGACAGCAGGGCCGCGCCGGCCGCCAGGGCCACCACGGCGCATCCCAGGGCAGCCTGCCCGGCGGTGATCGCGGGATAGAAGCCGAAGAGCCAGCCGCCGACGGTGGACGCCACGCCCTGCAGGCTGAGCGGGGCGATGTGCGTGACGCCCCGCAGGAAGGAGTTGATCAGCCAGGGCAGCAGGGACAGCCCGATCAGCGCGTAAACGAGCAGCGCCCGTGGCCGCAGCGACTCCCGGATCCCGAGGCGCAGGAGGAGGAACACCCCGACGCAGGACACCGGCACGACGCTCGCGCCGTGGCTGGCGGCCAGCAGCGCCGTGTCCAGGACCACCCCGATGCCGTGGGCGCGGCTCTGCTCGGTCGCGAAACGCGCGGCGGCATACCAGGCGATCACCGCCAGGCACGACATCATCGCGTACATCCGCAGTTCCTGGGCGTAGAAGACCTCGCCCCCGGCCACGGCCGTCACGGCGACGGCCAGCGTGGCCGTCGCCGAACCGAGCAGGCGTCGCGCGGCGAGGTGGACCGCGGCCAGCGTGGCCATGCCCCAGAACACGGAATTGGCGAGAAGGGCGGCGTCGCTCCGGCCGAACAGGGCGGCCCAGGCGTTCAGCTGCAGGTAGTAGAGCGGCGGGTGCACGTCGAAGCGCAGAACCGCGACGAGGGTGTCCTGCAGCCCGAGCTGGGTAAAGGTCGCCGCCCAGAGCTCATCGAGCCACAAGCCTTCCCCGGCCAGGTTGTGCAGGCGGAGCAGGAGGCCCGCCAGGGCGGCGCAGCCCAGGACGGCGAGCTGCATCGACGTGCGGAACCGTGTGGCCTGGATGTCAGGCATGACCGGCATCCGGCTGGTGAGGTGCGCCAGACTCAACGCGCCGGCCACACCAGGGTGGACGAGATCGCGTAGTTCCACACCACCGAGAGCAGGGCGCCCGCGAGGCTGGCCAGCGTCCAGCCGGACTGCTCCACCAGCATGTGGGCCACGCCCACATTCGCCGCGGCGCCAGCCCCGCACAGCACCATGAACAGCACGAGGCCGCGCCAGAACGCCGCCCCCTTCAGGCGGCGGTCGCGGTAGGTCACGGCGTTGTTGAGCTTGAAGTTGGTCGCCATGGCGACGGCCGTGCCGAGCGCCTGCGCCTGGTCGAAGGGCAGGTCGAGCGCGGAGCCGAACTGGAGCACGAGGAGGTTCACCAGGATGCCGAGCCCGCCGACGGCGGCAAAGGACAGGAAGCGCAGCGGGATGACGCGTCCCACTGCCTTGTCCAGGAGAAGGCCCAGGAACTGCACCATGACCTGGGCGTCGAGCTTGCTTTCCCCGGCAACCCGCGAGCGGAACTGCATGGGCAGTTCCAGCACCCGCAGCGGGGCCGGCGCGGAAAGAACGATGTCGAGCAGGATCTTGAAGCCCTGGGTGGTCAGGCGGGGCGCCAGCTCCTCCAGCAGCCGGCGCGGCATCAGGAAGAAGCCGCTCACCGGGTCGGTGAGGCGGACGGGCAGAACGGCCTGCGCGACCCGGATGCCGGCCTGGGACAGGTGCTGGCGCCAGGCATTCGCCAGGCCGGCGGTGTCGCCCCCCGCCACGTGGCGGCTGCCCACCACCAGGTCGTACTGCCCGTTGCGGGCGGCCTCCAGCATGAGGGGCAGGCGCGTTTCGTCGTGCTGCAGGTCGCCGTCGATCACGGCGACAAACGCGGCCGAGGAGGACAGCGCGCCCTCCACCACCGCGGAGGCCAGGCCGCGACGGCCGATGCGCCGGATGCAGCGGACGCGCGGGTCGGCCTGCGCGATGGACTTGACCTCGCCCCAGGTGCCGTCCGGGCTGTTGTCGTCCACGAACACCACTTCCCAGGCGATGTTCTCCAGGGCGGCCGCGAGCATCGCCACCAGGGGCGCGACGTTGGCCCTTTCATTGTAGCAGGGGACCACGACGGTCAGTTCGGTCGGACGGGTTCCGACCGCGTCCCACGCCCCGACAGGCTCGGACGGCGTGGACGGCTCGGCCTCGAGGCTGTCGGAAAGGGCGTACGTCACGCGGGTCCACGGTGTCGGGTCGGGTGGGGAGGATGCAGCGCCATCGTGTTCCGGCTCCGCAGTGACCTGGGAGGGCCGCGTGCGGCTCAATTTTGAGCACGAGGCCCAAACAGTTTCAAGATCGGAATATCCGCGAAATTCGTCATGGAGTGGCCCATGCCGGTGCCCAGGCGGATGCAGGGGTTGTGGAACGCGCGCCTCGCTCCCGTCCCGAAAAGTCCGCGATCCCGGTTCGTCCGGACCATCAGCGGGGCAGCACCCGACCTGCCGGCCCGTTCAGCGCCTCAACGCTGTTCCCCGGCGATCTGCTCAGTGCAAGTCCGGAATATTCCTTGTGGCGTCCCGGCGCATCGGCATACAATTTCCTAGAGCATTCTCGAGAAGCGTACTGATGCCGAGACCTGCCGGCGATGGATGACCTGACCTATGCGGGGCCGGCGCATGCCGCGTGTCCGGGGCAGCGGCCCTTCGCCGCCCCGGGCCGTTTGCGGCCGGACGACATGCTCCTGTCGCTCGTTGTTCCCGTTCTCGACGAACGGGAAAGCATCCCGCTGTTTCTGCGGCGGATCGAGAACGTGCTGGGCGCGGCGGGGATCCGGTTCGAGGTGGTGTTCGTGGATGACGGCTCCACCGACGGCACCACCGCGCTGCTCGCCGACTTCGCCGCGCGCGACCGCCGGGTACGCGCCCTCAGCCTGTCGCGCAACTTCGGCAAGGAGGCGGCGATGAGCGCCGGCCTCGACCACGCGCGGGGCGACGCGGTGGTGCCGATCGACGTGGACCTGCAGGACCCGCCCGAGCTGATCCCGGACTTCGTCGCGCTGTGGCGCCAGGGCTACGACGTGGTCTACGGCGAGCGGGTGGACCGCCGGGCGGACAGCCTGGGCAAGCAGCTCTCGGCCCGACTGTTCTACCGACTGTTCAACGCCGTGGCGGAAACCCGCATCCCGCCCAACACCGGCGACTTCCGCCTGCTCGACCGGCGCGTGGTCGAGGTGCTCCGCCAGCTGCCGGAGCGCGGGCGCTTCATGAAGGGCCTCTTCGCCTGGGTGGGGTTCCGCTCCGTCGGCGTGCCCTTCGAGCGGCCCGCCCGGTCCGCGGGACGCACGAAGTGGCGGCCGTGGCAGCTGTGGAACTTCGCGTTGGAAGGCGTGACCAACTTCTCCACCGCGCCCCTGCGGGTCTGGAGCTATCTCGGCGCCGGCATCGCGCTCCTCGCCTTCCTGTACGCGGCCTTCATCGTGGTCCGGGTGCTGGTGCTCGGCATCGACCTGCCCGGCTACCCGTCGCTGATGGCCGTGCTGCTGTTCTTCGGCGGCATCCAGCTGCTGTCGCTCGGGGTGATCGGCGAATACCTGGGGCGGTTGTTCCAGGAGGCCAAGCGCCGCCCCCTCTACGTCATTGCCGATGAATTCCCGTCGGGCGCCGCCCGCGCACCGGTTGCCGCGAGCCGGAAAGAGGACGCATGGACCTGAAGGAACAGGAGATCCTCGGCGAGGGGATCGGCCGCCACTGGTATTACCGCTCGAAGCTGGCGGCGCTGCGGCGCTGGACCGCGGGGCTGGCGGCGCGGGAGGTGCTGGATGTCGGCGCCGGCTCGGGCTTCTTTTCGCGGGCGCTGCTGGAAGGGTCCGGCATCCGTGGCGCCACCTGCGTGGACCCCGGCTACGCGGCGGACACGGACACCGCCGCATCCGGCAAGCCGCTGCGCTTCCGCCGCGAGGTCGCCGCGTCCGACGCCGACCTCGTGCTGATGATGGACGTGCTGGAACACGTGGACGACGATGTCGGCCTGTTGCGCGAATACAGCGGCAAGGTTCCCGCCGGTACGCGCTTCGTGGTCACCGTTCCGGCCTTCCAGTGGCTCTGGAGCGGCCACGACGTGTTCCTGGAACACCGGCGACGCTACACCCTGCCGCAGGCGGAGCGGGCGGTGCGCGCGGCGGGCCTGACGGTGGAACGGGGCGCCTATTTCTTCGGAAGCGTGTTTCCGCTGGCCATGGCGATGCGGCTGCCGGAGATGCTGCGCTTCGGGCGCCATCCGCCGGCGCGCAGCCAGATGCGGCAGCACGGCGCCGTCATGAACACCCTGCTGTCCACCGCCTGCCGGGCGGAGCTGCCCGCCTTTCCGTTCAACCGGATGGGGGGGCTGAGCGTCTTCGTGCAGGCCCGGACGCCCTGACCGGCCCATCCCGGCGCCGCGGCCCGAACTGAGGCTGCCCGTGCCGTCCGCGGCTGCCGGCCGCGCCGGCCCCCGACCTGCCCCCTGATGAGAGCAACGCGACATGTGCGGCCTGGCCGGTCTGTTTCACCCCCTGGACCCCGCCGTGCCGGCGGTGCGGCCGATCCGCGGCATGACCGACGCGCTGGCGCATCGCGGGCCGGACGGCGACGGCTTCCATCGGGAGCCGCATCTGGCGCTCGGCCATCGCCGGCTTTCCGTGGTGGACCTGGCCGGCGGCACGCAGCCCATGTCCACCGCGGACGGGCAGGTCACCGTCTGCTTCAACGGCGAGATCTACAACCACGCCGCCCTGCGCCCGCTGCTGGAAGCGGCCGGCCACCGCTTCCGCACCCGCTCCGACACGGAGGCGATCCTGCACGGCTGGACCGAATGGGGCACCGGCTGCCTCGACCGGCTGAAGGGCATGTTCGCCTTCGCGGTCTGGGACCGGCAGCGGGGGGAGCTGCTGCTGGCGCGCGACCGGCTGGGCGAGAAGCCGCTCTACTACACTTGGCTACCGGACGGCCGCTTCGCCTTCGCCTCGGAGATGGCGGGGCTGCTCGCCCTGCCGGAACTGCCGAGGCGGATCGACCCGGCCGCGGTGGATGACTTCCTGGCGCTGGGCTACGTGCCCGACCCCGGCACCATCTATGCCGGCATCCACCGCTTGCCGGCCGGCCATTTCCTGCTGCTGCGGCGCGGCGAGACCGGGCGCCCCGCGCCGCGCCGCTACTGGCGGCCGCCGACCGCCGCCGCGGCGGCGCCGGCCGATGCGCCGGCGGAGCTCGCCCGGCGGCTCGACGCCGCGGTGCGGGCGCAGCTCATGGCCGACGTGCCGCTCGGCGCCTTTCTGTCCGGCGGCGTGGATTCCAGCGCCGTCACCGCGCTCGCCGCCCGTGCGCAGGGGGAAGGGCTCGGCGGCTCGCTGGCGACCTTCACCATCGGCTTTCCCGGCGAGGCCGACGAGCGGCCGCTGGCGGCGCGGACGGCCAGCAGCCTGGGCACCACCCATAGGTCGGAGGTGGCGGCGATGGACTACGTCGCCGCCGCCCGCGGCCAAGCGCGGATCTTCGGCGAGCCCTTCGGCGACCATTCTGCCGTGCCGATGCTGGCGGTCTGCACCCTGGCGCGGCGGCACGTCACCGTGGCCCTGTCCGGCGATGGCGGCGACGAGGTTTTCGCGGGCTACCGCCGCTACGCCTTTCATGCCCTGGCCGAGGGGGTGCGGTCCTTCATCCCCGCCGGGGCGCGGCGGCGGGTGATCGGCGGCCTGGCCCGGCTGTACCCGAAGCTCGACCGCGCGCCGCGCTGGCTGCGCGCCAAGCACACGCTGACCGAGATCAGCCTGGATTCCGCGCTCGGCTACTATCGCACCGTCTGCAAGCTGCACGAGGAGCGCCGGCGCGAACTGTTCTCGCCCGCCTTCCGGGCGGCGGTGGACGGCCACGATCCGTCCGCGCGCTTCGGCCGGCTGATGGCGGAATGCGACCCGGAGGACGCGCTGCTGCAGGCGCAGTATGCCGACCTGCACACCTACCTGCCCGGCGACATCCTGGTGAAGGCGGACCGCACGGCCATGGCGGTGTCGCTGGAGGTGCGGCCGCCGATCCTCGACCCCGAGCTGGTGGCCTGGGGCATGGCCCTGCCGGCCCGGCTGAAGCTGCAGGGGGGGACGGGCAAGCACGTGCTGCGCCGGGCAATGGAGCCGCTGCTGCCCTCCGACCTGCTCTGGGGCCGGAAGCGCGGCTTCGCGGCCGAGATCGGCGGGCAGTTCCGCGCGCAGGCCGAAACCGTGCGCGGCCGCCTGCTGGGCGGGCCGATGCTGGACAGCGGGCTGTTCCACGCACCCGCCCTGGCGCGGCTGCTGGAGGAGCACGCCGCGGGGCGCCTCGACCACGCGCAGGGGCTGTGGCAGCTGCTGGTGCTGGAAGGCTTCCTGGCGGCGGAGGCCGGCACGGCGGGCGCGGTGCTCGAGAGCGCGCCGGCCTGAGGCCCTGCGGTGCCCCTTCACGGGCCGGGCGGCGGGAGTGCCTCAGCCCCCGTCTCGCAGGGCGTAGACCGCCCGTCCCGCCCATTCCCGCAGCGCGTACCAGCTGTCGCCGAGGTGGTCGGCACGCGGCACCCAGTCCGACCAGCGGCCGGCCGTCGCCCAGCCCTGGCTGGCCCGCAGCGGCGCTGGATACACCGGGAAGCCGATGCGGCCGAAAGCTTCCATCGCCCGCGGCAGGTGCCAGCCATGGGTCACCACCAGGGCCGACCCGATCCCGGCCTCGCGCAGAATGGCTGCGGCGAAGACCGCGTTGTCCCGGGTGTCGTGGGCCCGCGGCTCGACCCAGCGGACCTCCACCCCGAAATCCTCGCGCAGGCTGCGCGCCATCAGCGCCGCCAGTGGCACCCGTTCCGGCCCCACCGGCCCGCCGGTCACCAGCAGGGGCAGCCCGGTGCGGCGATGCAGGGCCGCGCCGGCCCGCAGGCGTTCCAGGGTGAACGCGCCGATCTCCGGCCCTTCCTGCCCGCGGGCCGCGTCGCCGCCGAGCACGATGATGGCGGCCGGCGGCGGGCCTTCCGCCGGCCGGGCCGCCACCTCCCGCTCCAGGGAAGCCAGCAGGTTTCCCGACACGAAGGGCGTGGCCAGCAACAGCGTGCCGGCGGCGGCCAGCGCGGCCAGTGCCCCGCCGCTCCGCCGCCGACCGTGCCAGGCCAGCAGCCCGCCCCACAGCCCCAGCAGGACGAGGAGCAGGGGCGGCAGGAACAGCGCGGTCAGGACGGATTGCACGGGGCGGGTGGAACCACCTTGGAAGGGCCACCACGCTATCACCCCGGCCGGGTCCTGCCATCGGTCCTGCCGGGCGGCGCGCGGCCCGTCGTTCTGGGTTCGACCTGAACGGTACGGGCTTGCTATACGCGTCGGCAGCTTTCCCGACGCTGCCGGAGAGCGGCCGGCCATGCCCGACCGGCACACACCGATCCAGGCATGACGCACGCACTCTTCCCCAACATCCGCCCTGCCCTGCCCCGCTCCGACGACCCGATCCTGGCGGTGGCGGTGGATGCCGAGGAGGATTTCGACTGGGACGCGCCCGTGCGCGGCACGCCCCACACCACCGGCCACATGCGCAACATCCGTGACCTGCAGGCGATCCTCGGGGCCTACGGCCTGCGGCCCACCTACCTGCTGACCTATCCCGTGCTGGAGGACACCGAGGTCGTGCGGATCCTCGAGCGTCATCTCCGGCGCGGCGAATGCGATGTCGGGGTGCAGCTGCACCCCTGGGTGACGCCGCCCTTCACCGGCGACGGCGGCACCAGCGCTTCCTATTCCGGGAACCTGCCGCCGGAGCTGGAGGCGCAGAAGCTCGCTACGCTGATCCGCCGATTCACCGAGCGCTTCGGCGTCGGGCCGCGCATCTACCGGGCCGGGCGCTACGGTCTCTCGGCGCATACCGCCGGCACGCTGGAGGAGCTCGGCTTCGAGATCGACACCAGCGTGGCGCCGCGCACCGATTTCTCGCCCGATGGCGGGCCGGACTACAGCGGCTACGACTACCGCCCCTTCTGGTTCGGCCGGCGGCGCACCCTGCTGGAACTGCCGCTCTGCCGCAGCATCGTCGGCTGGGGCGGCCGGCGCGCGCCGTGGATCTACCAGGCGCTGGCGGACGCCTCGCCGCCGTTCCGCCTGGGACTGTCCGCCGCCCTCACGCGCATGCGCTGCGCCGAGCGCATCACGCTGTCGCCGGAGGGCAACGACCGGCGCGCGATGATCCGCCTGGTGCGACGGCTGACCGAGGGCGGCCACCGCGTCTTCGTGCTCAGCTTCCACAGTTCCTCGCTGGCGGTCGGACGCAGTCCCTATGTGCAGAGCCGGGCGGAGCTGCACCATTTCTACGACCGGCTATCCGCCATCCTCGACTTCATGGCGCGGCAGCCGCGCATGCGCTTCGCGAGCCTCGCGGAGATCCCGTCCCTGCTCGAAGCGCCGGCCGCGTGACCGCGCGCGCCGTCGACCCGCCCCGGTCCGGCCGGGGCACGGTGCTGCTGGTGGCCAACAACTTCCCGCCGGTGCGCGGCGGCTCCGCCTCGGTCTATGCCAGCCTGGCGCGCTGCGCGGGGGGACGGGTGGCGGTGCTGGCGCCGCAGGTGAACTACGCGGACGGCTTGCCGATCATCGGCTGGCGCGAGCACGACCGCCGGGCACCCTATCCCGTGATCCGCATCCCGCTGCTGCGCACCACCTTCGGCCCGCGCAGCCGCGGCGGCGTGCGGCGGCTGTTGTTCCTGGCCTGGGACGCGGCGCTGCGCCTGCGCGTCGCCGCCCTGTTGCTGCGGCTGATCGCCCTGGGCGGGGTGCGGGTGGTGTGCATCGGCGAGCTGCTGGCCAGCGGCTGGATCATCCACCTGCTGCGCCGCGTCCCCGGCGTGCGCACGGTGGTCTACGTCCATGGCGAGGAGATCACGACCCGCACCGCCACGGATCCCGGGAACCGGCAGGGCCGGCAGGCCTTGCAGAACAGCGACGCCATCGTGGTGGTCAGCCGCTTCACCCTGGCCGCGGTGGAGGCGCTGCTCGGCGAATGCGCCGCGGCCCGGATCCGGCTGATCGAGAACGGCGTGGACAATGAGCGGTTCCGTCCTTCACCCAAGCCGCAGGCGCTGCTCGATCTCTACGGGCTGCAGCGCCACTTCGTGTTCGTGTCGGTTTGCCGGCTGGTGGAGAAGAAGGGGATCGACCACGCGATCCGCGCCTTCGCGCAGGTGGTCCGGTTCCATCCCGACAGCCGCTACCTCGTGGTCGGCACCGGGCCCTACCTGGACGCGCTGCGGGCGCTGGCGGAGGCGGAGGGCGTGGCCGACCGGGTGGTGTTTGCCGGCCAGGTCGCGGAGGACGAGCTGGTCGAGCACTACCAGGCGGGCGACGTGTTCATCATGCCGAACCGCCGCATGCCGGATGGCGACACCGAGGGCTTCGGGCTGGTGTTCCTGGAAGCGAATGGCTGCGGCATCCCGGTGATCGCCGGGCAGGATGGCGGCAGCACCGACGCGGTGCAGCACGGTGTCAACGGGCTGGTGGTGGATGGGCACTCGGTGGCGGAGGTCGCCGCGGCGATGCGGCGGCTGCGCGAGGACCCGGTCCTGTACGAGACGCTGCGGCAGGGCGCCCTGGCCGCGGCGCAGCGGGCCGGCTGGGGGGAAAAGGCCCGCGCCTTCCTGCAGGTCTGCGACGGCTGACGGACAGGCGCTGTCCTGACCTGTGAAGGCGCAAAAAGCCGGGGGAGTGAACTCCCCCGGACCCCCTCCTTCTTTCGGGAGCAGAAAGAGCCGCTGCAACCACGGACGCACCCCAAAACTCCCGAAAATAGAAGGGGGTCCGGGGGGATACTTCCCCCCGGTCTGCTGGCTTCACCAAGCCCGATGGTTTTCAGTCGATGCGCCGGTAGAAGTCCCAGCCGCCCTGGCTTTCCACCAGCCGATAGGATGCCCAGGCGCGGCGGAACGACTCCGCATCCCCGTAGTAGCGCAGGATGTCGAAGCTCTCGGGCAGGCCCTGCCTGTGCTGGCGCCTGTCAACGGCCACGATCGCCGGCCGGAAGCGTTCCAGGTCGCCCACCAGCTCCTGCACCACGAAGGGGTAGAGGGCCGCGGCCCGGGCCCTGCTGTCGGCGTTGCCGGCGGCCAGCTGGGCAGCGCCGGGCAGGAACACCTGCCCCAGCCCCCGCGCGCCCAGCGTCGCGTCGATCAGCCCCGGCACGCCCCACAGGTAGCCGCCGGTGAGCATCAGGTAGGACTGCCCGGCGGCCAGCCGCTGCAGGGTCGCGATCAGGGGCGTGTCGCGGAAGTGCGCGCGGGCGGCATAGGTCACCTCGCTGGCCGGGCGAAGGGCGAGAAAGGCGGTTTCCAGCAGGATCGCCGCCAGCGCGACCAGCGCGGGCAGCCGGGGCGGCGCGGCGAGCCGGGGCAGCAGGATGGCGGCGAGCAGCAGCAGCGCGATGAGCGAGATCTCCACGACGGGCAGCAGGTGGTAGGTCCAGCCCTTCTTCTGCAGCAGCGCCACGGCGAGCAGGCCGGCCGCCACCAGCGCGAGGTGCAGCAGGACGGTCCGGACCCGCGCCGGCACCGGGGCCAGCGCGGCCAGGGCCAGGGCGAGGCAGAGCGCGCCCACCGCGTCCTTGCTGGCGAGAAGAACGGTGCGCCAGTCGCGGTCCCAGGCGAAGTAGACCTGCCCCTGCATCCGCGCTTCCTCCAGGTATTCCGGATAGGCGAGCAGGATGGTGGCGGCGTAGAGCAGCCCGGCAGCGACGAGCATCGCGGCGGCCGGATCAAGGATCGTGCGCCAGCTCCGCAGCCGGAACAGGCGCAGGCCGAACAGCGCCGCGGCAAGCACGAGGTAGAAGGGCTTGATCAGGACCGCGACGGAAGCGAGGCCGATCGCCAGCAGGGTCGCGGTGTCGAGCCGGCCCTCCTCCCCTGTTTCCCGCAGCGCGAACCACAGCAGCCCCGGCACGAAGAGGACCGTGAAGAGGTGTTCGCGCTGCCCGAACTCGTAGCCTGGCTCCAGCGCCAGGATGGCGACGTAGCCGATCAGCACAGGGCCGGTCAGCCCGCCCTCCGGCTTCAGCAGAACCGTCAGGAAACGGCAGGCGAGAAGAGCGGAAAGCAGGATGAGGCCACCGACGTAGAGGCTGAACGCCGTGTAGGTCGCGATGCCCAGCAGCCGGGCCAGGAGAATGGCGGGGACGTTCAGGAAGATGATGAGGGGCGGGTTGGGCTCCACGAAGTCGTGCCGGTAGGTGCCGCCCGCCAGCAGGCGTTCCGCCGCGATCAGCAGCCAGCCATTGTCGTGGTTCGGCATCATCTGCACGGCGTGCAGCGCGACGGCGAGGGCCACGACGAGCGCGCAGGTGGCCGCGACGAATGCCCGCCTCACGGGTCCGACCGACCCGACGCGGACAGCGTCGCCGCGCGGGCGGCGAGCCCGTCACCCTGGGCTTCCAGCACCGCCTGGAACAGCGCCCGCTGGCGGGCCGCATCCATCCCGTCGCCGGGTGGGCCGTCCGGGCGGAGCGTCACGGCCACCATCACCGGCCGCCCGCCCGGTCCCGCGCCGAAGGCCTTCAGGGCCTGCGCGGCGCGGCTGCGCAGGCCGTCACCGGCGAGCTTTCCGTCCAGCCACACCGCCGCCGCCGCGAGGCCGCGGCCCCCCGGCGGCTGCCGCGCCCGCCAGGCGCTGCCGCCACCCATGGGAACGTCGAAGGTGACGTCCTCGTCGCCCATCCCGCCCAGGGCGCCGCGCCGGGCGGCCGCCACGGCATCCCAGTTCGCCGCGGCCGGGAACACCAGCACGCGCGCGGAAATGGTGGCGCCGACGCATTGCAGCGCGTCCTCCGCCGCAGCCCTGCAGGGCAGCGGCGCCACGAGCCGGACGGCAGCGGTCTGGGGCGGCCCGGCCCGGCGGTCCAGCAGCGCCGCCACGGCCGGCCCGGAGGCCGCGAGAACCAGCGCCAGCCCGGCTCCGGCCGCCGCCAGGGCCGGCTGCGCGGAAGGGGCGGGGCGCCGCTCCGGCGCGGCCCTGCCGGGTGCCGCCGGCTCGTCCTCGCGGAAAGGCATCCCGGCCAGGGTCAGCAGCAGGATCACCAGGGAAAAGAACACCCAACCGTAGAGCACGTGGTCCGCTTCCACCGCCGCGGCGCTGCCCTGGTAATGCCCGAGCAGCACGAGGCCGAGGGCACGCAGCCCGTTGGCCAGGATCGGCACGGCCACGGCCAGCGCCATCACCACCAGGCGCCGCCCGGGGCTGCGGAACATCACCAAGGCGTAGAGCGCGCCGAAGGCCAGCGCCGCGATGATGAAGCGCAGCCCGGCACAGGCCTCGGCGACGTAGAAGGTGCCTTCCGGGATCTCGATGATCAGCGCGTCCACGTAGTGCGGGATGCCGGTGAGCGAGAGGCCGAACTCCACGATCCCCGCGGTGATGGCCTGCAGCAGCGGCACCGCGAAAGCACCGAAGGGCACGAGAAAGACGAGATAGGCGAGCGGCGCCGCCATGGCCCGGCAGACCCGCCAGCCCAGCACCGCCAGGAGCAGCGCGTAGAGGACGCCCAGGGCGGCGAATTGCCGCCCTTCCATGATCCCCATGCGCTCCGCCGCGAGCCAAGCCAGCCCGGCGGGAACCGCGAGCAGGGCCAGCGCCGGCGCCGGCCGGGGTGCCAGCGCCAGCAGCCGCTCCCGCCGCGCCCAGCCGAGCCAGAGCGCGATCGGCAGCACCAGCCAGCCGTGGTTGTAGGCGGTGGAAATCGTCCAGGTGTGGACCGCCGCGGCCGCTTCCGCCCGGAACAGCAGGCCGAGCAGCGCGAGGCCGAGGGCCAGCACGGGCAGCGCCGGGCCCCAGCCCTGCCAGGACGCCGCCGCCTGCCCCGTCGCGGCGGGGGGTGGTGCGGGGCGTGCCGGGACCTGCGCCGTCATGCCGCCCGGTCCCGCACCCGTTCCGCCCCGGCAGGGGCCGCTTCCAGCAAGGGGTCGAGCCGGCGCAGCGTGGCCGACCAGTCATGGCCCGCCGCCACCGCTGCGCGGCCGGCGGCGCCCATGCCGGGATGCGCGCCGTCGAGCAGGGCCGCGATCCGCGCCGCCGTGTCCGCCGCGCCGTCGGCCACCAGCAGGTCGCGCCCCGGCATGGCGCGCACCCCCTCGAAGGCCTGGGGCGAGGCGACCACGGGGCGGGCCATGGCCATAGCCTCCAGCACCTTGTTCTGGATGCCGCGCGCGATCCGCAGCGGCGCGACCGAGACCGCCGCATGGGCCAGAAAGGGCCGCACATCCGGCACCGCCCCGGTCACGCGCACGTCCGGCAGGCGCGCCAGCGCCTGCACCGCCGGGGCCGGGCTGGCGCCGACGATCCAGAACTCCGTGGCCCGGCCGCGGGCGCGCAGGATCGGCATCACGGCGGTGGCGAACCAGGTCACCGCCTCCACGTTGGGGCGGTAGTTCATGGTGCCGGTGAAAACCAGGGCGCGGGCGCCGGCAAAGGGGTCGGGGTAGTTCTGCGCCGGATCGAAGCGGTCGAGTTCCACGCCGTTGTCCACGTGGTCGAGCCGGGCGGCGCAGTCCGGCGCCAGTTCCGCGAAGCGCCGCGCTTCCTCGGCGGACACGAAGACGCTGCGGTCGAAGCTGAGCGCCGCCCGGCGCTCGAAGGCCAACAGCGTGCGGGCTTCGCGGGCCCAGACCTGGCGCATCGGCGCCCGCGCGCCTTCGGTGTAGGCGAGCCATTTCTCGGAATCGACGTCGACGAAGTCGAGCACGCGGCGCAGCCCCGGCCGCCGGGCCGCCGGCCCCATCAGGTAGGGTGCCATGGAGGAGGAATAAACGAAGGCCGCGTCGTAGCGGCCGGCGGCGAGGCCGTCCTGGACCCAGGCGTGCAGGCCCGGGTCGTGGAACCAGCCCAGCGTCAGCGGCAGGCCCGGCCGGGCGCGCAGCAGCGCCCGCGCCGCCAGCTGCGTGCGCGCGCCGGTGAAGCGGCACTGCACCGCGGCGCAGACGGTGCGCAGGAACGGCACGTGCGTGAGGTCGGCCGGGTCGTCCGCCAGGCAGCCGAGATCGACCTCCCACGTTTCGGCGAGATGGCGGAGCATGTGCCAGGAGCGGATCTTCTCGCCCTTTTCCGGCGGATAGGGGATCCGGTGGGCGAGAAAGAGCAGCCGGCGGCGCGGCACGGCGCTCACCCCAGCCCGCGCACGAGCGCCGGACCGACGAGCCCCGCCACCGGCAGGGGCAGGCGCTTCCAGACGGCGATCATCAGCCGGTATTTCGGGTTGTTGGGGTTGTTGTCGGGGATGCGGGCGCCGGGGGCCAGGCGATAGCAGTAGTGCAGGCGCTCCGGCTCGAAGCCCCAGTTCTTTTTGAAGCTGAAGGCACCGGTGTCGATCTTGCTGCGGCCGAAGTCGAACAGCGTCGCCCCGCGCTCGGCGCCGGCGCGGCGCATCACCTCCCAGTACAGGAAGTCGTTGGCCGACACGGCGCGCGCGCCTCGCGTGCCGCCGCCGTAATAGGGCAGGACCTCGTCGCGGAAATGGAAGTTCAGCACGGCCGCGACGGGGCGGCCGTCATGCAGCACGGTGGTCACGTCGTGCTCCCCGGGAAAGGCCTCGGCCAGCAGGCGGAAATAACGGCGCGGAAAAACCGGGCTGCCGAGGTTGCGCACGCTCTCGGCATAGATGCGGTGCAGCCGGTCCGTGTCGGAATCCGACACGGAGGCGAGGCCCAGCCTGATCGCCTTGCGCACCTCGGCCCGCTGCTTGCGCGGAATGTTGGCCGCCTGGTCCTTGCCGTCGTCGCCGGTGATGCGGAAGGGCTTGCGAAAGGTGACGTAGAGCGGCGGCCGTTCCTCCCACCCCGGGTCGGGTGCGGCGCGGCGGCGGAATTCCAGCACCGGCGCGCCCAGGCGGCGGCGGAGGCCGACCGCATGCGCTTCCAGCGCCGCCGCAGCGTCCGGCGAGGCCGCGACGGGGCCGCCGTAAACGCAGAAGGGGGTGGAGGACAGGCTGTCGCCGAAGAGCCGCGTCCGCATCCGCGCCAGCGGCAGCACGCCGACCACCGCGCCGTCCTGCTCGGCGAAGACGTAGTGGGTGGGGTGGTTGAAGGCGCCGCGGATCACCCGCGCCCAGGCGGAGAGATGGAAGAAGGTCGCGGCCGGGGTGGCGCGGACGAAGCTGTCCCAGGCGCCGGCGGACGCGTCGTCGAGCTCGCGGATCCGGACGGTCACCGGGGCGGTCCGATCTGGGCGGCGAAGACCTCGTCCATCCGCCCCCAGCGGAAATCGCCCAGCAGCCGGTCCACCCGGCGCAGCATGGTAGCGAGGCCGGTGTAGTGCCGGAAGCGGGACAGCCGCCCGGCCGCCGTCACGCGCGGCTGGTCCGGGTCCACCTCCCAGGGATGGAAGTAGAAGATGCCGGGCCGGCCCTCGGCATTCACCCGCCGCAGCCCGGCGCGGAACAGCGCGTAGGGCAGCAGGCGAAACCAGCCGCCGCCGGCGCAGGGCAGGTTGCGTCCGGGCACCCGCAGCGTGGTCATCGGCAGTTCCACCACGCCGTCCGGGCGCGGCCGGTGCGGCCCGCGCGGCGCATCCGGCGCGCCGTACAGGTCGTGGCGAACGGGGAAGACCGAGGAGGAATAGCGATACCCTTCCTCCTCCAGGACGGCGTGCGCCCAGGGCGTGTTCGGGGTGATGGAGAAGGTGGGGGCGCGGTAGCCCAGCACCGGCACGCCGCCCGCATCCTGCAGCGCCGCCCTGGCGCGGCGGATATCGGCGCGAAAGGCCGCTTCGCCGATCACGTGCACCTGCTCGTGGCCGTGGCCGTGGCTCGCCAGTTCGTGGCCGGCGGCGACGATGCGCCGCACCAGGGCCGGGTGGCGCTCGGCCACCCAGCCGAGGGTGAAGAAGGTGGCGCGCACGCCCGCCGCCGCGAAGTGTTCCAGCACCCGGTCCGTGTTGGCCTCGACGCGGCGCGCCAGCCCGTCCCAGTCGTCGCGGCGGATGACGCCGGCAAAGGCCTGCACCTGGAACCAGTCCTCCACGTCCACGCTCATCGCGTTGCGGGGCAGGGTCACCGATGCCGGCCCTGCATCTCGGAAAAGAAGCTCATGAGCTGGTTGAACACCCGCTCGCGCTGCGAGGTCAGGCGCTCCAGCGCCTCGACCCGGTCCGCCAGGTCGCCGAGGGTTTCTTCCAGCGCGCGGGGGCGGGAGGGGCGCCCGAACACGGAGCGGCCGGCATCGTCGCCCTCCAGCCCGGCGCCGAGATCCTCCTCCAGCTCCAGGGCGGTGGCTTCCACCATCGGCACGGTCAGCACGTCCGCCTCTTCCAGCGCGCCGCCGAGCAGCACGCGCGAGCAGAGGCGGTTGATGCGCCGCGGCAGGCCGGCGCTGTGGCGGTGCACGACGTCGAGCGCGCCGCTTTCCCAGGACGGCCAGCCGTCCCAGCCGACGGCGCGCATGCGGTGCTCGACATAGGCGTGCGTCTCGTCGCGCGTCAGCCCGCCCAGGTGGTAGGAGGCCAGCACGCGCTGCCGGAGCTGGTCGAGGTCGGGGCTGGCGATGATGCGCCGCAGCTGCGGCTGGCCGAGCAGCAGGGTTTGCAGCAGGGCGCGCGGCCCTTCGGTGACGTTGGACAGCATGCGCAGCTCTTCCAGCGCCGCCGGCGCGAGGGCCTGTGCCTCGTCCACGATCAGCAGGTGGCGCCGCTCGCCCTCCCTCGCCCCGGCCCGCAGGGTTTCGGAGATGCCGCGCAGCAGCGAGGCCTTGCTGCCCTCGGCGGGCACTCCGAAGGCGTCGGCGACCAGCCGCAGCAGGTCGTCGCCCCCGACCTGGGTGGTGGCGATGCGCGCCACCATGAAGGCCGAGGGGTCGAGTTCGCTGCACAGCCGCTCGATCAGGGTGGTCTTGCCGGCGCCGACCTCGCCGGTGACGACCACGAAGCCTTCCCGCTGCGCCAGGCCGTAGGTCAGGTGCGCGTAGGCGCGGCTGTGGCCGGAGCTCGGGTAGAAGAGCCGCGCGTCCGGCGTCATCTGGAAGGGGTGCTCTCGCAGACGGTAATGGTCGATGTGCATGGACGGCGTCCTGGTTCGTGCCCCCGGGCCTGGCCCGCGCGGGCGAGAAGAGTGGTGCGGACCGCGCCTGCCTTTCCCAGGGGGATTGTCGGGGTGGCCCTGAAGCGGATGGCGGCGGTCGGTGACGAGGGGTGTGGAGCCTTTCCTGGGGTGGAAGAGCGGGCGGTTGCGCGGCGGGCGGCGGCCTAGAAGCTTTGCCGCAGCGTGGCGATCACCGCGTTCTGCAGCGTGTCGCCGCGGGCCTGCCGGTCCCCCGGGGCGAGCAGGTCGGTGGACCGATTGGTGAGGAGGTATTGCAGCGAGCCCACGAGGTTCTCGTTGAAGCGGTGCGCCAGGGTGGCGCGCACCGCGTAGGTGTCGCCGTCGGGGCCCAGCCCGGCGGACTGGGTGCGGCCGTAGCGCACGGAGCCCGTAAGGCTGGTCAGGAACGACAGCGCGTGCGACCAGCTGGCGCCGATCGAGTGGCTTTCCTGCCGGAAGGCCGTGGTGTTGTCCTGCACGGAGATTGGGATGCGTTCCTCGCGCGCGAGTTCGAGCGAGATGGTGTCGCGGTCCCAGACCTGGCTCAGCCTGGCAGTGGCGCGCCGGCTGCGGAACAGCCCGTTCTGCGTGGACAGCAGGCCGCCGCCCGACGCGTCGCGCGCGGGGGCGCCGGTGCGCGTGTCCACGGGGTTGCCGAGCGCGTCCACCGAGGTCTGGGAGAGCAAGTCGGCGCCGAGCCGCGCGAAGGTGGTGATCTCGTCCGAATAGCTCGCGGACAGCACGGTGCGCGCGCCGATCCCCACCCGCGCGTCGATCCGCGGCGCGTCGTACCCGTTGCGGCGCTGGTAGCGCAGCAGGATCATGCTGCGCGGCCCGGGATCGAGGCGCAGGCCAACACTCCAGACCGCTTCGCTGATCCGCACCGGCGGGACGCCGCCGTATTCCTGGTCCTCGTAGCCGGCTTCCACCAGGCCGGTGACGACGCGGTTGAAGGCGTAGCGCGTTTCCACGATGCCGAGCGCGCGGTGCGCGCCGTCGAGCACGCCGCCGCCGGAATAGGTCGTGCCGCTCAGCCGCGCTTCCACGGCGAGGGGGCCGAAATCCTCGCCGGTGCGTAGCGACGCGAAGCCGGTGTGGGACATGAAGTCCTGCGGCGTGAAGAAGGGCGCGCCGCCCGGGGTCAGCGTGGCGGGCCTTCCCCCCTGGTCGGCGTACTGGAAGGCGTAGCCGATGATCGAGGTGGCGAGGCCGCCGTAGCGCTGGATGTAGTAGGGGCTGAGCGAGAAGTTGAAGGTCTGGGTGCGGTCGTTGCGCGGCAGCGTGGCCTCGTCCGAGGCCGAGCGGGTGCCGGTGATCGGCAGCGCCGCGGCGGAGGCGCGCATGTCGAGGTAAACCGAGCCCGGCAGCAGGGTGGCCACCGCGGTGCCGTTGAAGCGGTGGTCGATCCGGTCCTGCCGGGGCGAGGCGGCGTAGAGCTGCAGGCTGGGCGAATAGCGGAAGGATGTTTGCAGCCGGGCGCTGTCGCCGGTGACGATCAGCCCGGGGCTGATGGAGGTGACGAAATCGGCCTGGCGCTCGCCGTCGCTGCCCTGGAAGGCGTTGTCGGTTGCCAGCAGCTGGATGCCGATGCTCGGCTGGATGGTCCAGCTGCGGGCCGGGGCGGTGCCGCCCAGGGGCACGGGCCCGCCATAGGGGGAGTCGAAGAAGCCGCCCAGCCGCACCGGCAGTTCCCCGGGCGCGGTGGCCATCCCGCCGGGCACCAGGCCGGGATCGGGCAGCGTGGCGCCGGAGGCCGCGCCGCCCGTGGCCGCGCTGCCACCCGCCGCGCTGCCGCCGCCCGCGGCCCCGGCCGCCGTATCCGCGCCGCCCACCTGTGCCCGGGCCGGCGCTGCGGCCCAGGGCAGGAGGACGGCCGCCAGGGCCAGCAGAACGGGCGCGACCGGGCGCGGGTGGTCAGGTCGGGGCATCGTGGTGGCTGGTGCCGTAGGCCCCGTAGCCGTAAGCTCCGAAGGTGTTGCTGGGCGTGAAGTTGGTCCGGTTGAGGACCAGCCGCAGCATCGGGCAGGCATCCACCATGTCCAGGGCCGCTTCCAGCTCACTGCCCTGCGTCCGTTCCGCTTCCACCACCATGAGGACCTGCCCCACCGCCGGCGCCAGCATGCTGGCCTCGCTGGTGGACAGGCAGGGCGGGGCGTCGAGGATGATGATGTGCCGCGGCAGGGCCGCCGCGAGGGCCTGCACCGCGGCGGCCACGGCCGTGCCGGACAGCACCCCGCTGTGCTCCCTCGTGGCCCCGCCATAGGGCAGGATCGAGAGCCGTTCGCTGGCGGTGGGAACTAGCAGCGGCGCGGGATGCCGCGTGGGGTCAGCCGCCAGCATCCGCAGTCCCGGTTCGGCGCTGCAGCCCAGCAGGTCGCTCAGGGAGTGGCGCTTGCCGTCGGCATCCACCAGCACCACGGGGTGGCCGGAGGTGACGGTGATGCGGGCGGCGATGTTCAGCGCCGTGAAGCTCTTGCCTTCCCCCGGGCGCGCACTGGTGACGAGCACGAGGCGCGGAGTCCGCTCCCCCTTTCCCGGCGTCAGGACCGGGCCCACCACCTGGTGGGCGATCACGGAAAGTTCCTCCGACAGCCGGCTGCGTCCCGGCTCCAGGCTCACCAGGCCGGCCCGCGCCAGGGTTTCGGCGGTGATGGACGCGCGCGGCGGCGCAGCCTCGCCCCCTGCCGTTTCCCGGAGCACGGGGGCGGGCGGCAGGACGGGGACCGGCAGGGGTCCTGCCAGCCCGGCGCCCGCGGCGCCCAGCGCGGAAAGGCCGCCCAGGGCTTCCGCCGCCCGCTCCACCAGATGGGTCCGGGTGCGCGAGGAGGACATCACGCCAGCACCCGCGACACGAGGGAAGGCACCCGCGCCAGCAGCGAGGGTCCGCCGACCGTCACGGCGCCGAAGGCGAGGAACAGGAGCGAAAGGGCCCCCGCGAAGACGTAGACCGCCCCGGCCCGCCGCGGCGGTTGCAGGGAGGAGATGGCGCCGAGGATCGGCAGGTTCAGCCGGCGAAGGTCCTGCAGGGAATGAAAGCTGCGGTCCATGGTGGCCAGCAGCACGGCCAGCGCGGCGCCCGCCCCCAGCCCCGCCAGGAGGACGCCGACGCTCAGCAGCATCCGCTTCGGGCCGATCGGCAGGGTGGGCACCGTCGGCGGCTCGATGATCTCGAGCCGGACCTGGTCGGCCCCGACGCGGGCCGCCCCGGCGATCTGCAGGGATTCGCGACGGCCGAGCAGTTCCTCGTAGTTGCGGCGGATCACGTTGTAGTCCCGGTCGAGGTTCTGGAACTGCGCCTGCAGCTGCGGGGCGCCGCGCGCGAGCGCCTCGAGCCGTTCCACCTCGGCCGTTTCGTCGCGCACCTGCCGTTCCAGCGAAACCAGCTGGGCATCGGCATCCACCATGCGGAGCTGGATCGCCTCGCGGGCCGGGTTGGGCAGGCTGCGGCCGCCGCGCGGCGCGCCGTCCCCCCGCACCGTGTCGCCGTCGCCGCCGGCGCGGATCTGGGCCAGGGCCGCGCGGGCGGCGATCACGTCGGGGTGCTGGTCGGTGTAGCGCAGGCGCAGCTCGCGCAGCTGGCGCTCCGCCTCGGCCGCGCGGCTGGGTCCGCCGCCGCCGCCCACCGCCTCGGCCGGCAGAGTGGCGGGCAGCGCCTGCAGCTGCTGGCGGGTCAGGTCGCGGCGGGAACGCGCATCCTCCACCTCGCCGCGCAGCTGCGCGAGGCGGCTGCGCGACGTTTCCAGGCGCGTCACGCCGCCCAGCGCGTCATTGGGCAGCAGGTCGAGGTAGCGCGAGCGGAAATCGGCGCGGCGCCGTTCCGCTTCGCGGAGCTGCGTTTCGTAGGAGGCGATCTGCTGGTCGATGAAGCCGCGCGCATTCTCCATCTGCTGGCGGTCATTGCTGGCCGCGCGTTCGATGAAGAGGTTCAGCGTGGCCTGCACCACCGATTGCGCGGTGCGCGGGTCAACGTCGCTGTACTCGATGCGGAACAGGTTGCGTGCCTGCGGCATGATGCGGATGTCGCGCGCGAGCCGCGTCAGCAATCCTTCCCGACCGGCCACGCTGGTCACGCGCTGGTCAAGTTCGCTCCGGGCGACCACCCGCTCGAGGTTGGGGCGGCTCAGCAGCGTGCGCTGGAGGGTGTCGACCTGCGCCGCCGTGGCGCCGTCCACCGCGATGCCGCGCAGCGTTTGCCCGAGGATGGCATCGGCATCGGCGTAGATGCGCGCGCTCGCCTGGTACTGGTTCGGGATCATGGACACGCCGAACCAGCCGGCGAGGCAGACCACCCAGGCCAGCGCCAGCGCCTTCCAGCGGTGCCGCCAGCTGATCGCGGCGTAGCGCCGCAGCTGCTCGACCGGGAGCATCGCGTCAGAACCAGCTCTGCGGGATGACCAGGGTATCGCCGGGGCGCATCGGCAGGTCCTGCGACACGTCGCCGTCGCGCAGCAGGGCGGACAGGCGGACGGGGATGACCTGGGGCGGCGACCCGTCGAAGTTGCGCCGGATGACCTCGGCCCGGTTACCGGCGGCGTAGCGGGTGAGGCCGCGCGCGCTGATCAGGACGTCGAGCAGCGTCATCCCCTCCCGGTAGGGCAGGGCCAGGGGCTCCGCGGCCTCGCCGATCACGCGGATCAGCCGTGCCGGCGGCCCGACAAAGGAGCGCACCATGACGGTGACGTTGGGGTCGCGCACGTACTCGCGCAGCCGTTCCGCGATGTCCTCGGCGAGTTGCGTGGGCGTTCGGCCTGCCGCCTGGATATCAGCCACCAGCGGCATGGACACGCGGCCATCGGGGCGGACGGGCAGGTCCACGCTGAGTTCCGGGGCGCGGTAGACGAAGATGCCGAGCGCATCGCCCGGGCCGATCACGTAATGCGTGTCCTGCGCCGCGGCTTCCTGGGCCAGCGGGGTGGAAGGGCGGGGTGCGGAGGCCGTGCAGGCCGTCAGGGAAGCAGCGACAAGCAACAGAGCGAGCCGGTGACTTGGCTGACGCATGATACCTCCCGCACGTTTGAACCCGCGGCGCCACTTGCAGCGGGCGCCGCGGACCACCCGCACCCACAATGGTGAACGAGTTTTCGAGCCTCTACGAGGATTATCGCAACGGTATCGAAACGCAAACACATTCGGGGCAAAGTCTCAAATTTAGTTCCAGCGTACATCACGGCAGTGGGAGGACGACCATGATCCTCTCGCCCAGGTCGCGAGTGGTCCGCCTCTACTCACTACGAGTGCGGATTTCTCCTAGGATCCATCATCAATAGTGCTTCAGTCTTCTTTGCGCTTTTAAGTTGAGATCAGGATAATTTGCAATTTTCGGTTGTAGAACGCGTCATCACGATCACGCGATTTGCCACCCAAGTTCATCCATTATCTGGACATTGCTTCAAAAATTATCTTGCATACCCGTATCGATCCGACACGTGATGAACCACCGTATTTCGGGAAGAAATACCTATCATGGCCCCGCGCGAGAGTGCTGCAGTCCTGGGAGCCCGGTCATGACCCGGCTGTTCGGCCACAGCGTCCGCTCCGGGTTGCTCCTGCTCTACGTGGCAGAAACGCTTGCCTGCTTCGCTCTCTGCTATACGGCCTTCCATTGGCAAACGGCAGGGCTCCTGCCGGCGGGAAGCAGCGGCGCCATCACCTTTCCCTCTGCCCTCGCGATCTGCTCCGGCGTGGCCTGCGGTGCCAGCGGCCTGTACCAGCCCGAGGCCTGGATGCAGTCCCGCCGCCTGGTCGTCGGTGCCGTCACCGCCGCCGCTCTGCTCACGCTCCTGGCCTGGATCGCGTCCCAGGCGCTGTTGCCGGCCTCGGCCAGTGCGGGCTTCGGACCGGCGCTGGTGGCGCTCGGCTTCGTGGGCGTCGTGATGCTGACGCGGCTGGGGCTGGCGGCCGCGTCGCGCACCGGCCGCTTCCGGTCCCGCGTCGTGGTGGTGCGGGCACCCGGGCAGGATGGCGAGGCCGATCGCTGGACGCGCCAGGAAACCTTTCTGGACATCGCGTTTCTCGACGTCGCGCCCACGGCCTCCGCCGCCGCTGCGGTCGAGGAGGAGCTCTCGCCCGCCCGGCTGCGGGCGTCGCGCACCTGGGCCGTGGTGGCCGAGGATCCGTCGGTGCTGCCGGCTTCCACCCGCGCCAGGCTTTCCGCGGCCGGCGTGCGCCTGCTCGACAGGACCGAGTTCTTCGAGCACCGCCTGGGGCGCGTCGACCTGCTGCGGCTGCCGGTGAACTGGGCGGCCGGCCACCGGCGCTATCCGGCCGAGGCGGCCCTGCGCCGCGGCTTCGACCTGACGCTGAGCCTCGCGCTGATCGTCATCACGCTTCCCGTGCTGCTGCTGGCCTCGCTGGCCATCAAGCTCGACAGCCCCGGCCCCATCTTCTACCGCCAGGACAGGGTGGGCCGCGGCGGCCGGGTGTTCAGCCTGCTGAAGTTCCGCAGCATGGTGGTGGATGCCGAGGTCGGTGGCGCCCCACGCTGGGCCACGCAGCGCGACCCGCGCGTGACCCGGATCGGCCGCTTCCTGCGCCTCACCCGCATCGATGAGATCCCGCAGGTGCTCAACGTCCTGCGCGGGGACATGGCCTTCGTCGGCCCGCGGCCGGAGCGCCCCGCCTTCGTGGAGCAGCTCGCGCAGGTGATCCCGCACTACGCGGCCCGCCATCTGGTGAAGCCGGGCATCACCGGCTGGGCGCAGGTCAACTACCCCTACGGCGCCTCGGTGGCGGATGCGCGCATGAAGCTCACCTACGACCTCTACTACATCCGGCGGCGCAGCCTGTTTCTCGATCTCCTGATCCTCGTGGCCACCATTCGCGTGGTGCTGTTCCAGGAAGGATCGCGATGATCCCGGCAGTCGGGGCGCGAGGGATGTGACCGCCGCCTCCGCCGGCCTGCATGTCGGCTGCGCCGCGATCTGCCTCGTCTGGGCCGTGCTCGTCCTGCTGGCCGGCCGCGGCCGGGGTGCCATGCTGCCGGCCGGCCTGTGCCTCGTCACCGCCGCCTGGGCCGCCGCCGTGGCCCTGGCGCCCGACACGCCCCTCGACGGCCCGGCCGGCGTGCTCGAGATCCTGCGCACCGGCGCCTGGCTGCTGTTGCTCACCACCCTGTCCCGGCGCCTCGGCGGGACCCGCGCGACCTTCTTCGTGCGCCGCTTCGAGATGGCCGGCGCGGTGCTGGTTCTGCTGGCCCTGGCCCTGCTGCTGCCCGGACTGGCCGGCGCGCTGGTGCTGCCGACCCTGGGATCGCCCGCGCTGCTGATGCGCCTCGCCCTCGTTCTGCTGGTGATCCTGCTGGCCGAGAACCTGTGGCGCAACGCCAACGAGAGCGCCGCCTGGCACGTCAACCTGCCCTGCATCGCGCTGGGCGGGCTCGCCGCCTTCGACGTGCTGCTCTACGCGGATGCCGCGCTGTCCCAGGCCTTCTCCGCCACGCTGCTCGATGCCCGCGCCGCCCTCACCGCCCTGGCCATGCCGCTGCTCGCCGTGGCGGCGGTGCGGGACCGGCGCTGGCGGCGCAATCCCGCGCTGTCGCGCGACGTGGTGTTCCACGGGGCCACGCTGGTGGTGGTCGGCACCTTCCTGCTGGGCATGGGCGCCACGAGCGAGGCGCTGCGCCAGCTGCATGCCGGCTGGGGGCGGACCGCCCAGGTCAGCCTCATCGCCGGCGGGATCATGACGCTGGCCGTCGCCCTCGCCTCCCGCTCGGTGCGCTCGCGGGTGCGGCGTCTCGTGGTCGATCACTTCTTCAGCGTCCGCTACGACTACCGGCGGGAATGGCTGCGCTGCGTCGCCGCCCTGTCCGCCCCGGACAGCGGAGCGGCGGCCCCGGTGCGCGCCATTCGCGCCATCGCCGACGCCGTGGACAGCCCCGCCGGCGTGCTGCTGCTGCGATCCCTGTCCCGCAAGGGGGAGGCCGACCTGCGCTGGGCCGGGTCCTGGAACCTGCCCGCGGCGCCGCTCGTGCTGCTGCCGGGGCATCCCTTCCTGGCGGCCCTGGCGGCGGAGAACAACGTCCTCGTCCTGGACGCGGAGGCCACGGCGGGCGGGCTGCATGCCGCCTACGGCCCGCTCTGGCTCGCCGTGCCGCTCTGCCACCATTCCGAGGGACTGCTCGGCGTAGTGGCGCTGTCCCCGCCCCGCGCGCCCTTCCCGCTCGACGAGGAAGTCTTCGAGTTGCTGCAAACCCTCGGGCGGGAGGTGGCGATGTTTCTGGCGGAACGGCAGGCTGCCACGAACCTGGCCGACAGCCGGCGCGTCACCGACTACGCGAAGCGCTTCGCCTTCGTGGCCCATGACGTGAAAACCGTGTCCAGCCAGCTCACCCTGCTGCTGGCCAATGCGGAGGACCATCTGCAGGACCCCGAGTTCCAGGCGGACATGCTGCTGACGGTTCGCGCCGCCGCCAGCCGCATCGACACGCTGATCGAGCGCCTCCGCAGCGACGGCGAGGGGGAGAGCGGCCGCGCGCCGCCCGCCGTTCCGGAGATGACGACGACCGTGCCGTTCGAGCGCCTGCACGCGCTGGCGCGGGGGCGGGCGCATCCGGTGCAGGTCGAGGGCGGGGGTTTCCCCCCGGAGCGCATCGCCATGCGGCCCGACCAGTTCGACGCGGTCGCGACCCACCTGCTCGACAACGCCGCGGAAGCCTCCCCGCCGGACGTGCCGGTGCGCGTGAGCCTGCGCCGCGAGGGCGGGCATGTCGTGGTGGAGATCGCCGACCGCGGCACGGGCATGAGCCCCGAGTTCATCCGCGACGAGCTGTTCCGCCCGCTGCGCACCACCAAGCCGAAGGGCAACGGCATCGGGGCCTGGCAGGCGCGGGAGCTGCTGCGCCAGGCCGGCGGCGAGCTGGAGGTGCTGAGCCGTCCGGGGCGGGGCACCACCATGCGCCTGCTTCTTCCGGCCGCGGCGGAAGCACAAGCCGTCGCCGCGCACGGCGCGGCCTTGTCGGTGGCCCGGGCATGAGCCGGCCCAAGCTCCTCATCGTGGAGGACGACCCAGGGCTTTGCGCGCAGTATCGCTGGGCCTTTCCCGCCTACCGCGTCGTGCTGGCCAATGACCGCGCCGCGGCCGAGCAGATGGCGCGCCGCGAAATGCCCGCCGTGGTGCTGCTCGATCTCGGCCTGCCGCCCGATGCCGAGGGCGTGTCGGAGGGCTTCGCCACGCTGGAAGCGCTGCGCCGCGCCTTTCCGCGGCTGCCGGTGGTGGTGGCCAGCGGCCAGGGCCAGCGCGAGAACGCCCTGCGTGCCGTCGCCCTCGGCGCCTATGACTTCCAGGAAAAGCCGGTGGACCTCGCGGTGCTGCGCACCGTTCTGGAGCGCGCCCTGCGGCTGCGGGAGCTGGAGGAGGAGAACCTGCGCCTCCTCGCGGGAAGCCGCACCTCCCCGATCCAGGGGATCGTCACCGCCGACGAGGGCATGCTCAAGGTTTGCCGCACGGTGGAGCGGCTCGGCTCCGTTTCGGTGCCCGTGCTGCTGCTGGGCGAGAGCGGCACCGGCAAGGAGGCGCTCGCCCACGCGCTGCACGCCATGGGGCCGCGCGCGCGCGGGCCCTTCGTCGCCATCAACTGCGCCGCCATCCCGGAGAACCTGCTGGAAAGCGAGTTGTTCGGCCACGAGCGGGGTGCCTTCACCGGGGCGGTCCGCCAGGTGATCGGCAAGATCGAGGCGGCCAGCGGCGGCACGCTGTTTCTCGACGAGATCGGCGAGATGCCGGCCACGCTGCAGGCGAAGCTGCTCCGCTTCCTGCAGGACCAGATCATCGAGCGCCTGGGTGGCCGCACACCGATCCAGGTGGATGTGCGCGTCGTTTCCGCCACCAACCAGCCGCTGGAGGAACAGGCGGCCAGCGGCCGCTTCCGCGGCGACCTGCTGTACCGGCTGAACTCCATGACCGTGCGCATCCCGCCGCTGCGCGAGCGCGGCGGCGACGCGCTGCTGCTGGCCCGCTGGTTCCTGGCCTACCACGCCAACCAGTTCGACCGACGGCTGCGCGGCTTCGACCCCGGCGCGGCGGAAGCGATCGCGGCCCATCCCTGGCCGGGCAATGTGCGCGAGCTGGAAAACCGGGTCCGCCGCGCCGCCCTGATGGCCGAGGGTCCCCTGGTCTCCGCCGCCGACCTGGAGCTGGCCGTGCCGGAAGCGGCGCCGGACGGCGGAACGGAGGCCGACCTGGACCTGCGCAGCGCCCGGATGCGGGCGGAGCGGGAGGTGATCGACCGGGCGCTGGCCCGCAGCAACGGCAGCCTGTCCGCGGCGGCCCGGCTGATGGGAATCAGCCGGCCGACGCTCTACGACCTGCTCGGCGCGCACGGGCTGACGCCGCCCCGCGCGGCCGCCACCGCGGCGCAGTCCGGCCCGTGACTGCCGTGCCGACCGCCGAGACAACCCCGCCCTCGTGGAGGCTCCTCATGGCCACTCGCTTCCGTCTCCCGGCGCTCACGCTGGCCGCCGCCCTGGCCGCGGCGCCGGCCTCCGCCTCGGTGGAGCGCGCCCAGGCGGCGCAGGCCCGCGGCGACCTGCGCGCCGCGCAGATCGAACTGCGCAACGCCGTGCGCGCCAAGCCCGATGCGGGCGACATCCGGGCCGCGCTGGCCGCGGCCAGCCTGGACCTCGGCGACGGCGACACCGCCGAGCGCGAAGCCCGCGCGGCGATGGAGCGCGGCTACGACCGCGCGGCCGGCACCGTGCTGCTGCTGCGCGCCTATCTCGCGCTCGGGCGCTTCCAGGACCTGCTGCGCGACTTCCCGGCCGAAGCCGGCGCGCCGCCGAAACTCGCCGCCACGGTGGCCGCCATGCGCGCGCGGGCGCAGCTCGCCCTGGACCGGCGGGACGAGGCGGGCCGTTCCGCCGAACAGGCGCTGCGCCTGGATCCCGCCGGGCTGGAGCCCAACCTCGCCGCCGCGGTTGTTGCCACCGCGACCGGCAACCGCGGGGCGGCGGAAGCCGCCCTGGCCCGGGCGCTGACGGCCGATGCCGACAATGCCGAAGCCCTGCTCCGCCAGGGAGCGCTGCTGTTCGAGGACGGGCAGTTCCGCCCCGCCGCCGAGGCCGCCGGGCGGGTGCTGTCGCGCGCCCCCGGCACCCTGCAGGCGCGCCTGCAGCGGGGGGAAGCGCTGCTCCGCCTCGGCGACGCCGCCGGCGCCCAGGCGGACCTCGATGCCGTGCTGCGCGCCGCCCCCGGCAACCCGCCCGCCAACATCCTGCGCGCCATGATCTTCGGCCAGGCCGGGGACTGGCGCGGCGCGGACGAGGCGTTGCAGCGCATCAGCCAGCAGATCCCCAACATCCCCGAGGCGCTGCTGCTGCTGGCCACCGTCAAGCGCGCCATGAACCAGCCGGCCCAGGCCGAGGACGCGGCGCGGCGCTATTTCGCCCGCCGCCCGGAGGATGGCCGCGGGGCGAAGCTGCTGGCCGCCATCGAGATGGAGGGGAACCGCCCGGACGCGGCGGCCGGCACCCTGTCCCGCTACGCCGCCCGCGGCCCGGCCGATGCCGAGGCCCTGGACCTGCTCGGCCGCGCGCATATGGCCGCGAAGCGCCCGCGCGAGGCGGCGGAAGCCTTTGGCCGCGCCGCCGCGGCCGCGCCGGACAACGCCGGCATCCTCGGCCGGCTCGCCGCCGCGCGCCTCGCCACCGGCGACACGGCGGGCATGGCGGCGGCGGCGCAGGAAGCGCTGCGCGTCGCCCCGGACGGAGCCACGGCGCGGCCGATGCTGGCAGTCGCCGCCCTGTCCCGCGGCGACGCCGCAGCCGCCCAGGCCGAGCTCGACCGGATGGACGCCGCCGCGCGCGGCACCGAGGCGGGGCAGTTGCTGGAAGGCTCGGTTCGCCTCATGCGCCTCGACCTGCCCGGCGCGCGCGCGGCCTTTGACGGGGCGCTCCGGGCCAATCCGGAGTCCATCCCCGCGCGGCTCGGCCTGGTGCGCGTGGCCATTGTTGAGAGGCGGGACGAGGAAACCGAGCGGCTGCTCGGCGAGGTGCTGCGGCGCGATCCCGGCAATGCCGAGGCGGGGTTGCGCCTGGCCGCGGCCGCGCAGTCCGGCAGCGCCGGGGCGCGCGCGGCCCTGGAAGCCGCCCAGGCCGCGGCGCCGGGTGAGCTGCAGCTCGCGCTCATCACCGCCAACACGCAGCTGCGCGCGGGCGATCCGGCGCGCGCGGCCGCGCTGCTCGGCTCGGAACCGCTGCAGAACCGGCGCGGCGATGCCGGGCTGCAGCTCCTGCTGGCCGAGGTCCGGGCCGCCCAGGGCCAGTGGGACGAGGCCGAGGCGGCGAGCCGCGCGGCGCTGGCCGCCGACCCCGCTTCCGCGCCGGCCCGCCGGCAGCTCGCGGTGCTGCTGGCCCGCCGCGACGACGCGCGCGGGGCCGAGGCGGTGCTGGAGGAAGGGCTGCGCGCGGCGCCCGGCGATCCCGTGCTGCAGGGCGGGGTGGTCGGGCTGGCGCAGCAGGTCGGCGGGTTGGACGCGGCGCTGGCCGCTGCCGACCGCTTGGCGCAGCGCCCGGGCGGCCTGCCCGCCGCGGCCCCGCTGCGCGGCGACCTGCTGCTGCGCGCGCAGCGGCCGGAGGATGCCGCCAGGGCCTATGCCGCCGCCTTTCAGCGCGCGCCGTCGCAGGTCCTGGCGCTGCGCCTCGCCCGTGCCTGGCAGGCGGCGAACAAGCCGGCCGAGGCGGCCGCCGCGCTCAACGCCTGGCTGGCGCGGACCCCGGACGACCCTGCCGCCCTTTCCGCCCTCGCTCAGCTCGACATGCTGGCGAACCGCAATGCCGAGGCCGAGCGCCGGCTGACGGCGGCGGTGGAGCGCGCGCCGCAGGATGCCACCGCGCTCAACAACCTCGCCTGGCTGACGCAGCAGCGCGGCGGGGCGGAGGCGCTGGGCCGCGCGCGGGGCTTGGCCGAGCGCGCCTACTACATCGCCCCTACGCCGGAAACGGCGGACACGCTCGGCTGGATCCGCGCCCAGGGCGGGGATGCCGCGGCGGCGGTGCCCCTGCTGCGCCAGGCCGTGGCCGCCTCCGCTGCCGGGCGGCCCGCGCCGGACCCGGGCATGTCCTATCGCCTCGCCTATGCGCTGCGCGCCAGCGGGGCGCGGGACGAAGCGATGCGGGTGCTGGAGCCGGTGCTGTCGGCAAGCACCGCCTTTCCCGAGCGGGCGCAGGCCGAGCGCCTGCGGGCCGAGCTGCGCGCCGGGCGCTGAGGACAAACGGCCGCGGGTCCTGTGGTCCCGCAGCTCGCGCGGGGTGGGGTGGCTCAGGGTTCCTGGTGCCGGGGCCGCGGGGACTGGCGCGCTTCGGCCCGGGGCTGGGGGGTTCGCGCGCCGTCGATCAGCGCCGCATAGGCGGCGAACATGGTTTCCTCGTCGTAGTCCCGCTCCGCCTTGGCGCGGTTCGCCGCGCCAAGGCGAGCCCTCAGCGCCGCATCCGCCAGCAGCGGCCGCAGCGCCGCGGCCAGCGCCGCCGCCTCCGGCGCGGCAACGTGCGGCAGGCTTTCCCGCGGCAGCATCGCGCGCAGGTCGCCCACGTCGGTGCTGGCGACCGGCAGGCCGCTCGCCATGGCTTCCAGCACGGAAAACGGCATCTGCTCCGTGTCGGAGGACAGGGCGAAAACGTCCATCGCCCGGTAGGCCGCCGCGGGGTCCGGCACGTGGCCGGCAAACAGCGATGCGCCCCCCAGGCCCAGTTCCGCCGCCAGCGCTTCCAGCCTGGACCGCTCGCCGCCGTCGCCGATCACCAGCAGCCGCAGCGCCACCTCGTCCCGCCGCAGCAGGGCGGCGGCCTGGATCAGGCGGGCGAGGTTCTTTTCCGGGCGCAGCGCGGCCACCGTGCCGATCACCGGCCCTTGCCCCGGCACCGCCAGCGCGGCACGCGGTCCGTCGGGGCGGAAGCGGCGCAGGTCCAGCCCGTTCGGCACGAAGCGCAGCCTCGCTTCCGGCAGGCGCCAGATCGTTCGCGCACCCTGCAGCAGCAGGCGGGACGGCAGGGCCACCGTGCCGAAGCGCAGCGCCAGCCGGCGCGTGAGGACCCGGCGCCATTTCTGCCGCGCGGCCTCGTCGGGGCCAAAGCCGTCCTCCGTGTGCAGGTGATGCAGGCGCGGCGGCGCCAGGTTGGCGATGGCCCATTCGATGCTGCCCCAATTGCTGGTCACCAGCACGTCGGGCCGCAACCGGCGCAGCAGGCGGCGGATGCGCAGCAGGCGCTGCGGAAAACGCTCGCCGGGCACGGTGGGAAAGGCGATCTGGTCCGCCGGCACGCGCAGCCGCTCGGCGCAATCGAAGCGGCCGTCGAGCGAAACCACGGCGTGCCGCCAGCGTGGCCCCCAGCGATTCGCCAGCGCCGCGTAGCGCACCTGGGCGCCGCCCACCGTGAAGGTGGGAAAGACGTGCAGCACCAGCGGCGCCGCTGGACCGGCCCGTGACGCCGCGGGCAGAGTTCCGCCGGTCACGCCGCGTCCACCGAGGGACGGGAAAACGGCAGGGAGGCGTCATGCCCGTCCGCGCGAAGCTCATCCTGGCATCGCTGCTGGCCGCGGCCCCGGCCGCGGCGGAAACCCTGCGCGTCGGCCCCGGGGAGCGGTTCCGCGCGCCCAGCGAGGCGGCGGCCGCGGTGCGCCCGGGGGATCGCGTGCTGATCGCGCCCGGCACCTACGCGGATTGCGCGACCTGGCGCGCGGCCTCGGTGACGGTGGAGGCCGCGCCCGGCGGCGCGGTGGTGATCACCGGCCCCGCCTGCGGCGGCAAGGGCCTGTTCGTCGCCGCGGCGCCCAACCTGACCGTGATCGACCTGACCTTTCGCGGCGCCGCGGTGCCCGACGGCAACGGCGCCGGCATCCGTGGCGATGGCCAGGGCGATCTGACGGTGCGGCGCAGCGTCTTCGAGAACAACGAGAACGGCATCCTCGCGGGCGGCACCGCGCCGTTCCGGCTGGTGGTCGAGGACAGCCTGTTCCGCGGCAACGGCGCGCTGCGCCCGGGGCGGGACTGCGCGCACGGGATCTATGCGGGGATGTTCGGCACGGTGAGCATCCGCCGCTCGCATTTCGTGGGCACCCGCACCTGCCACCACGTGAAGTCGCGCGCGCTGCGGACGGAGGTGCTGGACAGCGTCATCGAGGACGGGCCGGAGGGGGATTCCAGCTACCTGGTGGACGTGCCCAACGGCGGCGACCTGCTGCTGGCGCGCAACACGCTGCGCAAGGGCCCGCGTTCCGACAACCCCAACACCGCGGTGATGATTGGGGCGGAGGGGGTGCGGCACCCGACGCGCAGCCTGCGGATCGAGAACAACCGCTTCGAGAACCTGCAGGGGCGGGCCACCGCCTTTGTTGTCAACCGCAGCGGCGTTCCGGCGGAACTGCAGGGCAACCGGTTGAGCGGCGCGGTGACGCCGCTGGTCGGGGTGGGAGTGGTGCGCTGAGGCGCCGCAGCCGGCCGTTCCGCGGCCAGCCTGCCGCCCTGCCCGCCTCATTCCGCGGCTCTCGCCGGGGAAGCAGCGCGGCGGGCGATCTCGGCCTCGAACAGCGCGATCACGCGGCGGGCGTTTCCGGCCCAAGTGAAGTCGCGGGACAGCACCGCGGCGCGCGCCGCGGTCCCCAGCTGCGCGCGCAGGGCCGGGTCCCCCGTCAGCCGCATCACGGCCCGCCACATCGCGCCCGGCGCGGCAGGATCGAAGAGCAGGGCGGTGCGGCCATCCTCCAGCACCTCGCGCAGGTTGGGCTGGTCGGGCGCCACGATGGGGCGGCCGGCCGCCATGTATTCGAAGACCTTGAGGGGCGAGGCATAGGGCACGGCGGCCGGCTGCAGGGCGATGTCGAAGCCGGCGAGGAGGCCGGGGATCGCGTCCCGCTCGGCCAGGCCGGTGAACCGCACCCGGTCGGCGATGCCCAGCTCGGCGGCCAGCCTTTCCAGCCCCGGCCGCGCCGGGCCCTCGCCCACCACCTGCAGCACCAGGCGCGGCGTGCCGTTCCAGGCGGCGATGGCGCGCACCACGGCATCCAGCCCATGCCAGTCGCGGACGAAGCCGACGAAGCCGAGCACGAGTTCGTCGCGGTCGGGCGGCGGGGCGGGCGCGGGGAAGTCGCCGAGGTCGATGCCGTTGGGCACCACGGCGATGCGGTCGCGCGAAACGCCGGCGGCGGCGACGTGGTCGGCCAGCACGGCGGTGACCGGCAGGACGCGGTCGGCGGCGCGCCACACGAAGTTTTCCGTGAACCGGGCCAGGCGCTGCAGGCGGAGTCGGCCGAAGCGCGCCCGCTCCTCGGACAGCGGGGCGTTCACCTCCACGAGGAAGGGCAGGCGGTGGCGCCGCGCCAACAGCGCGCCGGCGAGAAAGAAGAGGTTGTAGCGCTCATACACCACCTCGGGGCGGAACTCCGCGGCCGCGCGGGCGAGGCGGCGAAAGGACGGGCCGCTATAGGCCAGTTCCGCCAGCTCGGCCGCGGCGGCCGGCAGCCAGCGGCGCAGGAGCGCGACGGCGCGGCTCTCGCCGCCCAGCGACACGGTGCTGTAGGCGGGAGGGCCGACCACGCGGACCTCGTGTCCGGCCTCGCGCAGCGCGGCCACCATGGCTTCCAGGTGGATGCCCTGCCCGTCCCAGGACTGGATCCGGTGGCTGTAAAGGATCCTCAACCCGGCAGGCCTCCCTGCGCGGCCGGGGGGAACCGCCGTCGCCACGCGCGACGCGCCCGGCCCGCCGCGTGCCGCGCGACCGCGAGCAGCCCGGCCGGGTGCAGCGGGTCGGCGATCACCGCGCCGATGCGCTGGCGGCGCTGCCCCACCCAGAGTTGCTTGTAGGCATCGTCGCCCCGTCCGAAATCCAGTTCGCGCACCCCGTCCACGTCCAGCAGGTGTTGGATGGACAGCGCGGTCAGCACGGTGCCCGGCGAGGCCGCGCGCGCCGACTCGACATGCGACAGCTTGAGAAGGGTGGCGCGCCGTCCGCCCCGGTCGAGCAGCCAGTACTGCGCGGCCAGCGGCGCGCCGTCCGCGTCGCGCAGCACGCCCAGGCGCAGCACCCCCGCCGCCGCGGCCGCCCGCATCAGCGCGGGGTCGAAGCCGGGCGCGGGTTCCCGCGGCTTCCAGGAACGGCTGCGCACCGCCTCGTAGGCGGCAATCCCGGCTTCCAGCGCGGGGCCGGGCGCGCCCAGCAGCTCGAAGCCCGTACTGCGCGCCGCGCGGGCCAGCTTGCGGCCGATGGTGGCGCGCAGTGCCGGCGGACGGGCGGCGAGATAGGCGGCCCAGCCGGTGTTGTCCGGCAGCGCCTCGTGCCAGTTGCCGAAATGCGCGTGGCACAGCACGGCGAGGCCCGCGGCGCGCAGGCCGCCGAGAAAGGCGCGGGTCGTCGGTGCGTCGCCATCCAGCGCATCGAGCAGCACGGGCGGTTGGCGCCGCAGCAGGCGCGCGGCGTCCAGCCCGGCCGCGTGCAGTGCCGCCGCGTCGGTGCCCGGCGCCACGAGGGGCCGCCAGGAAAGCGTATAGGGGGTGCTCAGCGCCCGCAGCCGGCCCCGAACCCGCAGCAGCGGCAGCACGGCCGCGCCGGCTTCGGCCAGCAGCGGTTCCGCGCCGGGCGGCATGGCCTGCGCGAGGGTGGTATCGTACCAGAGACGGCTGGCCAGGACGTCGCCCTCCAGCGGCGGCTCCAGCAGCGGGTCGCACCAGCCGGGCAAGGCCGGGCCGGACAGGGGATGGAAGCGTGCGGCACCGGGTCGCGGGCGGCGGTGCCCTGCGACGGGTTTCGGTCCCGCCGCATCGGGCGCGACGCCGGGGGCACGGCCGGCAGGGACGGGAAACACGAGCATGGCGACCTGGATGAAACCCGTTTGATGAAGTTGTGGGCTCTCAACGACCACGTTAAGCAAGGCGCGGGCGCTTCCGTCAATCTCGGACGCCGCGGGTCGCCGCGGGCGGATCGGCCGATGGCACGGCCGGTGCGCGGGCAGGTTGTGCTGCCCGGCACAGGCGGGATGGCGGACGCTTCGTGGCACCGATGAGCTCCACCCGCGGGGCGGGCCCGAGCCGCACGGTTGTGGACTGCACGCGCCGCGATCCTGTCGCCTTCGAGCAGGTCTACGCGGTGGGCGACGTGCATGGGCGGCTCGACCTGCTGGCCGCGCTGGAGGGGCGCATCCTGGCCGATGCGCGCCGCCGCCGCCTGTTGCGCTGGGCGGTCTGCTACCTGGGGGATTATGTGGACCGCGGGCCGGATTCCCGCGGCGTCCTCGACCGGCTCTGCCGCAACCCCCTCGGGCTGCCCGCGCAGGTGTTCCTGGCCGGCAACCACGAGGATTCGATGCAGGCCTTTCTCGACGGGCAGACGGACGGCATCTCCTGGATGCAGTTCGGGGGGATCGCGACCCTGGCGAGCTACGGCCTTGCCTTTCCCGATACGGCCTGCCCGGACACCGCGACGCTGCGCAACCGCCTGCGCGCGCGGATGCCGCCGCGGCATCGCGCTTTTCTCTCGTCGCTGCGGGCCTGTTTCCGCTGGAACGGCTTCCTGCTGGTGCATGCGGGGGTGATGCCGGACCGGCCGCTCAAGGCCCAGCGGCGGCGGGACCTGACCACCATCCGGGAACCGTTCCTGTCGGCGCCGCCCGGCGGCGTGCTGGTGGTGCATGGGCACACGGTGCAGGCCGAACCCGTGCTGCGCCCCGGCCGCCTGGGGATCGACACCGGCGCCTATCTTTCCGGCCGGCTGACCGCCGCCCTGCTGGGTGCCGGGGAGATCGCGTTCCTGTCGACCTGACGGCCTGCCCCGGGCGCGCGGGTGCCGGTTCTGCCTGTTCGATCCGGCACGCCAATGATATGGCATGCCCATGGGATACGGCGATCCAGGAGCCGGGCTGGCACTGTCGGCGGCGCTGCCAGCCCGGCCGGGCAGTGCGCCCGTCCGCCTCCTCACCTTCAGCACGCTGTTTCCCAATGCCGCGCAGCCCAACCACGGCATCTTCGTGGAGAACCGGCTGCGCCACTTGGTGGCAAGCGGCGAGGCGGAAAGCACCGTGCTGGCGCCGGTTCCCTGGTTTCCCATCGCCTCCCCCCGCTTCGGGGCCTGGGCGCGCTTCGCCCGGGTTCCGGCGCGGGAGGTGCGGCACGGGCTGGAGGTGCTGCACCCGCGCTTCGCGACGCTGCCCCGGCTGGGGATGCTGCTGAACCCGCTGTCGCTCTATGCCGCCGCGCGCGTGGCCCTCGCCGGGCTGCTGCGGCAGGGCTTCACCTTCGACGCCATCGACGCCCACTACCTTTACCCCGACGGCGTGGCGGCGGTCTGGCTGGGGCGGCATTTCGGCCTGCCGGTGGTGCTGACGGCGCGCGGCTCCGACACCAGCCTCCTGCCCCGCTACGCCGTGCCGGGCCGGCTGATCCGGCAGGCCGTCGCCGGGGCCGACGCGCTGATCGCCGTCAGCGCCGGGCTGAAGGAGGGCCTCGTCGCCCTGGGCGCGCCGCCGGGCAAGGTGACCGTGCTGCGCAACGGCGTGGACCTGGAGACCTTCCGCCCGGCGGCCGACCGCGCCGCGGCCCGGGCGGCGCTCGGCCTGTCGGGACCGACCCTGCTCTCGGTCGGGCTGCTGATCGAGCGCAAGGGGCATCACCTCGTAGTCGAGGCGCTGCGCGACCTGCCCGGCCATACCCTGCTGATCGCGGGGGAAGGGCCGGAGCGCGCGTCGCTGGAAGCGCTCGCGCGGCGGCACGGGGTGGCGGAGCGGGTGCGCCTGCTCGGCGCCAGGCCGCATCACGCGCTGCCGGCGCTCTACGCCGCCGCCGATGCCCTGGTGCTCGCGTCCAGCCGCGAAGGCTGGGCCAACGTGCTGCTGGAGGCCATGGCCTGCGGCACGCCGGTGGTGGCGAGTCCGGCCTGGGGATCGCGCGAGGCGGTGACGCGGCCGGAGGCCGGGCTGGTGCTGGACGCAACCACGCCCGCCGCCATCGCGCAGGGTGTGCGCGAACTGCTGGCCGCGCCGCCCGACCGCGCCGCGACGCGCCGCTACGCCGAAGCCTTCGGCTGGGACGACACCACGGCCGGGCAGCTGGCCCTGTTCCGGCGGGTCCTGGGAGAAGCACGATGAGCGACCCGAACAGGCCGTGGCGGCGCCGGGAGTTGGGCGCCCTGGCCGCCGGCACGCTGGCCGCCGGGGCCCTGCCGCGCCGCGCCGTCGCGCAGCCGCGCGGCGCGGAACCCTCCGGCGCGGTGCTGCCGGTGCCGGTGCCCTGCGCCACCGGGCGGGGCGACGTGGTCGGCCTGGTGCTGGAAGGCAGCGGCGCGCCGGCGGGCACCGTGGTGGTGTTCGGCCAGGCCTTTCTTCCCGGGGCCCTGCCGCGAAACGCGCAGCTCGCGGCGCGGCAGGCGGGTGGGCAGGCGCTTCGGGCGCAGCTCGACGTGAAGACCCGCCACCCCGACGGGTCGGCGCGCTTCGGCGTGGTCAGCCTTGCCGCCCCGGCGCTGCGGCCGGGCGAGCGGCGCGGCGTGGTGCTGGCCGTGCGGGCCGGCGATGCGGAAGCGCCCCTCGACCTCGCCGCGGCCTTGGCGGGGCGGCGGGCGGTGCTGGACATCCTGCCCGCGGGGGGCGCGCCGTGGCAGGCGGACCTCTTCGCCCTGTTGCGCGACGCCCTGGCGCGGCGAACGGCCTCGCCCTGGCAGTCCGGGCCGCTGGCCGCCCAGGCCCGCTTCGCCCTGCCGGTGCCGCCCGCCGCGGTGGGCGGCGCCACCTCCGCCCGGCTGGTGGCCGACATCGCGGCGCGGGCCGACGGCACGGTCTGGGTGGATTGCTGGATCCGCAACGACATCGTCATGCGTCCCGGCGGCGGGCCGGCCGCCTATGGCCTGCGCCTGCAGCTGGACGGGCGGGACGCGCTGCGGGCCGAGGCGGTGAACCACGAGCAGTATGCCGGCTGGGGTCGGCTGCTCGGCGCCGCGCCCGGCGGCCGGCCGGCGCCCACGCCGCCGCTGGTCCGGGCGGATGTTGCCGCGCTGGGGGCGACCGGCGCCGTCGCGCATTACGATCTCTCGGTCGGGGTGGATGAGCGGCTGCTGGCGCGGCTGGCCCAGGCCGTGGCGGCCCCGGCCTGGGCCGTGCCGCTGGGCGCCCGCGAGCTGGTGCAATACATGCCCACCAGCGGCGGCCGGGCGGATATCGGGCCGACCACCCAGGCCCAGGCCATCTGGCTGCTGACCGGCGACCCGCGCGCCGCGGCCTACTGCCTCGGCCAGGCCGAGGCGTCCGGCGCGATCCCCTGGCATTTCTGGGACCCGGGCGGGGGAGCGGATAACGGGGGCGGCTGGATGGACACGCGACACTGGCCGCGCTTCATGGTCAGCGACCGCAACGGGCCGCCGCCGCGCTCCATGCTGCAGCAGCCGTCCCGCCAGACCTGGTCCCCCGACCTGCCGCACCAGCCGGACCTTTGCTACGTCCCCTTTCTGCTGACCGGGCGGCGCGCCTTTCTGGACGGGCTGCAGGCCCAGTCCGTGGCGCAGGTGCTGAGCGGCTGGGCCGCCATGCGGACCGCGAGCGACGTGGTGATCGTTCAGCGCACCCAGATCCGCGGTGCCGCCTGGGGGTTGCGGCAGGTGGACGAAGCCGCCTGGATGAGTCCCGACGACGACCCGAACACCGACTACCTGCGCCACGTGGCGCGGGAAAACTGGCGCTGGCTGGTGGCGCAGATCCCGGCCCTCACGGCCATGCAGGGCGAGGCGCATGGCTGGCTGGATCCGGGCTCCTACGACCGCTACGGGGGCGGCGTCGCGTCCTGGCAGCAGGACTACCTGGCCACAACCGTGATCGCCTCGGCCAGCCGGGGAAACGAGGACGCCGTCACCTTCCTGAACTGGCAGGCCAACTACCTCGTCGGCCGCTTCCTGAACGACGCGCGCGGCTTCAACTACCGTGACGGCGTGGCCTACAACATGATCGTCATCGACCCGCCGACGAAGCGCTACCTCGCGACCTGGGCCGAGATCGGACGGGCCATGGTCGATCGCGGCCTGTCCAACGGCGATGGCTGGTCCAAGGGCACGGCCGGGGCGGCGATGGCGACGCTGGCCGGCATCGTGTCGCTGGGTGGCCCGGCGGCAGCGGCGGCGCGGCGGGCCTATGACCGGCTGGTGTCCACGGGCGGCCCGAGCGTGCAGGTCGAGGCGCTGCAGCGCAACCCGATCTACGTCGTCGCGCCGCGCGGCCTGCCCAGGGTTCCCGCCCGGGCACCCCGTTGCGCGGCCATCGCGCCCGGCTGAGATACGCCCTCTTTCCGGCAGGGCCGTGGTGCCGCCGAGGGCCGAGGAACCCTGCGGGGTGGACGTTGTTCACCCCGGACGGCAATCCGCGGTGCCACCTTCCGGCCGCCCATCTGCGGCAGCCCCGGCCGAGGGTCCGGGGCCGTCCCCGATGGTTTGGGAGAGGCGGCGTCTTTCCCCTGGGGCAGGCCGGCCGATCAGACGGAGGGCTCGCCGGCAGGAACGGCGAGGCCCGGGCTGCCGGCCTTCAGCCAGGCCACCACCTCCGCCAGCCCGTCCCGCAGCGATGTCGGTGTCGCCAGGCCGAGCGCTTCGCGCGCGCGATCCGGGGCGCCGAGGGAATGCCGGATTTCACCCGCGCGGGGCGGGCGGTGGTTCAGGGTGAGCGGCGTGCCGCACAGCGCCGCCACGGTGGCCGCCAGGGCCCGCACCGAAGTCGGCTGGCCCGTGCACAGGTTGAGCACCGGCGCGGCGGTGGAAGCGGCCGGCATCGCCGCCAGCAGCGCCGCCACCACGTCGCCCACGTAGACGAAGTCGCGGGTCTGCTCGCCGTCGCCGAAAACCTCCACCGCGTTTCCGCGGACCAGCCGGTCGCAGAAAATCGAGATGACGCCGGAATAGGGGGAGCGCGGGTCCTGCCGCGGCCCGAAGACGTTGAAGAAGCGCAGGCCCAGCGTCGGGATGCCGTGAACCGCGCCGGCAACCCGCGCATGCTGCTCGCAGCCGAGCTTGTCGGCTCCGTAGGCCGAAAGGGGACGGGTCGGCGCGTCCTCGGGGATCGGGAGGACCGGCCCATCCCCGTAAACGGCGGCCGAGGAGGCGTAGACCACCGGGACCCGATGCGCCCGGGCCGCATCCAGGATGGCGACCGTGCCCGAAAGATTGACGCGGTGCGTCCCCGGCCAGTCCTGCACGCCACGCTCCACGGAGGCGATGGCCGCGAGGTGGAAGCAGCCGTCGACGCCGTCCATGGCCGCGCGCGCGTCGGCAGGGTCCGCGATGTCGCCCCGCAGCAGGGCCGCGCCGGGGGCGAGGTTGGCCCGGGAGCCGGTGGAAAGGTCGTCAAGGACGCGGACCGAGTGGCCCCGCGCGATCAGGGCAGCCGAGAGGTGCGAGCCGATGAAGCCGCAGCCGCCGGTCACGCAGAATCTGGCCACCCGATCGCCCTCAGCTACTAACGAAGGACGCAAATATCACGGAATGATAGAGGAGCGATATGATCCAGCCCGCCCGGCATGCGTCCGCTGGACGGAAGCCGGGAGCACCATGCGGGCGTCCTTTCACGGCGGGCGTGACGCATCCTGTCAGCAACAGGACGGCTGGGTCCGCCGGTCAGACCGGCAGGTTGCTCAGCCTCGCGAGACCGTAGTGCCGGTCGGGGGGCTAGCCTCGACCGCCCTCTCGTCGGTTCTCACCCCGGCGAGGCTGCCGAATTCGGCGGATGGCGGAGATGCAACGAGAAGGGCGGCCCGCAGAGCCGCCCTTCCCTTCGCACCGCTTCTGGCGAGAAGGATCAGGAGGCGCGCGGCAGCCCATCCGTCCCGCGGCGGCGGCGGGAGAGCAGGCCGAGGCCGAGGAGCCCTGTACCGAGCAGGCCGAGCGTGGCCGGCTCGGGCACGGGTACGGCCGTGTTGTCGAAGTCGGCATTCGTGACCCGCGCGGTGATCGCTCCGGTCGTGGAGTTGATGGCCGCGTTGCCGGCGGAGATCTCGGAGTTCGCGAAGGTGAAGTCGGGCGAACTGATGCCGAAGAACGCGAGCAGCGACGCGTTCTTCGTGTCGATTCCCACGCCGCTGAAGCTGACCGTCTGATTCGTCCCCGTGCCGCTCCTGATAAGGCCCGAGTTTTCGGAGAAGGTGCCAGTGACCAGGGAACCGCTGGCGATGAGCGTTCCGCCGTTGAAGACCGAGCCGGTGATGCTGATGTTGCCGCCGGCACCGAAGACGTAGAGCCCGCCCTCCAGGGTGCTGCCGCCCGTGGTGAAGTTGAGCTTGCAGCCCACGCAGGAGAGGGTGACGTTCGAGTTGAGCGCGGTGTCCGTGCCGGTGATCGTGAAGAAGTCGATGCCGGTACCCGAGAGTGCAGTGCCGAGAACGCCGCTGTAGGCGAGGCTCCCGGTCTGCAGGGCGGCATTGGGACCGTCGTCGAAGGACAGCGTGGGCACCGCGCTCGCGGGTGCAGCCAGCCCGATCATCGTGAGGCCAGCGACTACCAGCCCTAGGTAATGAGAACGCAGACTCATATCCACCTCCTGATCCGTGTCCCGCCGGGTCGCTTCACGGAGTTCCGTGGCTGGCCTCGACAGGTGCAGGAACTGGTAATTAGCGAATATCATGCCAGAAAATATATTTATAAAAAACAATGATCTATACGGATCTTATTGGCCTACACCGGTTAGGTGTAAAATAGACCGACACGTGATGCTCCGCTTGAGCAGGAGGGGCATAGACGCTGGATTGCCTCTCCCGGCCAAGCGTCGCGACGCTCCGGTGAGCCGCCGATGGTCACCCTGTTGATGCCGGTTCCAGCCTGCCAGCCCCGACCGGAAGATCGTGGCCGCCCCGTCCCCGGCGTCAGAGGCCGGCCCCGGCTGTGCCTATCGGTTCCGATTGGACCGATCATGAGAAAAGGGCCGGCAGCGCGTGCTGCCGGCCCTTTCTCTGTCACCCGCCCTCAGGGCAGTGTTTCAACTCCACAGGAAGTCGCTGGCCGTCATCCTGGACGCGGAAAGCCCGTCCACGACCATCGTCATGTCCGCCGCCCCATCGCCGTTCACGTCGATCTGCAGCCGGTCGCTACGGGCGTCGACGAAACGGGCCTCCGAGTTGTGGCTGCCGGTGAAGGCGGCGGACCCACGATAGGAGAACTGCCCGGTCAGCAGGCCCGAGAACTCGAGTTGGTCGACGCCGTGCTGGAAGTCCTGGATGCTGTCCCAGAGGCTCGGCGCAGCGGCCGCGCTGTCGGAGATTGCCGTGTAGCGGAAGTGATCGGCGCCCGCCCCGCCGGTCAGCAGGTCCTTCTCCGCACCGCCGAGAAGGGTGTCGTCGCCGCTTCCCCCCACCAGGATATCGGCCCCTCCCCCGCCACTGATAAAGGATGCCGCCGATCCGGTGACAGTGATCCGGTCGGCACCCGAGCCGCCGAGGATGGTCTCGGTGTTGGTCACCGTCAGCATGTTCCGGGTGTCGGCCAGGACCAGGCTGTCGCTGCCACCCCCGAGGTCGACCGTCACCCCCCAGACGCTGGCTCCCAGCGTCACCGCGTCGTCGCGACTGCCGCCGATGATCGTTTCGACGTTGCTGACCGTCAGGCTGTTCGCCCCTGCGGAGGACAGGATCAGCTTGTCGCTGCCGGCGCTGAGATCGACGAAACCGTTCTGGATGGCGCTTCCCAGGGTCAGAACATCGGCGCCGCCAGCGCTCTGGACCGACTCGACGTTCCAGACTGTCAGCGTGTTGCTGCCGTTCGCCAGCAGCAACCGGTCGTCCCCCGCGCCGAGGTCGATCGTCACGTCGTTCGCGAGGGTCGCCAGCGTTACCGTGTCGTTGCCGCTGCCGCCGATGATCGTCTCGACGTTGCTGACCTTCACGCTGTTGGCCCCGCCAGAGGCGAGAACCAGCTTGTCGTTCCCGGCGCCTAGGTCGATCGTCACGTCGTTCGCGAGGGTCGCTAGCGTCACCGTGTCGTTGCCGCTGCCGCCGATGATCGTCTCGACGTTGCTGACCTTGGCGCTGTTCGCCCCACCCGAGGCGAGAACCAGTTTGTCATTCCCGGCGCCGAGGTCGACCGCCACGTCGCTCGCCAGGGTCGCCAGCGTCACCGTGTCGTTGCCGCTGTCGCCGATAATCGTCTCGATGTTGCTGACCTTGAGGTTGTTCGCCCCGCCCGCAGCGAGAACCAGCCTGTCATCCCCGGCGCCGAGGTCGATCGTCGCGCCGTTCGCCAGGGCCGCCAGCGTCACCGCGTCGCTACCGCTGCCGCCGGTGATGGTTTCGACGTTGCTGACCCGAAGCACGTTGCTGCCGTTCGCCAGCAGCAACCGGTCGTTCCCCGCACCGAGGTCGACGGTCGCGCCGTTCGCCAGGGTCGCCAGCGTCACCGTGTCGCTGCCGCTGCCGCCAATGATCGTTTCAACGTTGCTGACCTCGACGCTGTTCACCCCGCCCGAGGCGAGAACCAGCCTGTCATCCCCCGCGCCGAGATCCACGCTGATGCCCTGCACCGGCTTGTCCAGCACTTTATTGTCGTTTCCGGCACTGCCGGGGGCCGCCCCCCCTGCGCCCGGATTCGGGCTGTCGGGCTTCTGCGGCGTGGCCGGGGGCTGGGTGGGCGGGGTGAGCACCGGCGGGACGGGTACGGGCACTGGCGGAACGGGCGTCGACGGAACAGGCACGGGTGCCGGCGTCGGCGCCTTGCCGGCGGGGTAGAGACCGGGCAGGGCGACGGCGAAGTTGGGGAGCCGCGCGAGTTCGGCTGCGTTGTAGTCCGGCGCGTTCAGGGCGACCACGGCCTTGTACGCCGCGAGGGCCCGCTCCGAGCCGGTGAGCTGGTAGATGCCGGCCAGCGTTGCCAAGGCTCCGCCCGGGCCGCCCTTGGACCAGCCCTCGTTGTTGGACTGGTCACGCTCGTCCATGGCCCGGCCGATCTCGGCCCAGGTCTGGTAATGCTTGCCGGTGGTGCGGTCGACGACGGCCAGGGTGTAGGCCGCACCGTCGCGGATGTCGAAGCCGTCCGCATCGTGCTCGAAGCGACCGATCAGGAAGTTCGACATCCAGTTCAGCACGGTGAGCGCGTCGGCGCTGCCGCGGCCGGCGGCGAAGATCACGGTGGAGGCGAAGTAGTCCTGCTGCCAGATCGCGACGCCGCCCCCGTAATTGTCGTAGTTGCCCGGATCAATCCAGCCATAGGCCTCGCCTTGCCGCGCGGTCAGGGTCGGGATCTGATCGACCAGGAACTTCCAGTTGGCGTCGGCGGCAGCCGTGAAATAGGCCTTCTCGGCGCTGCCATCCGGGGCGGCCCAGGCCGCGTTCTCGAGCTCCCGCAAGCCCCAGGAAGCGGAGCGCACCTGCGGGCGGTCCACCAGGATATCCTTGTCATCCTGGCGCGGCACGTTCCAGCCGGATGCGATATTCCACGCCGCCTGCGCCCCGAGATTGTCCAGCATCCACCGCTCGCCGGTGAGGATGTAGGGCACATAGGACAGTTCCGGCTGGTGCGCGACATCGGGCACCCAGCCCGTCCAGTTGGCGTCCACGTTCTGCGTCAGCCCGGCCGACATGGCGTCGCCGGGCTTGCCCATGCCGGTGCGGCCGCTGGTGGAAATCTTCGGGTAGTTGTCGGTGCTGACCCAGGTGTCGTGCGCGGCGTCCCAAAAATTCCAGGGGATGGTGGAGGCCGTTTCGGCCTGGCTCAGCGCGTAGGCGGCGGCACGGGGGTCCTGGGAAATCAGCCAGACCGTGTTGGCCGCGGACACGATGCCGATATCCGGCCGCCCGCCGGTTGTCGGCATGTACTGGGCCACGTCATTCACGGCGAAGGGATCGTTCCACCCCGCGCCGGCCATCTGCTTCTCGTAGCGCTGCAGCGTGCTTTCCGGGATTTTCAGCGTCAGGTCGTAGTCGGCGACGGCGTTGGCCGCTTCCAGCCGCGCAATGTCCTGCCGGATGTTCAGCCAGCCCGAATCGGCACTGCCGAGGCCCTGGCCACCGTCATGGTCGCCCGAGGAGAATTCCTGATGCCAGTTCTGGTACTGCGCCTGGGTGACGGCCTGCTGCAGCACCTTCTGGCCGTCCATGGTAACGCTGATGTCGTAGACGGCCTTGCCGCCAACCGCTTCCATCGCCCGGTCATTGTTGAACTGCGCGTCGACCTTGAACTCGCCGCCTTTGAAGGCGGTGACGTCGAAGACCAGGCGCTGCGAGGTTCCCGCGATGGGAACTTCGACGCGCGCCTGCACGCTGAGGCTGCCGTTCTGCCAGAAGGAGGCCGTTCCGTCCGCCACCGCGTCCTTCAAGGCCGCGAGCACGTCGACATGCTCGCGGCCCTTGCCGGAGATGTTGAGGTCGACAACGAAGGAATGGCCGTGCAGAACAGCGTCCAGGTCCACCGCCGGGCCGCTGGCTGGTGCCGCGGCGCGCGACAGCACGACATCGACCTGGGTGCCGGCCGCAAGAGTGGGACGCTCCATCGACAACACGGCCATCTTCACCGAGCCATCCGGCCAGGTGGTCTTCACATCCATCTGGACAGGCACGCTGACGCCGCCGATCCGGGCTACAAGGCCCGAGTTGGCCGGCAGCTCCCCCTGAACAAAAACCTGACCCAAGGTGGTGACACCGCCCGCAAGGGAAGCCTGCCCGGCATTCTGCAGGACGAGCTTTGCCAGCTCACTGGGGCTTGAAGATGCATTCGCCATGAGGGTTACCTACCTATGATTGCATAACAGAAAGTTACGGCTGCTGGTGAGGGTTGATATCTCGCGCTTTACGCGGACTATACAACTTTTACGTGTAGTTCAACGTTGCGTGATGGACTATCCGCTTTCAGTACGTGTCCGATTGGTGGACAGCCTTGAATCCTTCTCCGCCCAGCCGAACGGCCTTCCCAAGGCGCTTCGGGCAAGTGTGCAGCTTCGCTTCAGGCTGAGGGTGGATCGCTGCGGTTGCTGTAGTGCGCGGCATCGTCGTCGATGCTGCACTGGCCAAGGGCGTCGGCGGCGGTACTCCAGTGGGGATCGATGATGCGCTGGGCAGTGGAGCGCAACAGCGCCTTCCGTTCGAAGCAGGCAAGCTCGACCAGGTTGTTGTTCAGGTCACAGGGCGGAAGTTGGAAAAAGCTCACGGTGTGAGCCTCGACCATCTTTCAGATGCTGGGAGCTTCGTAGGCAATGCGGTCGTCCATGATCGATACATCACTGAGGTGAAGGCCGGCGTGTGGATTCACCCGACACACGCGAGAAAGATCTCGACGCTGGTCGCATCGTCTACAACGACACGCACGACGAGCCTACCCCTTCACAGCGCGCCGACAAAGGCGGCCGATCTGTTGCAGCCTGTTTTTCGACGTCGCACCGATCACGCTGCTGCTGCAAGCCTCGGGCGCACCGGCTGTCAATACTTGCATCCTGCCCGCCACAGATTCACCGAGTTCATGAGGGCACCGGGATGCGCGACGTCCACGGCTACGCGCGTGAAAGAGCGCATGCGGCATGTTCTGGTCGGCACACCAGGCCTGCCAGTCGCGAGCCGGGCTGAGCCCACCGACACGCCGGACCAGCGCACGGGCAAGCACCAGCAAGGGCCAAGAATATCGAGTCCACATCTCGGAAAGATACATCTGCAGCGCCGTCAGCCGTTTTATACGGAACCGCATCCCATTGAATGAGCCTCCTGCGCATCTGTTCAGCCCCGCTGTTCGATGCACGCTGCGGAAGGCGAGACGAAGAGAGCCGAAGATCGCTCAGAACAGTCTTGGCGGCCGTCTTTGCCGCTTTCTCGCCCACAACAACGCTCTCGCCACCACGTCCCAAGTTTTGTTATAGTAACAATATCGGAGACACCTCACCCGGACGCCTCGGCCATGACCCCGAATGAGATCAGCTATGTTGCCAGCTACCTGTCCGCCTCTGTTGCCGCCATGACGGATTTCGCCGGGGACCCGGCAGCGCAAGGAGTTCTCCTCGACATGGCAGGGCAGGTCGAGCAGAGCCTGCGCGCCGGCAACAAATTGCTGATCGCGGGCAATGGGGGTTCCGCCGCCGATGCGCAGCACATTGCTGCCGAGTTCACGTCCCGCCTGATGTACGACCGCGCCCCACTGGCGGCCCTGGCGCTGACCACGGACAGTTCCGCCCTGACGGCCATCGGCAACGACTACGGCTTCGAACTGGTGTTCGACCGGCAACTGCGCGGCCTCGGGCGGGCGGGGGATGTATTCCTGGCCATCACCACCTCGGGCCGGTCCCCCAACATCCTGCGGGCCCTGAAAACCGCGCGCGAAACCGGCATCAGGACGCTGGGCTTCACCGGCCGACGCGGCGGGGAAGGTGTCATGGGCGAGTTGTGCGATCACCTGTTCTGCGCTCCTTCCGAAGAGACCGCCATTATCCAGCAGGTCCACATCACGGCGGCCCACATTCTCTGCGCCCTGGTGGAACGCGCCGTCCATCCGCGGGCCGCGGTGGCCTGATGCCTGCGCCGGCGACGATCCGGCAGGCCGCCATCCTGATCGGCGGCATGGGCACTCGTCTCGGCGCCCTGGCGGCCGACACGCCCAAGCCGCTGCTGCCCTGCGGCGACCGTCCCTTCCTGGCCTGGCTCATGCGGGAGCTCAGCCGCTTCGGGGTGCGGGACTTCGTGCTGCTGGCCGGCCACCTGCCCGCGCGGGTGGCGGAACTCCTGCCCGGCTTGGTCGCCACCCTGCCGATCGAGGCGCAGGTGTCGGTGTCGCTGGAACCCTTCCCGGCCGGCACCGGCGGGGCCGTGCTGCACGCGCGGCAACACCTGGACGAGCAGTTCCTGCTCTGCAACGGCGACTCGTTCCTGGACGGCAACCTCGCCCGGCTGCTGTCCGGCGCCGCCGCGGCACCGCCGGAAGCCGTGGCGCAGGTCGCGCTCCGGGCCGTGCCGGACACGTCGCGCTACGGCGTGGTGCGCGAGGCCGGCGGGCGGATCACCGAATTCCGGCCCCGGCCGCCGCAGGACTCCCCTGCCGCCCCGGGCCTGATCAACGCCGGCCTCTACGTCGTACGGCGCGACCCGTTGATGGAGCGCCTGGAACCGGTCTGCTCGCTGGAGGCCGATGTGCTTCCGCGCCTGGCCGCGGAAGGCCGTCTCGGCGGCAGCGTGCTCGACGGCTATTTCATCGATATCGGCGTGCCGGAGGACCTCGCCCGGGCCCGCGCCGAACTGCCTGGCCGGCTCCGGCGCCCTGCCCTGTTCCTGGACCGCGACGGCGTGCTGAACCACGACCACGGCTGGGTCGGCACGCGGGAGCGCTTCCGGTGGACCGATGGCGCGTTGGAGGCCCTGCGGCTCGCGACGGAGGCCGGCTGGCACGCGATGGTGGTGACCAACCAGTCCGGCGTGGCCCGCGGCTTCTACGACGAGGCTGCCGTGCGCGGCCTGCTCGACTGGATGGCCAGCGAGGTGCGTGCCCGTGGCGGAACGCTGGATGACGCCCGCTACTGCCCGCACCACCCGGAGGCGCCACTCGCGGCCTATCGCCGCGTTTGCGGCTGCCGCAAGCCGGCAGCAGGGATGTTGCGCGACCTGATCGCCCGCTGGGAGCTGGAGCCGTCACGCTGCCTGATGATCGGCGACCAGCCGAACGACATGCTGGCCGCCGCTGCCGCGGGTGTTGCCGGGCATCTTCTGCAACCCGGAGTGAGGGTTGACGAGTTGGTACGAAGTCTGCTTGCAATCGAAACGAACTCGCCGCGTGAGCCACGGGCGCTGCAGTAGCGCACGGGGAAAAAGGGACAAGGGTCTCGGATGAGCGGAAACGTGGAAAGGGGAGCAGGCGGCGTGCGCGCCCGGGTCCCCCTGCGGCTGGGGCTCGCGGGCGGCGGCACGGACCTGTCGCCGTACTGCGACGAGTTCGGCGGCGCCGTGCTCAACGTCACCATCGACCGCTACGCCTACGCTTTCATCGAACCCTCGGCGGAACCGTGCGTCCGTTTCTGCGCCCCCGACATCGGGCAGGAGGAAGTTTTCGCCCCCGATCTGGAGGAGATCGCTGCGTCACGGCTGCTGCTGCATGCGGGCGTTGCCCGGCGCTTCACGCGGCAGTTCTGCAACGGCAAGGTGCCCACCGTTTGCATCACCTCCTTCGTGGATGCGCCGCCCGGCTCCGGCCTCGGCTCTTCCTCCGCGCTGGTCGTGGCATTGGTGGAAGCGTTCCGGAACTATCTCGGCGTGCCGCTCGGCCCCTACGACGTCGCCCATGTGGCTTTCGAGGTGGAACGGCTGGAGCTGGGGCTGGCGGGCGGCAAGCAGGACCAGTATGCGGCCTCCTTCGGGGGGATGAACTTCATCGAGTTCCTGGGCAGCGACCGGGTGATCGTGAACCCGCTGCGGGTGCCGGCGTCGGTGTTGAACGAGTTGGAATTGTCGCTGGTCATCTGCTTCTCCGGCGTGTCCCGCTCCTCCGAGCAGATCATCGCGGAGCAGCAGCGCCGTCTCCATACCCCCGGCACCGATGCCGTCGCCGGCATGCATCAGCTCAAGGCCGATGCGCTGGACATGAAGGATGCCCTGCTGCGTGGCGAGATCCTGCGCCTCGCGAAGATCCTCAACCGCTCCTGGGAAGCCAAGAAGCGTACGGCATCGGGCATCAGCACCTCGGGCATCGAGGCGCTGCGCGACGTCGCGATGAACGCAGGCGCGCTGGGCGGCAAGGTGTCGGGCGCCGGCGGTGGCGGCTTCCTGATGTTCGTCGTGCCCCCGGCGCGGCGGGTGGCGGTGATCCAGGCGCTGCGTGACGCCGGCGGAACGGCGACGGGCGTGCATTTCACGAATGACGGGGCCGCGTCCTGGCGGACATGACGGGACTGGTTTCGCCACTGCGGCGGCGAGTGGCGGTGATCGTGCCTCCGGGATGATCTCGAACAGTGCCTCCCCAGTGCCGGGCAGCGGTGCCACCCCGTGGCGGGCAAGGCGGCACCCGGCCTGGACGCGGCGCCATGGTGGGTCATTCGCGCACGCATCGCGCCACGTCCTGGCGGATAGCGGAATCCCGGTGCCTTTGTGGGTGTTTCAGCGGCCACGGCGCTGCCCGCCCTTCGTTGCCGGCTGATCGAAGCTGAAGCGTTGACCGCAGCGGATATCGCCGGGGTCGAGACGGATATCGTTCCCGTCCGCTGCTTCGCAGCACTCGCAGAAGCGTGGCGCGCTCTCGAGGAGGACGCCGCCCCTTCCTTCTTCCAGTCCTGGACCTGGGTCGGCTGCCTGGCCGAGGAACGCTACCCGGACCCCGTGCTCCTGCGCGCCACGGCCGGGGAACGCCTGGTCGGCCTCGCCCTGTTCAACCGGCGGCGCGGCCGCCTTTCCCTTGCCGAGAACGGGCATCCCGGACTCGACACCCCTTTTATCGAGCATAATGGGCCTTTGGTGGCCGGCCATCCGTCGGTGGTGCGTCGGAGCCTGCTGCGTGCCGCCTGGCAGGTGCGGGGAATGCGGCGCCTGCGGCTGAGCGGCGTCCCGGCCGAAGTGCTGCGGGCCGCCGGCGGCATGCCGCTCCGGTTGCAGCAACGGCCGGTGCCGGTCGTGGATCTCGACGCCGTGCGCGCGGCCGGTGGCGATTATCTCGGAACCCTCAGCGCCAATACGCGCCAGCAGATCCGTCGATCCAATCGCTTCTACGCGGCACGGGGACCGATCACCGTCGCACGCGCTGCGACGGCCGCCGAGGCGACGGACTGGCTGGGCGCGCTGATGGATCTGCACGGCGCGAAATGGCAGCGCCGTGGGCTCGCCGGGGCTTTTGCCGCTCCTTTCCCGCATCGCTTCCACCATGCCCTCGTTCTTCGTGCCCAGGCGCGGGAGGAACTCGACCTGCTGCGGGTCCGGGCAGGGGAGGAGGTAGTCGGATATCTTTACAACTTCAGGCACCGCGGGCGGGTCTACGCCTACCAGAGCGGGCTGGCCCCGGTGGCAGCCGGATCGCCGGCCAAGCCCGGACTGACCAGCCACGCCCTGGCAATCGCGCGAGCCCTGGCTGGCGGGGAGCGCGTCTACGATTTTCTCGCCGGCGACCAGCGCTACAAGCGAAGCCTTGCCAATGGCAGCGAGGCATTGTGGTGGGCGGAGCTGGTGCCGAACTGGTCGATGCTCGGCCTTGCCGCCCGGTTGCGGGGCAGCGCGGCCTACCTGGGCAGTGCGGATCATTCCGCCTTTCCCGCCGCAGGCACTCACCGCGGGGCCGGGGAGGCCGGGCCTCCCCAGTTCGGCACAAAGGCTGCGCCTTTGCCCTGATGCCCAGGGGGCAGCGCCCCCTGGCCACGGCTCGAACCCTCCGGAACAACCGGCCTGCCAGCCGCGGACAGGCCCAACGCCGGCGCAGGTCAGGCGTCCAGGCGCTGCACCAGGGCGCCGACGAAGTCCTCGCTGGCGCGGAGCTCGCTCAGGGCCACGAACTCGTCGGCGCGGTGCGCCTGGGCGATGCTGCCCGGGCCGCAGACGATGGAGGGTACGCCGGCCTCCTGGAAGAAGGAGGCTTCGGTGCCGTAGGCGACCTTGTCCGCCCCCTCGGCGCCCAGGATCGCCAGCGCGTTGCCCAGCAGCGGGTCGGCCCCGTCGATGTTCAGGGCGGGGATGCTGCCGATGGGCGTGAACTCGATGCCGGTTTCGGGGTCCACGGCCTGCATGCGGGGCAGCAGTTCCTGTTCGACGACGTCGCGCAGCTCCTCGAAGGGGGCGTCGGGGTTGCTGCCGGGCAGGAAACGGTGCTCGAACATGAACTCGCACAGCGCGGGCACGATGTTGAGCCCGTTGCCGCCCTGGATCAGGTTGGTGGAGATGGTGCTGTGCGGCACGTCGAAGCCGGGGATGAAGGGGCCTTCCGCGCGCAGCCGGTCGCCGATGGCGGCGATGCGCGCGATCAGCCGGCTCGCATACTCGACCGCGTTCACCGCCTGCGGCGTCAGCGAGGAATGCGCTGCCCGCCCGCGTACCTTCACGCGGTAGAGCCGGCCGCCCTTGTGCGCGGAAACCACGCGCATCAGCGTGGGCTCGCCCACCAGGCAGCCGGAGGGACGGATGCCGGCGCGCGCCAGGTCGTCCAGCAGCACGGGGATGCCGAGGCAGCCGACCTCCTCGTCGTAGGAGAGCGCGACGTGCAGCGGCTTGCGCAGCCCGGCCGCCGCCAGGGCGGGGGCGCGGGCCATGGCCACCGCCACGAAGCCCTTCATGTCGCAGGCGCCGCGGCCGTAGAGGCGGCCATCGCGGATCTCGGCGCGGAAGGGGTCGCTGCTCCAGTCCTGCCCGTCCACCGGCACCACGTCGGTGTGGCCGGACAGCACGAGGCCGCCGGGCATGTCGGGATCGCCGAAGGTGGCGAAGAGGTTGGCCTTGGTGCCGTCGGCGTTCAGGCTGGTGCGGGTACGGGCGCCGGCGCCTTCGAGCAGGGCGCGGGCCCAGTCGATCACCTCGTGGTTGGAATGGCGGCTGACGCTGTTGAAGGCGATCAGCTCCGACAGGCGCGCCAGCGTGTCGGGGGTGGGCACGCCGGCGGCGCGCGCATCCGGCGCGACCGGGGCGGCACCGCCATCCGGGGTCGTGGTGGTCATGGACGGGTGGTTCCGTATCCGCAGGAAGGCCGCACTATGCTCCCGCCATGAGACAGCGGCCAGATCGCGGAGGGCGGAACGATCGGCCTGGGCTGCCGCCGGGAATGGCGTTCCACCCGTGCCGAAGCGCGGCTGGTCCAGGGCGGTGGCGCCATTCCCGCGCCGCCACCACGCTCCGGCCTGTCAGGGTGTCGGCTCTTCCAGCACGGCGCTCACCGTGGCGGCGCGGCCGGCGTAGCTCTTGGGCTTCACGCGCTTGCGCAGGGCGGTCAGCTCTTCCCGCTCGCGGCGGAGCAGCACGGACTGGGCGTGCTGGCCGGGCTTGTAGGGCGGCGGGCAGTACTGGTCGTTCACCCCGTACCAGGCGGCGGCGCGCATGGTGAAGGCGGGATCGGTCAGGTGGCTGCGGCCCAGCGCCACGAGGTCGGCGCGGCCCGCGGCCAGGATGGTGTTCACCTGGTCGGCGGAGGAGATGTTGCCCACGCACATGGTGGCCAGACCGGTCTCGTTGCGGATCTGGTCGGCGAAGGGCGTCTGGTACATGCGGCCGAAGATCGGCTTGGCATCGTGCACGGTCTGGCCGGTGGACACGTCGATCAGGTCGCAGCCCGCGGCGGCGAAGGCGCGCGCCACTTCCACCGCATCCGCCGCGGTCAGCCCGCCCTCGGCCCAGTCCGTGGCGGAGATGCGCACCGACATCGGCCGCTCCGCCGGCCAGGCGGCGCGCATGGCGCGGAACACTTCCAGCGGGAAGCGCAGGCGGTTCTCCAGGCTGCCGCCGTATTCGTCAGACCGGCGGTTGGTCAGCGGCGACACGAAGGAGGCCAGCAGGTAGCCGTGGGCGCAGTGCATCTCCAGCATGTCGAAGCCGGCGCGCGCGGCGCGTTCCGTGGCCTGCACGAAATGGGCGACCACTTCCGCCATCTGCTCACAGGATAGCTCACGCGGCACCGGCCCATCCGGCCAGTACGGCAGGGGGGAGGCGGAGACGGTGTCCCAGTTGTCCTCCTCCAGGGGGCGGTCCATGCCCTCCCACATCAGCTTGGTGCTGCCCTTGCGCCCGGCATGGCCGAGCTGGAGGCAGATCTTCGCCCGCGAATTGGCGTGCACGAAATCCACCACGCGCTTCCAGGCGGCCTCGTGCGCATCGTTGTAGAGGCCGGCGCAGCCCTTGGTGATGCGGGCCAGCGGGTCCACCGCCGTCATCTCGGTGAAGATCAGCCCCGCGCCGCCCACCGCGCGGCCGCCGAGATGCACCATGTGCCAATCGTTGGGCAGGCCGTCGGTGGCGGTGTACATGCACATCGGTGACATCACGACGCGGTTGTCCAGCACCATGTCGCGCAGGCGGAAGGGCTGGAACATCGGCGGCGCCTCGGGACGCGGGGTGGCGCCGGCGACGTTGCGCGGCACCTCCGCCGCGAAGCGCCGGGTCACGGCCTCCACGAAGTCCGGGGCGCGCAGGGCCAGGTTGTCGTAGGTAATGGCGCGCGCGCGGGTCATCAGCCCGAAGGAGAAGAAGAGCGGGTCGAAGTTCCAGAAGCGCCGGACGTGCTCGAACCACACCAGGGAGATGTCGGCGGCGTGCTGGGTCTTCTCCACGTCCAGCCGGCGGTCGCGCTCGAAGCTGGTCAGGGCATCGGGGACGGAGGGTTCCGCGGCGGGCTGGGCGCGGAAGGCTTCGAACAGGGCGATGGCGTCCTCCATGGCCAGCTTGGTGCCGGAGCCGATGGAGAAATGCGCGGTGGCCTTGGCGTCGCCCAGCAGGACGATGTTGTCCTTCACCCAGCGCTCGTTGCGGATCATCGGGAAGTTGCGCCAGATGGAACGATTGGTGATCAGGGGGTGCCCCCCGAGCTCCTCGGCGAAGATCCCTTCCAGGAAACGGGCGGATTCTTCCTCGCTCATGCTGTCCAGCCCGCAGGCGGCGAAGCACTCGGGATCAGTCTCGATCACCCAGGTCGAGCGGCCCGGCTCGTACTGGTAGCAATGGGCGATGAAGATGCCCTGCGGGGTTTCCTTGAAGAAGAAGGTGAAGGCGTCGAAGGGGCGGGTGGAGCCGAGCCAGACGAACTTGTTGCGCCGCAGGTCGGTGCGCGGCCGGAAGTGTTCGGCGTGCCGCGCCCGCACGGCGCTGTTGATGCCGTCAGCGGCGACGATCAGGTCGCTGCCGGCCAGCTCCTCCTCGGAGGTTTCCGTGCCGAAGCGCATCTCCACGCCCAGGGCGCCGGCGCGGTGCTGCAGCAGGCTGAGCAGCGTCTGACGCGAGCAGCCGCAGAAGCCGTTGCCGCCGATGCGGAAGCTCTCGCCCTTGAAGTTGACCTCCACGTCGTCCCAGTAGGCGAAGTGGTCGGTGATGGCCCGAAAACTGGGCTCGTCGTACTTCTCGAAGGTTTCCAGCGTCTGGTCGGAGAACACCACGCCGAAGCCGAAAGTGTCGTCGGCGTGGTTGCGCTCATACACCGTGATGGCGTCCGCCGGGCGCGCCTTCTTCATGAGGATGGCGAAATACAGCCCGGCCGGGCCGCCCCCGATGATCGAGATCCGCATGATCAGGCCCAGCTCCCAGTTGCGGGGGGCTTCCCGAAGGTGGGAAGCAGCGGCCGGCGCGTGGTTGCCGGCGTGCAGGCATTTTAAGCTTGAAGGATATGGCGCGGTCAATCATTCTGCGCGCACCGGGGCGATGGGGTTGGGATTTTTGCAGGGACGGCATGCGATCGTAACCGGCGGCGGGCGCGGCATCGGCCGCGCGGTGGCTGCCGCCCTGGCCCGCGACGGCGCGACCGTAACGGTTCTGGGCCGCACCGAGGCCTCGCTACGCGAGGCGGTGGCGGCGGGGGATGCCGCGGCCGCCGAGGTTGCCGATGTCACCGACGAGGCCGCGCTGCGCGCCGCGATCACCCGCGCCGTGGAACAACGCGGGCCGGTGGCGATCCTGGTCAACAATGCCGGCGGCGCTTCCAGCCAGCCCTTCGCGCGCACGGGGGCGGATGAGTTCCGGCGCATGCTGGAGCTGAACCTCATGGGCTGCGTCCATGGTTGCCAGGCCGTGCTGCCTTCCATGCTGGAAGCGGGCTACGGGCGGATCGTCAACGTCGCCTCCACCGCCGGGCTGAAGGGCTATCCCTACGTGTCCGCCTACGTGGCGGCCAAGCACGCGGTGGTGGGGCTGACACGCGCCCTGGCGCAGGAAACGGCGCGGGCCGGGGTGACGGTGAACGCGGTGTGCCCGGGCTTCACCGACACCGACCTGGTGGCCGAGAGCGTGGCGCGCATCACCGCCGCCACCGGGCGCTCGGCGGAAGCGGCGCGGGACAGCCTGGCGCGGAGCAACCCGCAGGGCCGGCTGGTGCGGCCGGAGGAAGTGGCGGACGGCGTGGCCTTCTTGTGCCGGGCCTCGTCGGGCGCCATGACGGGGCTGTGCCTGCCCGTGGCCGGCGGAGAAGTGCCATGACCGGCCGCGATGCCCTGGCCCCCGTGCTGGACGCCGAAACCAAGGTGGGCGAAGCCCCCGAACACCACGTGCAGGAGCTGCGCCTGTGGCTACGGCTGCTGACCTGCACCAACCTGATCGAGTCCGAGGTGCGCCGCCGGCTGCGGGTCGAGTTCGACATGACCCTGCCGCGCTTCGACTTCCTGGCGCAGCTGGACCGGATGCGCGACGGCATGACGCTGGGGCAGCTGAGCCGGCGCATGATGGTCAGCAACGGCAATGTCACCCTGGTGGCGGAGAAGCTGGAAGCCGAGGGGCTGATCACCCGCAGCGTGTCCGCCACCGACCGCCGGGTGGTGCTGGTGCAGATGACCGCCGCCGGCCGCCGGCTGTTCCGCAAGGTGGCCGCCGCCCATGCCGGCTGGCTGGGCGAGTTGCTGGGCGGAATGCGGGCCAGCGAGATGCAGGACGCGCTGTCCGTGCTGGCCTGCGCCAAGGAATCCATCCGCCAGGCCCAGGAGCGCGCCGCCGCCCGGGACCCCGCGGACGAGGCGGCCGCGCCGTGAGCCTGCCTTCCTCCATCGAGACCAGCCAGGAGAAACTGCCCGTGACCGCCATGCAGGTCGCCCGCCCCCCCACCCCGGCCGGGCACCGCCAGCTGCTGCCCGAGGGCTGGCCGGCGCCGCGGGGCTACGCGCACGGCGTGCTGGCCACCGGGCCCACCGTGTTCCTGGGCGGGCAGATCGGCTGGAACGAGCACGGCATCTTTGCCGAGGGCTTCGTGCCGCAGGTGCGGCAGGCGCTGCTGAACATCCGCGACGTGCTGCGCGAAGCCGGGGCCGGGCCGGAGCACCTGTGCCGGCTGACCTGGTACGTGGTGGACGTGGCGGAATACCGCCGCAGCCTGAAGCCGCTGGGTGCCGCCTACCGCGAGGTGCTGGGGCTGAACTTCCCCGCCATGACGCTGGTGGGCGTGACCACCTTGGTGGAGGAAAAGGCGCTGGTGGAGATCGAGGCCACGGCGGTGCTGCCGCAGCCCTGAGCGCGGCGGGCCAATGGTTTGATCCGCGGGGGCAAGGAAGGCCGGGGGAGTGAACTCCCCCGGTCCCCCTCCTTCTTTCGGGAGTAAAAGTGCGTCGGTGGCCACGGGCACACCCGCAAACTCCCGAAAATAGAAGGGGGTCCGGGGGGATACTTCCCCCCGGCTTGCTGTTTCCTGTTCTGCAACAGCCGGGAAGTTTAAGCTTGAAATGTATTCCGGTCCGGCCCGGAAGGCGCTAAGGTCAGACACACGGCCGCACAAGAGCCGACGCTGGATCGCACGGTCGTTGTTTTTCATCGGGCCCATCCGCTGGGCCCCTGTTCCGCCCCAGAGCCCGCCCACACGGCTGCCCTGACGGCAACACCACGGGCGTGCGTAGCGAGGGAAGCGATGGCTGAGAGATCATTCGCGAACGAGGTCCAGCAGCTGAAGCTGGGCGCCGGCGAGGAGTTCCGCGGCGAGGGCATCCTGGCCGTCACCAAGGCGCTGCTGGAAGCCGGGGTGGGCTACGTCGCGGGCTACCAGGGCTCGCCGATCTCGCACCTGATGGACGTGCTGGCCGACGCCCGGGAAACCCTGGACGAGATGGGCGTGCACTTCGAGAGCAGCGCCAGCGAGGCCACCGCCGCCGCGACGCTGGCAGCCTCGGTGATGTACCCGATCCGCGGCGCGGTGACCTGGAAGTCCACCGCCGGCACCAACGTCGCCTCCGACGCGCTGGCCAACCTGTCCTCCGGCGGGGTGACCGGCGGCGCGCTGATCATCCTGGGCGAGGATTACGGCGAAGGCTCCTCCATCATGCAGGAGCGCTCGCACGCCTACGCCATGAAGTCGCAGATGTGGCTGCTGGACCCGCGGCCCAACCTGCCCTCCATCGTCAAGGCGGTGAAGGACGGGTTCGAGCTGTCGGAGGCGTCCAATACGCCGGTCATGCTGGAACTGCGCATCCGGGCGTGCCACGTGCACGGCCGCTTCACCTGCGCCGACAACAAGCCGCCGGCCTTCACGCTGAAGCAGGCGCTGGAAGCGCCGCAGCGCGACGTCAACCGCATCGTGCTGCCGCCGGCGGCCTACAAGCACGAGAAGGAGAAGCTGGAGCAGCGCTGGCCCGCGGCGCAGCGCTTCATCCGGGAGCGCCAGCTGAACGAGTTCTTCCGCGGCGCGCACGAGGAGGTCGGCATCATCCTGCAGGGCGGGATGTACAACGGCGTGATGCGGGCGCTGCAGCAGCTCGGCCTGGCCGACCTGTGGGGCGAAACGCAGATCCCGCTCTACGTGCTCAACGTCACCTATCCGCTGGTGGACACGGAGGTGGTGGAGTTCTGCCGCGACAAGACGGCGGTGATCGTGGTGGAGGAGGGGCAGCCCGACTTCATCGAGCAGAACCTGCACAGCATCCTGCGCAAGGCCGGGATCCACACGCCGCTGCGGGGCAAGGACCTGCTGCCGATGGGCGGCGAATACACCACCGCCGTGCTGGCCGAGGGGCTGCGCGGCTTCCTGCGCGACCACCTGCCCGCCGCCCTGCCGGCCGAGGCGCGCGCGCCGAACCGTCCGGCCGGCGTGCCGGAGGAGCTGCGGGCGCCGCTGGACGCCGCGGTGCCGGCGCGGCCGGCGGGCTTCTGCACGGGCTGTCCGGAGCGGCCGATCTTCGCCGGCATGACGCTGGCGCAGAAGGATCTGGGCCAGCACCACGTCGCCTGCGACATCGGCTGCCACCTGTTCTCCATCCTGCCGCCGTTCAACCTGGGCGCCACCACCATGGGCTACGGGTTGGGGCCAGCCTCGAACTCGGCGTTCAACGTGGACGCGGGGAAGCGATCGATCGCGGTGATGGGCGACGGCGGCTTCTGGCACAACGGGTTGACCAGCGGCATCGGCAACGCCGTCTTCAATAAAAGCGACGGGGTGATCGTGGTGGTGGACAACCACTACGCCGCCGCCACCGGCGGGCAGGACATCCTGTCCTCGCGCGCCGACAACGCCAACCGCAGCACCAAGCACCCGATCGAGGCGGCGCTGCGCGGCATCGGCGTGGACTGGGTGCGGCGGATCGACCGCACCTACGACGTGGCCAAGGTGCGCGACACGCTGAAGGAAGCGCTGACCACGGCGGTGAAGGGACCGAAGGTCATCATCGCGTCGTCGGAATGCATGCTGAACAAGCAGCGCCGCATCAAGCCGCTGGTGAGCAAGGCGCTGAAGGCCGGCAAGCGCGTGGTGCGCGAGCGCTTCGGGGTGGACGAGGACGTCTGCACCGGCGACCACGCCTGCATCCGCCTGTCCGGCTGCCCGTCGCTGAGCATGCGCCACACCGAGGACCCGCTGCGCAGCGACCCGGTGGCCCATATCGACCAGAGCTGCGTCGGCTGCGGCAATTGCGGCGAGGTGGCGGAGGCCGCGGTGCTGTGTCCCTCCTTCTACCGGGCCGACCTGATCCAGAACCCGACGCGGCGCGACCTGTGGCAGGCGCGCTTCCGCAACGCGGTGATCGGATGGCTGCAGCGCCGCCGCGACGCCGGCCGCGTCGTGCCGGCCTGAGGCCGCCGCGATGGGGGTGATGGAGGCGACGCGCACGCGCTCGATCAACGTCGCCGTGCTGGCCATGGGCGGCCAGGGCGGCGGCGTGCTGGTGGACTGGATCGTGTCACTGGCCGAGGCAGGCGGGTACTACGCGCAGTCCACCGCCGTGCCGGGCGTGGCCCAGCGCACCGGCGCCACGATCTACTACCTGGAGATGGTGGAGCTGGGCGAGCGGCGGCGCGGGCAGACGCCGGTGCTGGCGCTGACCCCTACCCCCGGCGAGCTGGACGTGGTGATCGGCGCCGAGCTGATGGAGGCCGGGCGCGCGATGCAGCGCGGGCTGGTGACGCCGGACCGCACCACGCTGATCGCCTCGGCGCACCGGGCCTACGCGGTGGACGAGAAGTCGGTGCCCGGCGACGGCGCCGCCGACAACACCCCCGTGTACCAGGCGGGTGCGGCGGCCTCGCGCCGCTTCGTGTGCTTCGACATGGCCGCGCTGGCCGAGCGCAGCGGCAGCGTGGTGTCCGCCGTGCTGTTCGGCGCGCTGGCCGCCACGGAATCCCTGCCCTTCCCGCGCGCCGCCTTCGAGGACACGATCCGCCGCGCCGGCGTCGGCGTGGAGGCCAGCCTGCGCGCCTTCGCGCTGGGCTTCGACGGCACCCTGGCCGGGGCCGCGGGCGGCGGCGAGGGCAAGGTCAGCGGGCCGGTGGGCGAGAAGCGCCTGCCGGACCTGTCGCCGATCGGGCATGCGGGCTTCGACGCGCTGCTGGGACGGATCGGGCGCGATTTCCCGGCGGCAGCGCAGCCGATGCTGGTCGCGGGCCTGCGCAAGGTGGTGGACTTCCAAGACCTGCGCTACGGCGCCGAGTATCTCGACCGGGTGGCGGAGTTCGCGCGGCTGGACGGAACCGCGGCGGGGGCGCCGCTGACGCTGGCGGCGGCCAAGCATGTGGCCAACGCCATGGCCTACGACGACGTGATCCGCGTGGCCGACCTCAAGACCCGCGCCAGCCGCTTCGAGCGCGTCCGGCGCGAGCAGAAGGCCAAGCCGGACCAGATCGTCTACACCACCGAGTTCATGCATCCGCGGCTGGAGGAGGTCGCGGGTTCCCTGCCCGCGCCGGTCGGCCGCTTCATCGAGGGTTCGCCGAACCTGTCGCGGCTGCTGGACCGCTGGATCAACCGCGGCCGTCGGGTGCGCACGGGCACGGTGCGCTGGTTCGTGCCGCTCTGGGTGATCGGCGGGATGCGCCGGGTCCGCCGCGGCACGCTGCGCCACGCGCGCGAGGTGGCGCACATGCAGGCCTGGCTGGACCACGCCCGGCGCGTGGCGCCGACCGACCCGGCCCTGGCGGCGCAGGTGCTGGAATGCCGCCGGCTGATCAAGGGCTACAGCGACACCCACGCCCGCGGCACCGGCAAGTTCGACCGCGTGGTGGCGATGGCGGTGCGGCTGGAAGGCCGCACGGATGCCGCCGACTGGGTGCGGCGCCTGCGCGAAGCGGCGCTGCGCGACGAGGAAGGCAAGGCGCTGGGCCAGGCTATCGCCACGATCGAGAGCTTCCTGCCCACCGACGGCGGCGCGCGCGCCGTGCCGGCCCCTGCCCCTGCCCCCTTGGCCTGACCCTCACCCCTCCCGAACCCCAGCCCGGAGAACCGCCGTTCCCATGCCCAGCAACCTCCTCGCGCAGCTCGCCGGTGCCCTGTCCTCGGGGGCCGTGCGGGTGGTGGACCTGTCGCAGCCGCTGGGGCCGGACACGCCGGTCATCGCGCTGCCGCCGATGTTCGGGCAGTCGCTGCCCTTCTCCAGCGAGCTGATCTCGCACTACGACGACCGCGGCCCGGCCTGGGCCTGGAGCAACATCACGCTGGGCGAGCACACGGGGACGCATTTCGACGCGCCCGTGCACTGGGTGTCCGGCAAGGACCAGCCCAACAACGCGCTGGACACGATCGGCGCGGAGCGGCTGGTGGCGCCGGCCTGCGTGCTGGACTTTTCCGCCGAATGCGCCGCCGACCCGGATTTCCTGCTGACGCCCGAGCACATCCAAGCGTGGGAAGCGAAGCACGGCCGGATCGAGGCGGGGTCCTGGGTGCTGCTGCGCTCGGGCTGGGGCCAGCGCGAGGGCGACGCCTTCCTCAACATGTCCGAGGACGGCTCGCACACCCCCGGGCCCTCGCCGGACGCGGTGCGCTTCCTGGTGGAACAGCGCGACGCCATCGGCTTCGGCACGGAATGCGTCGGCACCGATGCCGGGCAGGCGCACGGCTTCACCCCGCCCTTCCCCAGCCACACCATGATGCACGGCGCCAACAAGTTCGGGCTGGCCAGCCTGACCAACCTCGACCAGCTGCCGCCCAAGGGCGCCATCCTGATCACCCCGCCGCTGAAGATCGTCGGCGGCACGGGCAGCCCCTGCCGCGTGCTGGCGCTGGTGGAAGGCTGAGCCGCGGATGATGGTCCCGCCGCCCGCCGCGGAGCGCACCCTGCCGGCCATCCTGCGCCGGCAGGCCGCCGCCCACGGCGACGCGCCGCTGCTGGTGGCGGGCGAGGTGCGCTGGAGCGTGCGCGACGCGCTGAGCATCGCGGAGCGCTTCGGCGGCACGCTGATGGCGGCGGGCATCCGGCGCGGCGACCGGGTGGCGCTGCTGTGTTCCAACCGCGCCGAGTTCCTGCAGGTGGTGCTGGGCTGCGGCTGGATCGGCGCCGTCTGCGTGCCGATCAACACCGCCTGCCGCGGCGCGCAGCTGCAGCACGTGCTGGACAATTCCGGCGCCCGTCTGCTGGTGGCCGAGGCCGGGCCGATGCGCGCCGCCGCCGCGCTGGAACGGCGGCCCGAGACTCTGGAACGGGTCTGGCTGATCGGCGACGCGGCGGAAGCGCCGGCCGAGCTGGCGCACGAGCCGCTGCCGCCGCTGGGCGAGGCGGTGCCGGCGGCGCCGGTGGGGCCGGGCGACCTGTTCGCCATCCTGTACACGTCGGGCACCACCGGCCTGAGCAAGGGCGTGTGCTGCCCGCACGCGCAGTACGTGTGGTGGGGGTTGCACACCGGCCGCATCCTGGGGCTGCGGCCGGACGACGTGCTGCTGACCAGCCTGCCGCTGTTCCACACCAACGCGCTGAACAGCTTCTTCCAGGCGCTGATCTTCGGCGTGCCGCTGGTGGTGGAAGGGCGCTTCTCCGCCTCCGGCCACTGGCCGGCGGTGACGCGGCACGGCGCCACGGTGGGCTACCTGCTGGGGGCGATGGTGCCGATCCTGCTGTCGCGCGAAGCCTCGGCGGCCGACCGCGCGCACCGGTTGCGCATCGCGCTGGCGCCTGGCGTGCCGGCGCGCTTCCAGCAGGCCTTCGCCGAGCGCTTCGGCTTCGGGCTGCTGGACGGCTACGGTTCCACCGAGACCAACTTCGTGATTGCCGAGGAGCACGACGCTCCCGGCCAGGGGTCCATGGGCCGGGTGCAGCCCGGCTTCCAGGCGCGCGTGGTGGACGAGAACGACGAAGCGGTGCCGGACGGCGAGCCGGGCGAGCTGGTGCTGCGGGCGGACGAGCCCTTCTCCTTCGCGTCGGGCTATTTCGGCATGCCCGAGAAGACGGTGGAGGCCTGGCGCAACCTGTGGTTCCACTCCGGCGACCGCGTGGTGCGCGACCCCGACGGGCGCTTCCGCTTCCTGGACCGCATGAAGGACGCGATCCGCCGCCGCGGCGAGAACGTGTCCGCCTTCGAGGTGGAGCAGGTGCTGCTGGCGCATCCGGCGGTGGCCAATGCCGCGGTGTTCCCGGTGGTGTCGGAACTGGCGGAGGACGAGGTCGCGGCGGCGATCGTGCTGCACGACGGCGCGGTTCTGCAGCCGGAGGAGCTGATCCATTTCTGCGCCCCCCGGATGCCCTACTTCGCCGTGCCGCGCTTCCTGGAGTTCACCGACACCCTGCCGATGACGGAGAACGGCAAGGTGCGGAAGTTCGTCCTGCGCGAGCGCGGCATCACCGCGGCGTCCTGGGACCGCGAGCGGGCGGGCGTCACCGTTGCCCGGTGATCCCCCGGGCCGCGATAGCGGCTCCACCCCGGGCCGCGGCAGCGGCTCCGGTCCGGGGCACGACGGTGGTGCGGGCGCGGACCGCGGCGGCAGCACCGGCGCGGGCCGCTTCGCCGGGGTCGGGCTGATCGGCGCGGCCGAGGTGCCCTATCGCCGCCGGCCCGAGGGCGTGGACACGCCGGGGCTGCTGGCGGCGGCCTTCACGGCGGCGCTGCGCGATGCCGGCGTGGCGCACGGCGAGGTGGACGGTCTGGCCGTGTCCTCCTTCACCCTGAGCCCGGACCACGCCATCGACCTGGGCTGGAAACTGGGGCTGACGTTGCGCTGGTGCATGGACGACGCGCTGGGCGGGGCTTCCGGGATCAACATGATCCAGCACGCCGCCCGCGCCATCCAGGCGGGGGATGCCAACGTCGTCGCGGTGGTGTCGGGCGACCATTTCGGGCCGGGCGACTTCGCCGGGTTGGTGGACAACTACAACCGCACCACGCGCGACCACCTGGCGCCGCTGCGCTTCGGCGGGCCCAATGCCCCCTTCGCCATGCTGACGCAGCGGCACATGCGCGCGCACGGGCTGGAACGGGCCGATTACGGCGCGCTGTGCATGGCGCAGCGTCGCTGGGCTGCCGGCAATCCGGGGGCGGTGTACCGCGCGCCGCTGACGCTGGAGGAATACCTGTCGGACCGCATCGTGGCCGACCCGCTCTGCCGCTTCGACTGCGTGCCCGTGGTGTCCGGCGCCGACGCCGTGGTGCTGGCGCGCGGCGAGGACGGCATCCGCATCCGCGCGCTGCGCTGCCGCTACAACCCGGACCATGGGGAGGGCGACGGTTTGTCCACCGGGCTGGCCGGGCTGGCGCGCGAGTTCTGGGCGGAGGCGGGGGTCGGGCCGGAGGCGGTGGACCTCGCCAGCATCTACGACGACTACCCGGTGATGGTGCTGGCGCAACTCGCCGATCTCGGCTTCGCGCCGGATGGCGACGTGCGGCGGCTGCTCCACGAGCGCATCGCCACGGGGGCGCTGCCGGTGAACACCTCCGGCGGGCAGCTCTCGGCCGGGCAGGCCGGGGCGGCGGCGGGGCTGCACGGCGTGGTGGAGGCGGTGCAGCAGCTGCGCAACCGGGCGGGGGCGCGGCAGGTACCGGGCGCACGGCTGGCGCTGGCGGCGGGCTACGGCATGGTGCAGTACCGCTACGGCATGTGCGCCAACGCCGCGCTGCTGGAAGCCCCCGCGGCATGAGCGTTCCGGTGATGCGCTGCGACCGCTGCGGCCAGACCTGCTATCCCGCGCGGCTGCTGTGCTTCCGCTGCGGCCACGACGGCTGGACGGCGCTGCCCTGCGAGACCGGCGTGGTGGAGGAATGCACCACCCTGCCCGGCCGCGACGATCAGGCGCCGCTGGTGCTGGCCAGCATCCGCAGCGCGCTGGGGCCGGTGATGGTGGCGCGGCTGCCCGCGGTGCTGCCGCGCGGGACGCCCGTGCGGCTCCGCCCCGGCGAAGCGCGATCGGTGCTGGCGGAAAAGGGCGAGGACGCGTGACGGGCTTTCGGAACAGGCTGCAGTTCGACGCCGCGCGCGGCGAGTACCGCGACGGCGCGATCCGCTACATGATGCTGCGGCACGACGCGCTGATGGGGCTGTTCGCCCGGCTGCCGGAGGCCGAGCGGCTGGCGGCGCTGGACGCGTTGGGCGCTTCCGTGCGCGAGTTCGGCGGCCGTTCGGTGGAAAGCTACCGCGCCGCCGGCGCCGACGACGCCGCGCGCATGATGGACACCATCGCCGCCACCGCGCCGGAACTGGGCTGGGGCATCTGGCGCTTTTCCCGCGAGGGCGAAGCGCTGGTGCTGGCCGTAGAGAACAGCCCCTTCGCCGCCGGCATCGGGACCAGCGCGCATCCGGTCTGCCACGCGATCGTCGGGATGCTCACGGCGCTCGGGCCGATCCTGCTGGGAAAGCCGGCCAGCGTGGAGGAAACGCAGTGCGCTGCCGTGGCCGGCGGCAGCACCTGCCGCTTTCGCATGCAGGCGACGGTGGGAAATTGAAACCGGACCCCACGGGGAAATTATTTTAAGCTTGCAGTATCGCGTGGGTCCCATAGGCTCGCGCGCTGTTGCAGCCGCGGCGGATGCGCGGGGGGCGGCCCATGGCGGGCCGCTTCCGCGAGCTGCGCGTTCGGAAAGCCAGGAGAGCGCCACGATGCCCCTTTCCCGCCGCCACCTCCTCGGGGGCACCGCGCTGGCGATGGCCGGGCTGCCACGGCCGGGCCGCGCCGCGGCGGACGCGATCACCATTGCCTGGCCCAACGACGTCACGTCGTGGGACCCCAACCTGCGCTACGTCCCGGACGTGCAGTCGATCTTCAAGGCGGTGTTCGACCAGCCGATCATGCAGGCGCCCGACCTGCGGCTGATCCCCGGCCTGCTGACCAAGTGGGAACTGGCGCCGGACGCGATGAGCATGGCGGTGGAGCTGCGCGACGACGTGCGCTTCCACGACGGCAGCCGCATGACGGCCGACGACTTCCGCTTCACCTTCTTCGACCGCACCCGGCCCGGCCAGGGGCTGGACATCGTCACCTCCTGGCGCAAGGTCAGCGACATCGAGGTGGTGTCGCCGACGCGGGCGGTGATGCGCTTCTCCTCCGCGGCACCGACGGCGCCGGAGTGGATGGCCTTCATGGGCTCCTACATCGTGCCCAAGAACTACGTCTCCTCGGTGGGCGCGCAGGAATTCGGCCGCAAGCCGATCGGCACCGGGCCCTACCGGCTGGCCGAGTACGAGATGAACAGCCGCATGGTGCTGGAGCGCAACGAGAACTACTGGGGGCCCAAGGCCAAGATCGGCCGCGTCACCATCCAGGTGGTGAAGGACCCCTCGGCGCGCGTGGCGGCGATCCAGTCCGGCCAGGTGGACATGACCACCAACGTGCCGATCCGCGAGGTGGCGCGGCTGAACCGCGTGTCCGGGCTGGTGGCGGAAGCCAACCCGGCGACGCGGGTGATCCTGGTGCATTGCCGCAATGACCGCGGCTTCGCCGACCCGCGCGTGCGGCTGGCGGCGCACCACGCCATCGACAAGGCGGCGCTGTCGCAGGCCTTCTTCGGCGGCGCGGCGCGGCCGCTGTCGGTGTTCGCGACGCCGGGCTCGCCGGGCGACGTGCCGGATTTCCGCTTCCCCTTCGACATCGACAAGGCGAAGGCCTTGCTGGCCGAGGCGGGCTTCGGCCCGGACAAGCCGGCGCGGGTCGGCTTCGCCACCACCAACGGGCATTTCCCCGGCGACTACGACATCGCGCGCGCCATGGTGCAGATGTGGAAGCGCGTCGGCATCGAGGCCGACCTGCAGGTGATCGAGTACGCCAAGTACTTCGAGCTGAACCGCGGCGGCCAGTTGCCGGAGCTGACGCTGTATGCCTGGGAAAACGCCACGGCCGACCCGGAAATCTACATCGGCTACATGATGAACCCGAACATGGCCTTCTCGCCCTCCAAGGACCCCGAGATCGGCCGCCGCACGCTGGCGCTGTTCGACACCGCGAACTACGAGGAGCGCATCGCCGGCTACCGCCGCCTGGAACAGGACGCGGTGGAGCAGGGCCTGTCGTTGCCGCTGCTGCAGAGCGTGGTGACCGTGGTGCGCAAGCGCGAGCTCGGCTACGAGAAGTACGGCAACGGCTGGCTGCTGCCGCAATCCATGACCTGGGGCTGAGGGAGCACGCGCGTGGGGGGCATTCCCGGCCTGCTGCTGCGCCGCTTCCTGGTGGCGGTGCCGATCCTGCTGGCGGTGTCGGTGCTGCTGTTCTGCGTGCTGCGCGTCTTGCCGCTGGACCCGGCGGTGATGTCCCTGCCCCCCACCGCCACCACGGCGGAGATCGCCGCCAAGCGGGTGGAGATGGGGCTGGACCTGCCGCTGGTGCAGCAATACGGCATCTGGCTGAACCACGTGCTGCAGGGGGATTTCGGGACCTCCGTGCAGTACCGGCGCGAGGCCGGGGCGGTGGTGCTGCAGGTGCTGCCGGCGACGATCGAGCTGGCGCTGCTGGCGATGGTCTTCGCCACGGTGCTGGGGCTGGGTGGCGGGCTGCTGCTGTTCTACTTCCGTGGTGGCGCGGCGGAGGCCGCGGGCGACGTCGGTGCCATCCTGACCATGTCGGTGCCGGAATTCCTCTGGGCGCTGCTGTTCCTGCTCGCCTTCGGCGTGCTGTGGCCGGTGCTGCCCTTCGTGGGGCGGATGAGCGCCGGCATGGTGCCGCCCGGGCCCACCGGCTTCCTGCTGCTGGACGCGGTGCTGGCCGGCGACATGGCGCTGCTGGACAACGTGCTGCAGCACCTGCTGCTGCCGGCGGGCGCCATGGGGCTGGCCTTCGCGCCGCCGCTGATGCGGGTGCTGCGCTCCTCGCTGCTGGACGCTTACAACGAGGACTACATCCGCCTGGCGCGGTTGCGCGGGTTGAGCGAGCGCCGCGTGCTGGTGTCGCATGCGCTGAAGAACGCCATCCTGCCGACGCTGACGCTGATGGGCGTGCAGTTCGGCTTCCTGTTCGGCGGCACCATGCTGGTTGAGGTGATCTACTCCTATCCCGGCCTGGGCAACCTGATGGTGGACGCCGTGCGCAACGTGGACCTGCCGATCATCCAGGCGGTCAGCCTGACCTACTGCGTCACCGTGCTGCTGATCAACACGGTGGTGGACGGCGCCTACCTCGCGCTCGACCCGCGCTTAGGGGGGCGCTGATGCTACGCCGCGCGCTGCGCTCACCCCGCGTGGTGGTGGGGCTGATCGCCGTGTTCCTCGTGCTGGGCTGCGCGCTGCTGGCGCCCTGGGTGGCGCCGCACGACCCGTCCGAGCAGGACCTGCTGGCGATGCTGCTGCCGCCGGCCTGGGTGGATGGCGGCAACCCCGCCTATCCGCTGGGCACGGACAGCCTGGGCCGCTGCATCCTGTCGCGGCTGCTGTGGGGCGCGCGGGTGGCCATGGCGGTGGCGGTGCTGGCGACGCTGGGGGCGATGCTGCTGGGCACGATCCTGGCGCACCTGGCGGGCTATCTCGGCGGCGTCGTGGACTGGGTGGTGGGCCGCGCCGTGGATATCTGGATGAGCTTCCCGCCGGTGATCCTGAGCCTGATCCTGATGGTCGGGCTGGGCGTGGGCACGGACAAGCTGGTGCTGGCGATCATCCTGGTGGACTGGACGCGCTTCTGCCGCGTGTTGCGCTCGGAGGTGATGGTGGTGGCGCGGCGCGACCACGTGGCCGCCGCGCGGCTGCTGGGCTTCGGCCACACCCGCACCCTGGTGGGGGAGGTGCTGCCCTCCACCCTGCCGCTGCTGCTGACGCTGATCAGCCTGGAGATGGGCATCGCCGTGATCGCGGAAGCCGTGCTGTCCTTCGTCGGGCTGGGCGTGTCGGCCAGCCATGCGGCCTGGGGGCAGATGATCGCCGACGGCCGCAGCGACGTGGTGGAGGCGCCCTGGGCGGTGCTGTTCCCGATGGCCGCGATCTTCGTCACTGTGGCCGGCTTCAACCTGCTGGGCGACGGGTTGCGCCGCACCCTGGACGTGCGGCTGCTGGGCCGCGAGGGAGCCTGAGCGCGCCATGACCGAACTCCTCGCGGTGCGCGATCTGTCGCTCGCCATCGGGCGCGACGGTTCCGCGGCCAGCGTGCTGAAGGACCTCAGCTTCACCCTGCCGGAAGGGCGCGTGCTCGGGCTGGTGGGGGAATCCGGCGCCGGCAAGTCGATGATCGGCCGCGTCATCGCCGGCGACCTGCCGCCGGGGTTCCGGATCACCGGCGGCGAGTTGCGCTTCCGCGGGCGCGACATGCTGGCGGCGACGCCGGCGCAGCGGCGCGGCTGGATGGGGCGCGAGATCGCCTTCATCCCGCAGGAGCCGCAATCGGCGCTGAACCCGGTGCGCTCGGTCGGCAGCCAGTTCGACGAGCACCTGCGCCACCTCGGGCTGCGCTCGGCCACGGATCGCCGGGCGCGGATGCTGGCGCTGCTGGAATCCGTGCACCTCGCGCGCGGCGAGGAGCTGCTGGGGCGCTACCCGCACCAGCTCTCGGGCGGCATGTGCCAGCGCGTGCTGATCGCCATGGCCTTCGCCGGCGAGCCGCGGCTGGTGGTGGCGGACGAGCCGACCACGGCGCTGGACGTCACCGTGCAGTCGCGCATCGTGGAGGTGCTGGCGGAGTTGCAGGCGCGGCACGGCACGGGGGTGATCTTCATCACCCACGACCTGCGGCTGGCCGGCCAGGTCTGCGACGAGATCCTGGTGCTCTACGCCGGCCGCCCGGTGGAGCACGGCGCGGCGGCGGAGGTGCTGGGTGCGCCGCAGCACCCCTACACGCGCTGCCTGCTGCTGGCCAACCCGCCGGTGCGCGGCCCGGCGCGGGCGCTGTTCACCCTGCCCGACCAGATGCCGGGGGTGCGGAGTCTCGCCACCCTGGCCGGCTGCCGCTTCGCCGCGCGCTGCCCGGTGGCGCAGCCGGACTGCGCCCGGGTGGAGCCGCCGCTGAGTGAGCCGCGGCAGCCCGGCCACGCCGTCGCCTGCCTGCACCCCGACAGCACGCCGCGCATCCAGCCGCCCGCGCTGGTGCCGTACCGCGTCGTCGCCGCGGCCGCCGGCACCCGGCCGGTGCTGGAGGTGACGGGGCTGAGCAAGCACTACCCCGCACGATCAGGGCTGTTCCGCCACGGCGCCGGGACGGTGGCGCTGCACCCCGCCAGCTTCACCGTGGGCGAGGGCGAGTTCCTCGGCGTGGTGGGCGAGAGCGGCAGCGGCAAGAGCACCGTCGCCCGACTGGTGGTGGGGCTGGAACCGCCCAGCGCCGGGCGCATCGTGCTGGACGGGGTGGACGTGTCGGCCATGTCCGGGGCCACGCGGGCGCACCGCGCGCGCGCCACGCAGATGGTGTTCCAGAACCCGCAATCCGCGCTGAACCCGCGCCGCCGGGTCGGCCGCATCGTCACCCAGGCGCTGGAAGTGGTGCCCGGCGACGGCACGCCGCGGCAGCAGCGGGCGCGCGAGCTGCTGGCCGCGGTGGGCCTGGGCGCCGACACCGGCGAGCGCTTCCCCTTCCAGCTCTCGGGCGGGCAGCGGCAGCGCGTCAACATCGCCCGCGCGCTGTGCGTGCTGCCGCGGCTGCTGGTGGCGGACGAGATCGCCTCGGGCCTGGACGTGTCGGTGCAGGCGCAGCTGCTGGCGCTGCTGCTGCGGCTGCGCGAGGAGCTGGGCTTCGCCATGCTGTTCATCTCGCACGACCTGTCCGTGGTGCGGCACCTGTGCGACCGCGTGCTGGTGATGCAGGGCGGCGTGATCGTGGAGGAAGGGCGCACCGCCGACGTGTTCGCCCAGCCGCAGCACCCCTACACGCGCCGCCTGCTGGATGCCGTGCCGCCGGACGAGCCGGTGCGGCGCCCGCTGGCCGCGGCCACGGCTGCCTGATGCGGCCGGCATGATGGTTGGACCCGTGCCAACGGCGAACGACTCCGGGAAGGGGAGAAGGGACTTCTCCCCTTCCCGGACCCTTCCCCTCATCCTTTTTCGGGAGGCTGCCGCAGTCCGGTGGCGCGGTGGGGCGCGCCGGAGGGCTCAGCCCTCCGGCGATGGCGGCCTTCCGCCCGCGACAGCGGTGCTCTCCGCGCCACGTTCCCGCGGCCCTGCGGCAGCCTCCCGAAAAAGGATGAGGGAGGTCGGGAGGGAGAAGCCTCTTCTCCCTCCCGGGCTACCCGACCGACGCCGCTCTTCGCACGAGGCACCGCCATGCTGACCGTCCCGGACGAGCGGCCCGTCGTCGCCGCGCTGCGGGAAGCGCTGCCCCCCGGCGCGCTGCGCACCGGCGAGGAGATCCCGGCGCGCAACGCGCAGGACTGGTCCGGCCTGCCCCCCGTGCGGCCGCTGGCGCTGTTGCTGCCGACCTCGACGGAGGAGGTGTCGGCGGCGCTGCGCATCTGCCACGCGCACGAACAGCCGGTGGTGCCGCAAGGCGGGCTGACCGGGTTGTCCGGCGGCGCGCACCCGGTGGAGGCCTGCGTCGCCCTGTCGCTGGAGCGCATGAGCGGCGTGGAGGAGGTGGACGCCGCCGCCGCCACCCTGACCGCGCTGGCCGGGACGCCGCTGGAGCGGGTGCACGAGGCGGCGGAGGCGGCGGGCTTCTCCTGCGGCATCGACCTCGGGGCGCGCGGCAGCTGCTCGATCGGCGGCAACATCGCCACCAATGCCGGCGGCAACACCGTGCTGCGCTACGGCATGGCGCGGCAGAACGTGCGCGGGCTGGAGGTGGTGCTGCCCGACGGCACGGTGGTGCGCTCGCTCAACAAGCTGATCAAGAACAACGCGGGCTTCGACTGGACCCAGCTGTTCATCGGCAGCGAGGGTACGCTGGGCGTGGTGACGCGGGTGGTGTTGGGGCTGCACCCGCGCGTCGCGGACCGCGCCGCGGCGATGTGCGCGGTGCCCGATTTCGGCACGGCGCTGCGCGTGCTGCGGCGGCTGGAGGCGATGCTGCCCGGCCGCCTGCTGGCCTTCGAGGCGATGTGGGACGACTTCTGGCACTACGCCACCGTGCTGGCCGGCGTGCCCGCGCCGATGCCGCTGACCGCGCCCCTGGCGCTGCTGATCGAGGTGTCGCGCGCCGCGGGCGAGGAGGACGTGCTGGAGAACGCGCTGGGCACGCTGTTCGAGGAAGGATTGCTGGCCGACGCCGTGATCAGCAAGTCCGAGGCGGAGCGCCGCGCCTTCTGGGCGGTGCGCGAGAGCCCGGCGGAATACCCGCGCATCCTGCCGGGCCTGCTGCCCTTCGACGTGTCGGTGCCGCTGGCCGACATGGAGGCCGCGGTGGCGGAGCTGCGCGCGGTGCTGGCGGCGCGCTGGCCGGGCGCCACGGCGGTGTTCTACGGCCACGTCGCCGACAGCAACCTGCACCTGGTGGTGGGACCCGCCCCCGACGGGCGCTCGCCCAAGGGCGTGCTGGAGGACGAGCTCTACGCCGTGGTGGCGCGCTACGGCGGCTCGGTGTCGGCCGAGCACGGCATCGGCCTGCTCAAGCGCGCCTACCTTCCGCTGTCGCGGCAGCCGGAGGAGCTGGCGCTGATGGCCACGATCAAGCGGGCGCTCGACCCGCGCAACATCCTGAACCCCGGAAAAGTTCTGTGAACGCTGCCACGCCCCCTGTGCACCTGCTGCGCGGCCCCAACCGCTTCAAGCTCGGCATCTTCTCCACCAACGCCGACGGTGGGCTGACGCTGACCAAGGTGCCGGAGCGCTGGCCGGCCGACTGGGAGGGCATCGTCGCCGTCGCGCAGATGGCCGACCGCGCGGGGATCGAGTTCCTGCTGCCGATCGCGCGCTGGAAGGGCTTCGGCGGCGAGCTGAACAGCCGCGAGCATTCCTTCGAAACGTTGACCTTCGCCGCGGCTCTGGCGGGGGTGACGGAGCGGATCGGGCTGTTCTCCACCGTGCACGTGCCGCTGGTGCACCCGGTCTTCGCCGCCAAGGCGCTGGCCACGGTGGACCACGCCTCGAAGGGGCGCGCCGGGCTGAACGTGGTGTGCGGCTGGAACCCGGAGGAATTCGCGGTGTTCGGCCTGCCGATGATCGAGGACCGCTACGGCCAGGGGCGGGAATGGATGGAGATCATCTCCCGCATCTACAGCGAGGCCGAACCCTTCGACTATCACGGCCAGTACTACCAGCTGACCGGCGTGTCCGGCCGCCCGCGCCCCTTGCAGCGCCCGCAGCCGGTGACGCTGAACGCCGGCTTTTCGCCGCCGGGGCGCGACTTCGCCGCGCGCTCCATGGATTTCCTGTTCACCACCTTCAACGACATCGAGTCCGGCCGCGGCCAGGTGGAGGACATGCGCGTCCGCGCGGCGGCGCAGGGGCGCGAGGTGGGCGTCTTCACCACCTGCCACGTGGTGTGCCGGCCGACCCAGGCGGAGGCCGAGGACTACTACGAGCACTACGCCGTGCGGATGGCGGATACCGTTAGCGTAGACCGCTACACCAGCGCCAAGGAGAAGTTCTCTGGCTCGCACGACCCGGAAACCTACAAGCGCCACCGCAAGCGCTTCGCCGCGGGTGCCGGCACCTATCCGCTGGTGGGCACGCCGCGCCACATCGCCGAGGAGATGGTGCGCATGAGCGAGGCGGGCTTCGCTGGCACCACCATGAGCTTCGTGAATTTTCGGGACGAGTTGCCCTACGTGATCGAAGAGGTACTGCCGCTGCTGCGCGAGGCCGGTCTGCGCGACGGCTGAATTATTGCTTGCACCGTGAATCCCTGAACCCCGAACGGAGGAACTCCCCGATGACGCTGCCCCCACTGTCGCGCCGAGGCCTCCTCGGGGCGGGACTCGCCGCCACCGCCCTGCCCTTCGCGGCGGGCGCGCAGACCCGCCCGCCGATCATCGGCGTGGGCGCCGACCCGGCCTATACGCCCTTCTTCCTGGCCGGGCGCGAGAAGATGTTCGAGGCGGACGGCATCAACCTGACCATGCAGTCCTTCGCCGATGGCGGCGAGGCGCTGAACGCGCTGGTGGCGCAGCAGGTGGACCTGAGCTGTGGCGCCGAGCCCACGACCATGATCCGCCTGGCGCGGGCCGAGCTACGGCCGCTGGCAATCTACGAGCAGTCCGGCCGCTACCTGAAGCTGGTGGCGCGGCGCGAGATCACCGCGCCGGGGATGATCCGCAAGTTCGGCATCGTGGCCGGCACGGTCAGCGAGTATTCCACCGGCCTGACCATCCGCAAGTTCGGCATCGACCCGGCTTCCGTGCAGTTCGTCCGCTCCGGCCCCCCGGAACTGCCGGCGCTGCTGGCGCGCGGCGACGTGGACGCCTATTTCGCCTGGGAACCCTGGCCGACCATGGGCGTGCGTCAGGGCGGCCACGTGCTGCTGACCAGCGGCGACGTGGGCTACACCTACACCATGTGGCTGACCGCGGCGGCGCCCTGGCTGGAGCGCAACGCCGACCTGGCGCGCAACATGCTCAAGACGCTGGCGCGATCCTGCGACATCGTGCGCGCCGATCCCAACCGGGCGGCGGCGGCGGTGCAGGCCATGGCGCGCATCCCGACCGCGCAGACCATGTCCTTCCTGGGCGACGTGGAATGCCAGGTGCGCGACTTCACTCCGGCCGACCTGGAAAGTTACGACATGATCGCGGACTTCCTGGCGGAGCAGAAGATCACCCCGACGCGGGTGGATTATCGCCGCTCCCTGCAACTCGGCTTCTTCAAGGCCTGAGCGCGATGCCGGAGGGGGCTTCCATCACGCTGGAAGGGGTCGGCCTGACCCTGGGCGGCCAGGAGATCGTGGCCGGCGTGGAGCTGGACATCGCCTCCGGCGAGTTCGTTTGCCTGCTGGGGCCCAGCGGCTGCGGCAAGTCCACCCTGCTCAACGCCATTGCCGGCTTCCAGCCGGTGACGGGCAGCATCCGGGTGGGCGGCCGGCCCGTCACGGGTCCGGGCATCGACCGCGGCGTGGTGTTCCAGAGCTCCGAGGCGCTGTTTCCCTGGCTGACGGTGCGGGAGAACGTGGAATACGGCCCGCGGCTACGCGGCGTGCCCGCTCGCGCCCGAGCAGAAGCCGCGGCGCATCACCTGGCGCTGGTGGGGCTGTCGCACGCCGCCGACAAGTTCCCCGAGGAACTCTCGGGCGGCATGCGGCAGCGCGCGCAGATCGCCCGCGTGCTGGTGAACGAGCCGTCGGTGGTGCTGATGGACGAGCCCTTCGGCGCGCTGGACGCCCAGACGCGCGAGGTGCTGCAGCGCGAGCTGGACCGCATCTGGCGCGCCACGCGCTGCACCATCGTGTTCGTCACGCACGACATCTGGGAGGCGATCCTGCTGGCCGACCGGGTGGTGACCATGACCGCGGGGCCGCGCGCCGGGATCAAGACGGTGGAGCGCATCGCCCTGCCGCACCCGCGCGACACCGCCGACCCCGCGACGCTGGCGCTGTATCGCACGCTGCGCGACGACATCGGCGCCGAGGTCAGCCGCACCCTGCGCGCCCAGGGCCTGGTGCAGGAGGCGCCCGAGACGGCGACCGCGGCATGACGGAAGCGGTGCAGGAGATCCCACGTATCAAGCCGGCAGGACGGCGGCGAGCGGGCTTCGGGCGCTTCGGCTTGGCGGCGCTGTCCATCCTGGGCGGGCTGGTGCTGTGGCAGGTGGTCAGCAGCCGCACCTCGCCGCTGTTCCTGCCCTCGCCGGCCGATACCTGGGCGGCGCTGCTGGAACTGGCCGAGGACGGCACGCTGCTGACCTCCGTGCTGGCCTCCGCCGCGCGCATCGCCGCGGGCTGGGGCCTGGGCGTGCTGGTGGGCATTCCGCTGGGCGTGTTCATGGGGCGCTTCGCGGTGGTGCGGCAGCTGCTGGACCCCTATATCGAGTTCTTCCGCTTCATCCCGCCCATCGCCTTCGTGACGCTGGCGGTGATCTGGCTGGGGCCGGGCGAGCTCTCCAAGGTCGCGCTGATCTTCTACACCACCGTGTTCATCGTCACGCTCAACACCATCGCCGGCGTGCAGGCGGTGAACCCGCTGCGGCTGCGCGCCGCGGCCTCGCTGGGTGCGGGGCCGATGCGGATGCTGACCACGGTGATCCTGCCCTCCACCGTGCCCTTCATGATCACCGGCGCTCGCATCGCCATGGGCAATTCCTTCTTGACCGTGGTGTCGGCCGAGATCGTGGCGGCGCAGGAAGGGCTGGGGGCGCTGATCTGGACGGCGCGCAACTACGCCCGCACGGAATGGGTCTTCGTGGGCATCATCGTGCTGGGGCTGCTGGGCTACTCCTTCGACCGCGTGCTGCGCTTCGTGGCGGGGCGGCTGCTGGGCCGCTACGGCGTGAAGCTGTGAAGCGGCGAGGCGCGGCGGCCAGACGCGGATGACGTGGGAGCCTTTCGCGGGCGCCGTGTTGCCGGGCCCGGTTCCGGCCGGTCCGGATTCAGCCTACCCCGGCAGCATTGCCGTGGCGGACCACCAAGTGGCCGGGCGGGATGGCAGCCTCTTCGCACGCTCCTGGTGCCCGGACGGCCGCTCGCTGGGCGCGGATCCGGTGCTGGTGCTGGGGCACGACTCGCTGGGTTGCGTGGAGTTGTGGCGCGACTTTCCCGGCCGGCTGGCGACGGCGCTGGGGCTGCCGGTGGTGGCCTATGACCGGCTGGGCTTCGGGCGGTCGGACCCGCATCCCGGGACGCTGCCGCTGGACTTCATGCGCGACGAGACGGCGGCGGGGCTGCGGCCGCTCTGCGCGGGACTGGGCATCGCGCGTGCCATTCCCTTCGGTCACAGCGCCGTCGGCGCCATGTCGGTCGGGCTGGCCGCCCAGCAGCCCGAGCTCTGCGTAGCGGTGGTGACGGAGGCGGCGCAGGTCTTCGTGGAAGACCGCACTCTGGACGGCATCCGCGCGGCGGAGGTCGCCTTTCGCGACCCCGGGCAGTTCGGGCGGCTGGTGCGCTACCACGGCGACAAGGCGCGCTGGGTGCTGGACGCCTGGACCCGGACCTGGCTGTCGCCCCGCTTCGCGCCCTGGAACGCGGAGGCGGAGCTGCGACGGGTGCGCTGCCCCGTGCTGGCGATCCATGGCGACAACGACGAGTACGGCTCGACGCGCCACCCCGAGCGCATCGCGGCGCTGGTTTCCGGGCCGGCCCGGCAGCTGCTGCTGGAGGGCTGCAGCCACGTGCCGCATCGCGAGCAGCCGGAGGTGGTGCTGCGAGGCTTGGCCGGGTTCCTGGCGCCGCTGTTGCCGATAGGCTGACGGGGAAGCTTGCCCCGGGAGGGGGAGAAAGAATTCTCCCCCTCCCGGACCCTCCCCCTCATCTTCTTTTCGGGGCCGCTGCCGCAGCCGGGGTGGAGACGTTGGGCGCGCCGGAGGGCTCAGCCCTCCGGCGACTGCGGCGTCGACACGCGCCAACAATTTGGCTTCTTCTCAGTCATTTGCAGCGATGCTGCCTACCCAGCCGCGGCAGCTCCCGAAAAAAGATGAGGGTGGGTCCGGGAGGGAGAATTCCTTCTCCCTCCCGGCGGCCACGTGCGCCGCTCATACCGGCGAGCGGATGAACTGACTCGGATGTGAGTTTCAGTTCGCTAGAGCAGATCCCGAGCGAACCGAATCAGAGGGCTTGCCCGGCTCGGGGGCAATCTGATTCAAGCTGCTGGCTGGGGTTGGAGGCCAGCGGCGATGGCGAAGACCTTGTCGGAGGACCTGCGTGGCCGAGTGAT
>NZ_JBLLEB010000016.1:0-97053 GCF_047690175.1 Roseomonas sp. BN140053 | reverse complement strand
TGCCATAGCGGCGCGCCTCCCCAAGAGCGACCTGGCGGAGGTTGCCGCCATGCTCGTGTTCGTGGCCAAAACCTCCGACGCAGCCCGAGACCTTGATGGCCTGCCGGCAGATACTCCGCATGTTTGGGAAGCCGGCTCGTACGCAGCCGATATGCTCGAACGTATTTCGAAATCCCGCAAACCTCGTGGGCGCAGGACATCCGAAGGTGACGGCGCCATTTCGGATGCCTGTCAGGATGTCGAGTAGCGGGCCGAAGGAGAGCTGAGCCACTTCTCAGAAGCCGGTGTAGCGAGCGAGGGCCGCCGCCAGTTCGGCAGCAGCCCTCCACTCACTTCCAAACCGACACAACACCACAAGCCAAGTTTTCTGCGGGTTACAGCCCGATTTCGAAGCGCCACACCGAAAATCCTGTTGCGGAACGAAAACGGCAAAAACCTAGGTAAGTTCTGGGTTGTGGCGTTGTGGCGGTCTGAAGCCCCCTCCCAGGGAAAAGAAGGGGTAGAGGAGGAGTCTAAGCACCTTTCGGGGCACCCCTCCGCCGGCGCGTTGGTGCTCCCATCCCGCTGCAGAACTGCCCCAAGGCCTCAATCAGCGGCCGGCGTTGCTCCAGCATGTCGGACCCGCGACAGGCCGCCCTCACCGGGTTCGCCGTCTCGTGCGCCAGCCCCCCCTCCGCCCGTAAGCCCGCCCCTGTCCGACCTGTCCGACCTGGTTTGCGCGAGGTCGGACAGCGGTTTTTGGCAGTTTTCCGCGGGCTGCCCGACCTGTCCGACCTGTCCGACCGGATTTGACGTGTAGCCGGTGCTGCACCGTCTTCCGGGCGACCGGTGGGCGGCTACGCCTCCCTTGCCCGCCGCAGCCGCGACACGTTCGCGGGAAGGGCAGGGGTCGCGCACCAAGCCTCCCATGCCTCCATCATGGTCCGGCGCCGGTCGAAGAGATCGCTCCGGGCATAGGCCGCTTCGGTCTTGTCGCGGACCACATGCGCTAGCGCCGCCTCGGCCAGATCCACAGGCTGCCCCGTCTCTCCCGCCCAGTCCCGGAAGGTGCTGCGGAAGCCGTGCCGGGTGACGGCGTCTCCCTTCGCATCCCGCCAACGCGGCGGCTGGTCCGGCTCTCCCTCGCTCATCCCGCGAATCAGCATAGCCATGGCCATGTTGGACAGGGGCTTCCCCCTCTTTACGCCCGGGAAAACGAAGGCCTGGGAGCCCTCCTCCTGGCCCGTGGGCGCCAGGGTGCGCAGCAGTGCCACCGCAGCTGGGGTGAGGGGCTTCCGGTGTGGGCGCTTGGCCTTCATCCGCTCGGCCGGCACGGTCCAGGTTCCCGCGTCCAGGTCCATCTCGGCCCAGCGCGCTCCAATCACCTCGCCGGTTCGGGCGGCTGTCAGGATCGCCAGTTCCAGGGCGCGGGCGGCCAGGCCTTCCTTACCCCTGAGAGCCACCATGAAGGCCGGCACCTGTTGCCAGGGAAGGGCCGGGTGGTGGCGCCTACCCTTGATCCCGCCAGGAACGCCAGCCGTCAGCAGCGCGGAAAGGCCGTCGCGCATGGAGGCTGGGTTGTCGCCGTCCCGCAGCCCTGCCGCCTTGGCGTAGCGAAACACCCGGTCCATCCGCTGCACCACGCGCTGGGCGGTCTCGCGCTTGGTGTTCCAAATCGGCCGCAGGGCATCGGCCACCTCCATGCGGGTGATGCTGGCGACCGGGCGACTGCCGAGGGACGGATAAGCGTAGGTGGCCAGGGTGCTGCGCCACTGCGCCCTGTGCTTGGGGTTGGAGAGCCCCTGCAGGTGCGTGTCCATGTAGCGGTCGGCCACGGCCTGGAAGCTGTTGGCCGCGACCTTGGCGCGGGCTTCGGCGTCGGCGGTCCGGGCGGTGTCGCGGGCCTCCATAGGGTCCTGCCCCTCACGCAGCCGCTGTGTCGCGGCAGCAGCCTTCCGGCGAGCCTCGGCCAGGGTCACACCGGGAGCCCGTTCCCCATAGGGACCGAGCCCCATCTGCCGTTCGCCGCGCTTCCCGTTGGCGGTCAGCAGCCCTGCCATGGAGTAGCGGAAGATCCACGCCTTGGTGCCGGCAGGGGAGACCTGCAGGTAAAGCCCACCCCCGTCCGGGTAGCGTCCCGGCTTGCTCAGGGCTTCGACGCCACGTGCCGACAATCTTCCTGCTGAGGGTGCCATCGTCCGCCCTACCCACGAAGAAGCGCGGTCTCTCAACCCCCGCGCCAACCCCCGCAGCGTACCCGGTTTGCCCTGAACGTGGACAGACACCGGCGGACGCTGAGGTTGCTAAAACCCTCCGAAGCAAAGGACTTTCTGGACAGCGGCGAACACCCCCGGACGCCACTTAGGCGGACATCCCCTCCGCCACTTTCCCAATGTTCAATCGAAACTTCAGCATGTCCGGGCTTCGGCCTGCTGGCCTCGGCGAGCCACGCACCCCGCAGCCTGACCGAGCTGCATGGGCACTTGGCGGGCAGGGCGACGTTTCTCCCGCATGTGAGGCCGGGCGCTTCCGATGAGCCCAGCGTTGCGGAACCTCGATCCATTCCGCCAACGGGGGCTGCGGCGCGCGGCCCGGCGGATTGCGCCGGGGGATCGCCGCTGTCAGCTTCCTGCGCGACACTGAGGGCGGGGCGCCGGAGGCAGAGCGTGATCGAAAGGGAGACGGATCACCACGTGTGGGTACGAACGCTGAAGCCCTTCCGGGACATGCTTCGGGACCACAAGATCTTCACGGCCATGGACATCAACCTGGACCGTTTCTCGGACCGCAACGTCGTGTGGTTCCAACGTGATTGCAGCATCGAACCTTATGTCGGCATCTTCCAGGGGGAGGTGCTGTGCAGCATGGGTGCGCTCAGCTACTCGAACTCGGCGCTGCACCCGGCACTGACCATCGGGCGGTACTGCTCCCTGGGTGGAAGGATAAACTGGCCGGGGGCGCGTCACCCGATCGAGGCCGTCAGCACCAGCACCGCCTTCTACTTCGGGCGCAGCTCCAACGTCAGCGCGGCCTGGGCGGATGCGGGGAGGACCCGGCCGCACACCGCGACCTACATCTATCCCGACAAGCCGCCGCCGGTCCTGGGAAACGACGTCTGGGTCGGCCAGGACGTCACCTTTCTCAACGGCGTGGTGGTGGGCGATGGTGCCGCCATCGGCACCCAGGCGCTCGTCAGCAAATCGGTCGAGGATTTCTCGATCATGGGCGGCAATCCGGCCAAGCACATCCGCCACCGATTCCCGGAGGGAGTCAGGCAGCGCCTCAAGGCGACGCGGTGGTGGCAGTACGGCATGGCGGACCTGCTCGACATGCCCATGCATGAGCCGACCGCGTTCCTGGAAGCCTTCGAGCGGCGCGGACCGATGGAGCCCTGGAACCCCGCTCCGCTGCGGGTCTGGGACGAGGTCCGCCGCATCGCCTGAGGCCGCATGGCCGTTCAGGATGGTCCGAGGCGGCGAGGGCGCGCGAGGGCCGTCGGTGCTCCTCGGTGCTACCCGACGCCGAGTGAAACACGGCCTCTCGCGCCGCGCCCGTCCTTGCTCCTGCCGGGACCATACGGCAGGCCTCGTCAGACCTCCCGCCGGCGGCCGCGGAGCATCGGGCCGATCACGTCGTCGCGCCAGGCAAAGCGGGGACGCCGCGACGCGGTGCGGGCGCCGCAACGGAGATCGCATCTCCGTAAGCTGAGATGTCTCATGGCAAGTTCAGGGCTGCGGGCGGGGTGCCCCGGGCTCAGGCTGCCAGCCGCCCCAAGCTGGCGGCAGCGCCGCCGGCGGCAAAGGCTGCGGCCGCCAGCAGCAGCGGCACGGTGGCGCCATCGCTGCCGAACAGGCCGAAGCCCAGCGCCACCACCGCCGCCCCCAGCGTGGTGCCGAGCAGCCGGGCCTGGGCCATCATGCCATTGGCCGCCCCGGTGCGGGAGGGCGGGCCGGAGGTCAGGATGGCGCGGTTGTTGGGCGTCTGGAAGAAGCCGAAGCCGACCCCGCAGAGCACCATCCGCCACACGATGTCCCAGTCCGCCGGGGCGGCCGGCAGCAGCGCCAGCGCCAGCAGCCCCGCGGCCAGGCAGCCCAGCCCGATGCTGCTGAGGATGCCGGCGGGGTAGCGGTCGGACAGGTAGCCGGAGAGTGGCGCCGCCAGCACGATCACCAGCGGCCAGGGGGTGATCAGCAGCCCCGTGCGCACGGCGTCGTAGCCCAGCCCGTGCTGCAGAAAGAAGGGCAGGGACACGTAGGCCACGGTTTGCGCCGTGTAGGAGCAGATCGAGGTCACCACGGAGAGCGAGAAGAGCGGGATCCGCAGCAGATCCATCGGCACCAGCGGGTGCGGTTGCGCCCGCTGCTGCCGCAGCAGCAGGGCCAGGATCGCCAGCCCGGCGGCAACTTCGGCCAGGCCCAGGGCGGGGGCATGGCCCAGCGCATCCACGCCCAGCACCAGCAGCACGATGCCGGCGGCGTTGAACAGCGTGCCCAGCGTGTCGAAGGGCCGGTGCTGCGGCGTGCTGGCGGGCAGGAAGTGCTGCGCCATCAGCAGCGCCACGATGCCCAGCGGCAGGTTCACGGCGAACAGCCAGCGCCAGTCCGCCACCAGCAGGATGCCGGCCGCCACGCTGGGGCCCACGGCGGTGGACACCGCCACCGTCAGGCCGAACAGCGCGATGCCGCGGCCGAGCATTCGGGCCGGAAACACCGCCCGCATCAGCACCCCGCCCACCACGGAGGCACAGGCGCCGCCCAGCCCCTGCAGCACGCGCGCCGCCACCAGCCAGCCGAGATCGGGCGCCAGGGCGCAGAGCAGCGAGGCCAGGGTGAAGATCAGCGTGCCCACCAGGTAGAGCGGCTTGGCCCCGAAGCGCTCGCCCAGCGCGGCTAGCGGCAACAGCGCCACGGCGGTGGCGAGCTGGTAGCCGTTCACCACCCAGACCGCGGCCGCGGGCGTGCTGCCGAGGTCGGCGGCGATGCTGGGCAGGGCGATGTTGGCGATGGAACTGTCCAGCGTGCCCAGAAAAGAGCCGAGCAGCACGGCCACCACCGCCCAGAGCCGGGCGGGCATGGGCAGGCCGTCATCGGCGGCGGGCAGGGGCCGGTTGGTGCTGTTCATCGCTGCTCGATCGGGGAGAAAAACGGCGTGGCGCGGGGTGGCGGGAAGCGGGCGGCGGATGCCGTGGTGCGGTGCGGCAAGGCCCAGACACCACCTCCGCCGGTCCGGCGCAACCGGGGGGAAACAGTGTCCGCCGCGACGCAGCCCCGCGGCGTTTCGTCGCCGGGCCATGCGCACCCGTTGCGGCCCGCCCCGGTCTTGATGAAGCTGCTCCCGATGTTCGAGGGGATGCCAGCCCCGAGTCGCATCTCCGGCCTGCCTTTCCGCGGGATGGCCGGTGCCCTGCCACGGGGGACGGGGCCGGAAACTCCCGGCTGCCCCTCCCGTTGCGCCTCAGCTTCCATCGCAACAGCTCAGCAAACCGCGAGCGATCCCGACCTGGAGTGTGTCGATGCCCACCAAGAAGTCCGAGAAGACAGCCGGAGACCAGGCGCCCGAGGCCGGCGAGCCCGCGAAGAAGGCCAAGAAGGAAGCTCCGCCCAAGGGCACCAAGGTCGCCAAGCCGGCCGCCGGCAACAAGCCCAACGCGCTGCAGCAGCCCCTGCAGCCGTCCGAGGAACTGGCCGCCGTGGTGGGCGAAGGCAAGCTCGCGCGCGGCGAGGTGGTCAGCAAGGTGTGGGAGTACATCAAGTCCCACAAGCTGCAGAACCCGGATGACGGGCGCGAGATCCTGGCCGACGACAAGCTCAAGAAGGTGTTCGGCAAGGACAAGGTGACGATGTTCGAGATGAACAAGCACCTCGCGGCGCATCTGAAGTAAGCCTCGGCGCTTCCCGGCCGCGACGCACCCGCGGCGGCCGGGGGCAGGCGGCCTTCGCCACGGGCCGGGACGTCGCAGAGCGGCGGTTGAAGTGCCTGCCGCCCCCGCGCTTCCCGGCTGCTGGCGTCCCGGCGTCCCTGGCCCGGGGTTGCCGGCCTCGTGGCGGGCGGGAGCCTGCTACGCCGCGGCGGCTCCGGGCCGGGCGCGTCACAACCGGGCCAGGCGGCCACCATCCACGGCCAGGGACGCGCCGGTCACGAAGCGGGCTTCCGGCGCGGCCAGAAAGGCGATGGCGGCCGCGATGTCGGCGGTCTGCCCGACCTGGGCGCGGTCCACCACCTCGACGCCGGACTTCACGTTGGGATTGTCCCACAGCATCGGCGTGTCCACGGCGCCGGGCAGCACGGCGTTGACCCGGATGCGCTTGCTCGCGCCCTCGATGGCGGCGGAGCGGGTGAAGGCCAGCACCGCGGCCTTGGCGGCGGCATAGGGCGCCACCTCCGGCGTGGTGCGCAGGGCGTGCACGCTGGACACGTTCACCACCGCGCCGCCCTGCGGCATGTGCAGGAAGGCCTGCCGGGTGAAGTACACGGTGCCCAGCAGGTCCACGCCGAGGACGTGCTGCCAGTCGGCGCCGGTGAACTGTTCCAGCGGCTTGAACAGCATCATGCCGGCATTGTTGACCACCACATCCAGGCGGTTCCAGCAGCGCAGGATCTCGGCGGTGGCGCGTTCCACCGCGGCCTCGTCCGACACGTCGCAGCGGAAGCCCACCCCTTCCGCGCCGGCCCTGCGCAGCGCCGCTTCCGCCGCGGCCAGGGTGGCGGGGTCGCGGCCGACCACGGCGACCCGTGCGCCTTCGGCCCCGAGGCGCAGGCTTGTGGCGAGGCCGATACCGGTGGCGCCGCCGGTGACGATCGCGACCTGCCCGGCGAAGCGGCCGGGGCAGATGGCGGCGGGGGCGGGCCCGCCGGCCTCGCTGCCCGGCACGCCACCGGTGCGGCCGGCGTCGTTGCTCGGTGCGCTCACGACGCGGCGGCCTGGGTGAGGGGAGCGAGGGGCAGCTGCAGGCACAGGCTGCGCGCTGGCAGCACCGCGCTCCACTGCTCGATCAGCCGCTTATAGGCGATGCCTACCGGCCGCGGCTGGCGGTCCAGGTCGTAGAGGCCGACGGGGTGGATGCGCCCGTGGTTCTCGCGCAGCGCGGTGTCCCAGTCGACCTGGTCGGTCAGCGAGTACCAGGTGAAGCCCAGCACCGGCATCGGCATCTCCCAGAGCAGCAGCAGGTTGGCCCATTGCTTCCACAGCCACGCCGTGGCCTCGCCGTTGCCGGTTTCCACCAGGTTGGTCTCGGTGTGCATCAGCGGCAGGCCATAGCGGGCGTGGTACTGCCCGATGATGGTGGCGTAGCCGTACACGTCGCCGGAGGCACGCGTGCTGCCGTCATCCTCCACCAGGTGCTCGTTGGTGACGTAGTAGTCGGTGCCGAGGATGCAGTGGCGCTTGAGGTCGGTGCGGCGGAAGCCGGCGTATTCCTCGCGCGTCATGCCGTTGTCCAGCAGGTACTCGTACATCGGCGCTTCCACCGCATGGCCGTAGTTCAGGTCCAGCGACAGGAAGCGTTCCGCGTTGCGCCAGCGGGCTTCCGGCCAGGCGGTAGGGGAGGCGGCGTGGTACTGCTCCGCGGACTCGCTCTGGATGAACAGCGCGTCGGGGCGGACGCGCAGGATGGCGCGCATGGCCCGGATATTGGCGGAAACGAGGTGCTTCATGGCGGTGACGAAGCCGCGCTCGGAGCGCAGCTGCTCGTTCCACCAGCCGTAGCGGCCGGAAAACAGGGCGCAGACATACATCTCGTTGACGGGGGTGTAGAGCTGCACCCAGGGAAAGCGGCGGGCGAAGGCTTCGGCATAGCCCTCGAACAGGCGCGGGAAGTCGGGGTTCTGGAAGTCGCCGATCCAGTCGGGCACGCCGAAATGGCACAGGTCGGCGATGGGGTAGGTGCCCTGGCCGCGCAGCGCGGCGAAGGTTTCGTCGGCGAAGCTCCAGTCGTAGCGGCCCTCGCCCAGCCAGGTGGTGTGCAGCGGCGCGCCGTAGCGCAGAAAGGTGCAGCGCAGCTCCCGCACCAGGGCGAAGTCCTCGGCCCAGCGGTGCAGGTGGTTGCTGGCGGCCATCTGGTCCACGCGGCGGCCGTTCACCGTCGGGTTGCTGTTCTCGATCCCGGTGGCGAACATGAAGGACGGCACGGCGTCGAGCGGCGGGCGGCCGGGCGCGGCGGGGTCTGGCATGGCGTCTCCTGTGCTGCCTCAAGCGCTGCACCGCCGCAGGGTTGCCGGACGAACTGTTACGGCGCCGGGGCGGGCGTTCGACACCGGCGCGCCGGCGGGGGCATGATGCGCCTTGCCCCGGACCGGGTCCGGGAGGGAGGGTGACGCATGGCCGCCGCGGAGCCGAAGCTGATCGCGCTGGACTGGGGCACCTCCTCGCTGCGCGCCTACCTGATGGGGCCCGGCGGCACCGTGACCGACACCCGGGCCGCGCCGCGCGGCATCATGCGCGTCGAGGGGGGCAACTTCGCCGCGGCGCTGGACGAGGTGGCGGGCGAATGGCAGCGCCGCTGGCCCGGGTTGCCCGCGGTGGCGGCGGGCATGATCGGCAGTGCCCAGGGCTGGGTGGAGGTCCCCTACCGCGAATGCCCGGCGGGGGCGGAGGAACTGGCCGCCGCCCTGGTGCCGGTGCCGGGGGCGGCGCTGCGGATCATCCCGGGCGTGGCGCAGTACGGGGCGGCGCCGAACATGATGCGCGGCGAGGAAACCCAGATCGCCGGCGCGCTGGCGCAGCGGCCGGAGTTGCGCGGCCGGACGCGCTTCGTGTTGCCGGGCACGCATTCCAAATGGGCGGAGGTGACGGAGGGCCGCATCCGGCGTTTCACCACCTTCATGACGGGCGAGCTCTTCGGGGTGCTGCGGCAGCATTCCATCCTCGGGCGCTTCGCGAAGCCGGACGCACCGCCGCCGGCGGAGGACGCGGCGCGGGACGCCTTCGCGCGCGGCGTGGCGGCGCTGCGCGACGGCAGCGGCAACGCGGCGCCGCTGCTGTTTTCCGCCCGCGCCCTGGTGCTGGCGGACCAGCTGCCGCCGGAGCTGAGCGTGGAATACTTGTCCGGCCTGCTGATCGGCGAGGAGCTGCGCTGCGGCCTGGCGGAAGGGCGGGACGGCCTCGCGCTGGTGGGCGATGCCGCGCTGTGCGAGCGCTACGCGCGGGCGCTGGCGATCTTCGGGGTGCCGGAGGTCGCGGTGCTGAACGACACCGCGCCGGCCGGGCTGTGGCAGGTCGCGGAACTGGCCGGGCTGTGCGGCGGGACGGAGATGGCCCGATGACGCTGCGATCCTTTCTCGACCGGCTGCCGCTGGTGGCCATCCTGCGCGGCGTGACGCCCGCGGAGGTGGTGCCGATCGGGCAGGCGCTGGTGGCGGCGGGCTTCGCGATCCTGGAGGTGCCGCTGAACTCGCCGCGGCCGCTGGACAGCATCCGGGCGCTGAGCGCGGCGCTGGGGCCCGAAATCCTGGTGGGCGCGGGCACGGTGCTCGACCCCGCGGCGGTGGCGGATGTCGCGGCGGCGGGCGGACGCATCGTGGTGATGCCACATGGCGACCCGGCGGTGATCGCCGCCGCGAAATCGGCCGGGCTGTTCTGCACGCCCGGCATTTCCACGCCGACGGAAGGCTTCGCCGCGCTGCGCGCCGGGGCCGACGCGCTGAAGCTGTTTCCGGCGGAACTGCTGTCGCCGCGCGTGCTGAAGGCGATGCTGAGCGTGTTTCCCAAGGGCACGGATTTCCTGCCGGTGGGCGGCATCACGCCCGAGGGCATGGCGGAGTTCGTGGCGGCGGGGGCGGCGGGCTTCGGCCTGGGCTCGGCGCTGTACAGGCCGGGCGCCGGCGCCGCCGAGGTCGGTGAGAAGGCGCGTGCCTTCGCCGCCGCCTGGCGGGCGCTGAAGCCGGCGGCGGGCTGAGCGCGGGCGAGGCGCGGGGAGAGCGGCGATGAAGATCACCAAGCTGACGACGTTTATCGTGCCGCCGCGCTGGTGCTTCCTGAAGATTGAGACGGATGAAGGCATCTCCGGCTGGGGCGAGCCGGTGGTGGAGGGACGCGCGCTGAGCGTGGCGGCGCTGGTGGGGGAACTGGCGGACTACCTCGTCGGCCAGGACCCGATGCGCATCGAGGACCACTGGACGGTGCTGTACCGCGGCGGCTTCTACCGCGGCGGCGCCATCCACATGAGCGCCATCGCCGGCATCGACCAGGCGCTGTGGGACATCAAGGGCCGCGCGCTGAACCAGCCGGTGCATCAGTTGCTGGGCGGGCCGCTGCGCGACCGCATGCGGGTGTATTCCTGGATCGGCGGCGACCGGCCGCACGACACGGCCGCCGCGGCGCGCGCCTGCGCCGAGCGCGGCTTCACCGCGGTGAAGATGAACGGCACGGAGGAGATGCAGTTCGTCGACAGTCACGCCAAGGTGGACGCGGTGCTGGCGCGGGTGCAGGCGATCCGCGACGCGCTGGGGCCGGATTTCGGCATCGGCGTGGACTTCCACGGCCGCGTGCACAAGCCGATGGCCAAGGTGCTGGCCAAGGAGCTGGAGCCGCTGCGGCCGATGTTCATCGAGGAGCCGGTGCTCAGCGAGAACGCCGAGGCGCTGCGCGACATCCGGCAGTGCTGCTCCATCCCGATCGCGTTGGGCGAGCGGTTGTTCTCGCGCTGGGACTTCAAGCACATCCTGGAAGCCGGCGTGGTGGACATCGTGCAGCCCGACCCGTCGCATGCCGGCGGCATTACGGAAACGCGCAAGATCGCGGCGATGGCGGAAGCCTACGACGTGGCTTTGGCGTTGCACTGCCCGCTGGGGCCGGTGGCGCTGGCGGCCAACCTGCAGCTGGACGCGGTGTGCTACAACGCCTTCATCCAGGAACAGTCGCTGGGCATCCACTACAACCAGGGCAGCGACCTGCTGGACTACCTGCGCGACCCATCCGTCTTCGATTACCGCGACGGCTTCGTGGCGATCCCCGGCGGTCCCGGGCTGGGGATCGAGGTGGACGAGGAGAAGGTGATCCGCATGGCCGAGGTCGGGCACCGCTGGCGCAACCCGGTCTGGCGCCACGCGGATGGCAGCTTCGCGGAATGGTAGGGCGCCGCTGAGGCGCCGCGGCCGGGTCCCGGCGGGCGCGGCGGGGCCGATCGCCGCGCCGCGACCGGCGCGGGTGTGGCGCCGGCGAAACACGAGGTGACGTGAGGGATGCGGCGCGCGACGGCGCTGCAACCCGGTTTTCCCGCCCTTGTTGATGCCCTTGCCGGAACCGACACCGGGAACTGCGCGCCGGGGGGCGGGACCGGCAGCGTGGAGAGCGGCACCCGGCCTGGGACAAAGCATGACACTGGACCAGGGGCTGGCCTTCGGCCTGCTCGGCGTCACCATCGGCCTGTTCGTGTGGGGGCGCTTCGCCTACGACCTCGTGGCGCTGGCGGCGCTGATGGCGGGGGTGCTGATCGGCATCGTGCCGGCGGCCCATGCCTTCGACGGGTTTTCCGACGACGTGGTGGTGATCGTCGGCGCCGCGCTGGTGATCAGCGAGGCGATCGGCCGTTCCGGCGCGGTGGAAACCATCATGCGGCCGGTGACGCCGCGGCTGCGCACGGCGGCGGTGCAGGTGCCCGTGATGGTGGGCGCCACCATGGTGCTGTCCATGGCCACCAAGAACGTCGGCGCGCTGGCGATCATGATGCCGGTGGCGCTGCAGCTGGCGCGGCGCACCGGCACCTCGCCGGCTGCGCTGCTGATGCCGATGAGCTTCGCCGCCATGACGGGCGGCATCGTCACGCTGGTCGGCACCGCGCCCAACATCATCATGTCGCGCGTGCGGGGCGAGCTGACCGGGCAGCCCTTCGGCATGTTCGACTATGCGCCGGTGGGGCTGGCGATCTCCGCCCTGGCGCTGCTGTTCCTCAGCCTGGGCTGGCGGCTACTGCCGGGCGGACGCAAGGCCGCGGCGTCCCTGCACGCGGCCATCAACATCGCCCAGTACACCGTGGAAGCGCGGGTGCCGGATGGCAGCGCCTCCGCCGGCCTCAGCGTGGCGGCGCTGGAGGAGCTGGCGGACGGCGAGGTGCGGGTTTCGGCGGTGCTGGGCGAGGGCGACCGGCGCGAAGGGCCCGCGCCCGCGCCGGACCGCGTCCTCGCCGCGGGCGAGGTGCTGCTGCTGCGCGGCGAGCCCGAGGACCTGGAGCGGCTGGTGTCGCGCGCCGAGCTGGTGCTGACCGGCGACGAGCGCGCCGGCGTTTCGGCCGAGGGCACGGACGAGATGGCCGTGGTGGAAGGGGTGGTGACCGCCGACAGCCCGCTGGTGGGGCGCACGCCGTCGCAGCTGACGCTGCGCTCGCGGCACGGGGTGACGCTGCTGGCGATCAGCCGGCGCGGCCAGCAGCACATCGTTGAAGCGCTGGCGAAGCTGCGGCTGCGGGTGGGCGACGTGGTGCTGCTGCGCGGCCTCGCGCCCACCATGCCGGACAACCTGGGCGAGCTGCGGGTGTTGCCGCTGGCGGAGCGCAAGGTGGCGCTGGGCGCCGGGCGGCGCAGCTGGATCCCGCTGGGCGTGCTGGCCGCGGCCATGGTGCTGGTGGCCGCCGGGGTGCTGCCGGTGGCGGTGGCCTTCGTGGGCGCGGTGGTGGTGCTGTTCATCCTGCGCGTGATGAGCACGCGGGAAGCCTACGCCGCGGTGGACTGGCCGGTGCTGGTGCTGCTGGCGGCGTTGATCCCCGTCAGCGAGGCGGTGCAGCGCACCGGCGGCACCGACCTGCTGGCCGGCTGGCTGCTGGCGGCGGTGCAGAACCTGCCGCCGGCCGTGGCGCTGGCCGTGACGCTGGTGCTGGCCATGGCGGTGACGCCCTTCCTGAACAACGCCGCCACCGTGCTGGTGATGGGGCCGATCGCGGCCACGCTGGCGCGCAAGCTGGGGCTGAGCCCGGACCCCTTCCTGATGGCGGTGGCGCTGGGAGCGGCCTGCGACTTCCTGACCCCCATCGGGCACCAGTGCAACACGCTGGTGATGGGGCCGGGCGGCTACCGCTTCGGCGACTACGCGCGGCTGGGGCTGCCGCTTTCCGTGCTGGTGGTGCTGGCGGGGGTGCCGCTGATCGCGCTGGTTTGGCCGCTCGTGCCGCACTGAGGTCGCGGGGCGGCGTGCTGCGCGCGGGGCAGGGGGCGCCCATGACGTGCGCCGGGGCGCCGGACGTGCTTGTTACCGGCGGTGGGGCGAAGGGTCGCCCCCTCGGGAAAGGCCGGCCGTGCCGCCGGGGTGCAGGGGTATGCGGGGTTCCGAGATTCTCGGGCAGGAGGCGATCCGGGACGACCGGTTGCTGGGGCGTTCGGCTGCCACCCTGTCGCGCCCGATGACGGCCGGGGCGGTGCGGCGGCACGGCACCGGCGCGCCGCGCCCGGATGCGGAAGCGGCGCTTGCCTGACGCGTCCGCAGCGCCGCCGCGCACCGAGAACACGGTGCGCGGCATCGGCACCATCGCCCTGGGCTTCGCCGTGATCAGTTGCTCCGACGCGGCGGTGAAGTGGGCGCTGCCAGAGGTCGGCACCGCGATGGCCATGATCTGGCGCGGCGTCTTCGGCATGTTGTCGATCCTGCTGCTGTCGCGGCTGTCCGGCGGGCCGGCGATGCGCTGGCAGCCGCGCAACGGAAAGCTCGTCGCCTGGCGCAGCGGGCTGCACTGCGCCGTCACCGTCACCTGGTACGTGGCCTGGGGACACGGCCTGCCGTTGGCGGATTCCTACGCCGTGGGGGCGGCGGCGCCGCTGCTGATGACGCTGCTGGCCATACCGATCCTGGGCGAGCAGGTCGGCTGGCGACGCTGGGCCAGCACCGGCTGCGGCTTCGCGGGGGTGCTGTTCATGCTGCAGCCCGACGGGGTGCTGTGGCGCTGGGAGGCCGGGCTGCTGCTGGGCGGCGTCGGCCTGCTGGCGCTGACGCGGATCTGGACGCGGGTGCTGGCCCGCACCGACGCGCCGCCCACGGTGGCGTTCTGGCTGCTGTTCGCGCACGTGCCGGTGGGGCTGTTGCTGCTGCCGCTGTTTCCGCCGCCCGCCTGGTGGCCCTCGGGCAGCACCGTGCTGGTGCTGGCGCTGCTGGGGACGGGCAACGGCGCGGCGCACCTGCTGTTCGCCCGCGCCTTTGCCCTGGCGCCGGTCAGCGTGCTGGCGCCCTTCGAATACACCACGCTGGTCTGGGGCATGCTGCTGGGGCTGGTGATCTGGGGCGACTGGCCGGTGGCCACCACGCTGGCCGGTGCGGCCGTGGTGGTGCTGGCGGGGCTGTACAACCTGCACCGCGAGCGGCTGCGCGCCCGTGAGGCGGCAGGGGTGGCGGCATGAGGCACGACCTGCGCCGCGGCGCGGCCCTGATGCTGCTGGCGATGTTTCTGCTGACGCTGATGGGCGCCCTGGTGAAGGAGGTGACGCAGCGCGTGCCCTTCGTGGAGGTCGCCTGCATCCGCAACCTGCTGACACTGCCGGTGGTGGTGGCGCTGGCCTGGCGGAAGGGCGGGCTGGTGTGGCGCACCCGGCGCTTCGGTGGCCACCTGGCGCGCGCGTCCACGGGGATCTGCGGCATGCTGATGGCGTTCTTCGCGCTCAGCGCCCTGCCGCTCGCGGACCAGACGGTGCTGTCCTACACGCAGCCGCTGTTCCTGATCCTGCTGGCGATCCCCGTGCTGGGGGAACGGCCGACGCCGCGCCGCTGGGCCGCCGTGCTGCTGGGCTTCGGCGGCGTGCTGGTGGTGGCGCTGGGGCAGGGCATCGCGGGCGGGCAGGCGCCGGCCTGGATCTACGGGCTGGCGGTGGCGCAGGGGCTGGTGGCGGCGGTGACGGTGCTGCTGGTGCGGCAGCTCTCGGGCACGGAAAGCAGCACCACCATCGTGCTGTGGCAGTCCGTGCTGATGGCGGCGCTGAGCGGGCTGCCGCTGCCCTTCCTGTGGCAGACCCCGGGCGGCACGGACCTGCTGCTGCTGCTGGCGATCGGGCTGGTGGGCGGGCTGGGGCAGGTGGTGCTGACGGAGTCCTACGCGTCCGCCCAGGTCTCGGCGCTGGGGCCGTATTTCTACAGCGGGCTGATCTGGGCCATGCTGCTGGGGCTGCTGCTGTTCGGCGAGCCGCCGGGCGTCGCGATGCTCGCGGGGTCGGTGCTGATCGTCGGCGCGGGGCTGATGATCCTGCCGGGGGAGTTGCGCAAGCCGTGACGGGCATCCCGTTCCTGCGCGAGGACGACCTGTCCCCCGGCGAGGCGCGCGAAGTCGTGCCGGGGGTGCGCCGGCTGCTCTGCGGCAATCCCGGCCCTTTCACCTTTCGCGGCACCAACACCTGGATCATCGGCGCCGGCACGGTGGCGGTGCTGGACCCCGGCCCGGCCGACCCGCGCCACACCGCGGCGATCCTGCGCGCCACGGCGGGCGAGCGGATCGCGCGCATCCTGGTGTCGCACACCCATCGCGACCATTCGCCCGGCGCGGCCGCCCTGCGCGCGGCCAGCGGCGCGCCGACCGCCGGCTTCGGCCCGCACGCCACGCCGCCGGGCGAGGGCGACGAGGGTGGCGACCACGACTTCCACCCCGACGAGACGCTGGCCGACGGGGCGGTGGTGAAGGGGGATGGGTGGCGGCTGCGGGCGCTGCACACGCCCGGCCACTGCGCCAACCACCTGTGCTTCGCGCTGGAAGGAACGGGGGTGCTGTTCAGCGCCGACCACGTGATGTCCTGGTCCACCAGCATCGTGTCGCCGCCGGATGGCGACATGGCGGACTACATGGCCTCGCTGGCGCGGGTGGCGGGGCGGGACGACCGGCTGCTGCTGCCCGGGCATGGGCCGCCGCTGCCGGAACCGGCGCCCTTCCTGGCGGCGCTGCTGGCGCATCGGCGGGAGCGCGAGGCGCGGGTGCTGGAGGCGCTGCGCGGCGCCGGGACGGCCACGGCGGCGGCGCTGGTGCCGGCGGCCTACGGCCCGGCGCTGGACCCGCGGCTGGCGCCGGCGGCGGCGCGCAGCCTGCTGGCGCACCTGCTGAAGCTGGCGCGCGAGGGGGCGGTGCGGCGCGAGGGGGACAGCTTCGTCGCCACCTGAGCGCCGCCCGGGCGCGGCAGCTCCCCGGGCCCATCCGGGCCGGGGAGCACGGTGGGTGGGTCAGCTCCGCGGCGGGTCGAGCAGCACCCAGAGGCGGGCGATCCTGCCGTCGCGGATCTCCGCCACGTCGGTGCCGGTGACGGCGACCGGCCCACCGGCCGGACCGGCCTGCCAGCGCAGCGATCCCAGGCCGTGATGTCCCACCGCGACACCCTCGGGCACGAAGGTGAACTTCGGCCCGAACTGCTGCAGGAGGTTGCCTGCGACCTCCGAGATTCCCGCCCGCCCGGAAACGACGTTGGTGGGCTCGAACATCACCGGATCGGCCACGAAGAGCTCGGCCAGGGCGGCCGCACGCTCGCCGGGGTCACGCTCGTTGAACACCCGCTGCAGGTTGGATCGCAGGAGGTGGTCGTAATCGGGTTCCGCCGGGACGGGGATCGCCGGGTCGGGGTCGGTCATCGCGTGCTCCTCCAGGAATGTGGCCGTGGCGCTGCGTCCGTCCGCGGGGCAGGACCCATGGCCCCCGGCGCTTCCTCAGCGCTGGAGGAAGAACCTTTCCAGCCGCGACACCGCTTCGCGCGCCAGTTCCGGCGACACGGCGAAGCACAGGCGCAGGCAGCCCTCGCCGTCCGGGCCGAAGGCGGTGCCGGGGGCGAGGCCGACGCGGGCCTCGCGCAGCACGCGCACGGCCAGGTCGCGGGCGCTGCTTTCGCCGTCCACGGAGAAGAACAGGTAGAAGGCGCCCTCCGGCGCGCGCAGGCGGATGCCGGGCAGGCGGGATAGGCCGTCGACGAAGATCGCCCGGCTCTCGGCGCAGCGGCCCACCATGGTGCGGATGAAGCTGTCGCCGCGTTCCAGCGCCACGATGGCGGCGTGCTGGATAAAGGTCGGGATGGAGGTGGTGTTGTACTGGTTCAGCTTGGCGAAGACCGGGTCCATGCCGGTGGGGAACACCACCCAGCCGGCGCGCCAGCCGGTCATCGCCCAGTTCTTGGAGAAGGTGTTGGTGACCAGCAGCCGGTCGTCCGGGCCGCAGACCTCCAGGAAGGAGGGCACGATCGCGTTGCCGTAGGTGAAGTGGTTGTACACCTCGTCCGACACGATCCACAGGCCGCGTTCCCGCGCGAACGCGGCCAGCCGTTCCATGTCGGGGCGCGGCATCACCCAGCCCGTGGGGTTGGAGGGCGAGTTCACCACGATGGCGCGGGTGCGCTCCGTCACCGCGGCGAAGAGGTCCTCCAGCGCCAGGGCGAAGCCGCCATCGGCGGTGCGGCGGAAGGCCACGGGGACCGGCACGCCGCCGTTGATGCGGACGGCCTCATTCAGGTTGGGCCAGGCGGGGGCGTGGTGCAGCACCTCGTCGCCCGGCTCCAGGATGGCCTGGAAGCCCTGCATGATGGCGTTCATGCCGCCCGAGGTGATCGAGAAGCGCGACGGCGCCACCTCCACGCCCCAGTGGCGGCGGTGGTAGTCGGCCAGGGCTTGGCGCAGCTTCGGCAGGCCGAGGGAATAGGTGTAGCGCGTGTGGCCGTCCCGCATCGCCGCCACCGCGGCTTCCGTCACGAAATCCGGGCTGCCGAGGTCGCCCTCACCGATCCAGAGCTTGATGACGTCCGGGTCCTCGCGCGCGAGGTCGGCGACCTCGGCGATCTGGCTGGTGCCCAGGCCGAGGATGCGCGCCGGCAGCGGCCGGCCCGGGGAGGCCGGTTCGGGCGCGGCGTCGGCGGCCTGCCCCGGCGGCAGCTGGGCAGGCGAAAGGTCCGTCTCGGCGCTCATGCGGGTCCTCGTGGGGTCCAGGGTGCGGAAGGCGGGCGCCGGGTCAGGCGCGGAGCCGTTCCGCGTGCCAGCGCAGGTGGTCCGGCACGAAGGAAGCGATGAAGAAGTAGGAGTGGTCGTAGCCCTCCTGCATGCGGAGGGTCAGCGGGATGCCGGCGGCGTCGCAGGCGTCGCGCAGCAGCCCGGGCTTGAGCTGGCCGTCCAGGAACGGGTCGGCGGTGCCCTGGTCCACCAGCAGCTCCGGCACCCGCGCGCCGTCGGCGATCAGCGCGCAGGCGTCGTGGCCGCGCCAGGATTGCCGGTCGGGGCCGAGATAGGCCCCCAGCGCCTTCTCGCCCCAGGGACAGTTCAGCGGCGACACGATGGGCGAGAAGGCCGAGGTGGAGCGGAAGCGGCCGGGATGGCGCAGCGACAGGGTCAGCGCGCCGTGCCCGCCCATGGAATGGCCGGAGATGCCCTGGCGGCCCATGTCGGCCGGGAACTCGGCCGCGATCAGCTCCGGCAGCTCGTCGGTGATCCAGGATTCCATGCGGAAATGCGGAGCCCAGGGGGCCTCAGTAGCGTCCAGGTAGAAGCCGGCGCCCTGGCCGAGGTCGTAGGCCGGGTCGTCCGCTACGCCCTCGCCGCGCGGCGAGGTGTCGGGCACCACCAGCAGCAGCCCGAGCTCGGCGGCGAGGCGCTGGGCGCCCGCCTTTTCCGTGAAGTTGGCCTCCGTGCAGGTCAGGCCGGACAGGAACCACAGCACCGGAAGGCCGCTGCTGCCGGGCGGCGCCGGCCCGCGCTCCGCGTCCGGCGGCAGGAACACGCCGAAGCGCATCGGCGTGCCCGTGGAACGGCTGTCGTGCCGGCACACCAGCTGGGTCCCGCCGAAGCAGCGGGTGCGCGACACGACCTCCATCAGAACACGACCACGGAGCGGATCGACTTGCCCTCGTGCATCAGGTCGAAGGCGTGGTTGATGTCGTCCAGCCCCATGGTGTGGGTGATCAGGCTGTCGATCTCGATCTTGCCCTCCATGTACCAGTCGACGATCTTCGGCACGTCGGTGCGGCCGCGCGCGCCGCCGAAGGCGGTGCCCTTCCACACGCGCCCGGTGACCAGCTGGAAGGGACGGGTGGAGATTTCGCGCCCCGCTTCCGCGACACCGATGATGATGCTCTCGCCCCAGCCGCGGTGGCAGCATTCCAGCGCCTGGCGCATGACGTTGACGTTGCCGGTGGCGTCGAAGGAGAAGTCGGCGCCGCCGCCGGTGATGTCCAGGATGGCCTGCACCACGCGGTCGTTCCCGACCTCGGTGGGGTTGATGAAGTCGGTCATGCCGAACTTGCGGGCCATCTCGACCTTGGCGGGGTTGAGGTCCACGCCGACGATCTTGTCGGCGCCCACCATGCGCGCGCCCTGGATCACGTTCAGCCCGATGCCGCCCAGGCCGAACACCACCACGTTGGCGCCGGGCCAGACCTTGGCGGTGTTGATCACCGCGCCGATGCCGGTGGTCACGCCGCAGCCGATGTAGCAGATCTTGTCGAAGGGCGCGTCCTCGCGGACCTTGGCCACCGCGATCTCCGGCAGTACCGTGAAGTTCGCGAAGGTCGAGCAGCCCATGTAGTGGAAGATGGTGTCGCCGCTGGCCTGGCTCCGCACCGGTTCGCAGTGGAAGCGGGACGTGCCGTCCGGCATCACGCCCTGGCCCTGGGTGGAGCGGATCGCCGTGCACAGGTTGGTGCGCTGCGACAGGCAGGACTTACAGTTGCGGCATTCCGGCGTGTAGAGCGGGATGACGTGGTCGCCGGGCTTCACGCTGGTGACGCCGGGGCCGACCTCGCGCACGATGCCGGCGCCCTCGTGGCCGAGGATGGCGGGGAACTTGCCCTCGGAATCCGCGCCCGACAGCGTATAGGCGTCGGTGTGGCAGATGCCGGTGGCCATCACCTCCACCAGCACCTCGCCGGCCCGGGGGCCTTCCACCCGGATCGTCTCGACGGTCAGCGGCTTGCCCGCTTCCCAGGCCACGGCGGCTCTCGTTTCCATGCGGATCTCCTCCTCAGCGTTCGGTCTTGCGCCGGTCCTGGCCCTGGAACCACGCCAGGGGCCGGGAGGTGCGCGACGTCTCGTCCATCGCCATGGCGGCGCGGAACTCTTCCAGCACGCGGGCCGTGATCAGGGCGAGCGTGTTCTGCGGGATCTCGTCCACCGGGTACCAGTCCAGCTCCTCCAACTCCCCCGTCCCGGCCAGCGTGCCGCTCGCGGCCTCGGCCGGGGCCAGGAGGAAGCGCGCGTGGAAGCGCACGGGCATGGTGGTCGGCGTCACGGCGCGGCAGAGATAGTCGAGCGGCGCCAGGGCGGGCAAGACGCCGCCCGTGGCAGTGGGCTGCCCCAGCACGAGGCCGGTTTCCTCGTGCAGCTCGCGCACCGCGGCCACCGCGAGGCCATGCGCCAGGGAGGGTGAGGCGCGGTGTTCCAGGGCGCGCCGGGTGGCGTCGGACAGGGGGCTGAGCACGCGGGCGCGGCGGTCGGCCGGGTCCACGCGGCCGCCGGGAAACACCAGCTTGCCCGGCATGAAGCGGTGGCGGGCGCTGCGGATGCCCATCAGCACGGAAAAGCCGCCGGGTCCCCGCCGCCACAGCAGCAGGCTGGCGGCGTCCCGCGGGCGCACCGGGCGGGTCCGGGCGGCATCGGCGGCCAGCAGCCCGGCCGCGAGGCGGTCAGCCATGCGCGGCGGTCCGGTCAGGATGGCGGCGAATGGGCGCGGCGGGACTGGCGCGGCGGACGGGAGTGCGGAACATGGCGCCCAGGCTCGCACCCACGGCCGCAGTGGGGAAGCCGGGGCGGCTGCCAGCCTCGATCCCGGCGGCCTCGCCGCAGCTGAGAAGTGTTCGCAAGCCATTGGTGTGGCTTGACAACAGGGGCGCGCATTCGCATTTGGGACATACCGGACCTGAGAGGTCTGGTTTCGCTTCACCGGGAAGGGCGCACCGTGCTCCGGTTGTCCAAACTCACGGATTACGCGGTTCTGCTGCTCGCCAAGCTCGGGCAGGATGGCGGACTGCGAACCGCCCCCGAACTCGCGGCGGCCACGGGACTGGGCGAGCCCACCGTGTCCAAGGTGCTCAAGATTCTCGGCCATGCCGGGCTGGTGGACAGCGCGCGCGGTGCGCGCGGCGGCTACCGCCTGTCCCGGCCGCTGGCGGAGGTGCCGCTGAGTGCGGTGATCGTGGCGGTGGACGGGCCCATCGCCCTGACCGCCTGCGTGGACGGCGCCACCGGCGGCTGCGAGGCCGAGGCGCTCTGCCCCGTGCGCGGCCGCTGGGACCCCGTGAACGACGCCATCCGCAAGGCCCTGTCCGGCATCACCCTGGCCGACCTGGCCCCGAACCCCTGTCACACCCACCGCCAGTTCGCCGCCATGGCCGAGCTGGCCGCCGACCGATAAGGACGCGCCCCATGCCTGCCGTCGCGGAAACGCTCGACGCCGTCCAGTCCGTCACGCAGTCCACCTACAAGTGGGGCTTCGAGACCGAGATCGAGATGGACATGGCCCCCAAGGGGCTGAGCGAGGACACCGTTCGCTTCATCTCCGCCAAGAAGGGCGAGCCGGAATGGCTGCTGGAATGGCGGCTGAAGGCCTATGCCGCCTGGCTGAAGATGGAGGAGCCCGACTGGGCCGCCGTCGGCTATCCCAAGATCGACTACCAGGACGCCTACTACTACGCGGCGCCCAAAGAGAAGGTCGGGCCGAAGTCGCTGGACGAGGTCGACCCCGAGCTGCTGAAGACCTACGCCAAGCTGGGCATCCCGCTGCGCGAGCAGGAGCGGCTGCAGGGCATCGAGGGGCCGGAGCCCACCGTCGCGGTGGACGCGGTGTTCGACAGTGTGTCCGTGGCCACGACCTACAAGGGCCGGCTGGAAAAGGACGGGATCATCTTCTGCTCCATCTCGGAAGCCGTGCGCGAGCACCCCGAGCTGGTGCGGCAGTATCTCGGCTCCGTGGTGCCGCCCAACGACAACTACTTCGCCGCGCTGAACAGCGCCGTCTTCACCGACGGGTCCTTCGTGTACATCCCCAAGGGCGTGCGCTGCCCGATGGACCTGAGCACCTATTTCCGCATCAACGCCAAGAGCACCGGCCAGTTCGAGCGGACGCTGATCATCGCCGAGGAAGGCTCCACGGTCTCCTACCTGGAAGGCTGCACGGCGCCGCAGCGCGACGAGAACCAGCTGCACGCCGCGGTGGTGGAGTTGGTGGCGCACACGGACAGCAGCATCAAGTATTCCACGGTGCAGAACTGGTACCCCGGCGACGAGAACGGCGTGGGCGGCATCTACAACTTCGTCACCAAGCGGGCGGCCTGCCGCGGCGCGCGCAGCAAGGTGAGCTGGACGCAGGTGGAGACGGGTTCCGCGATCACCTGGAAGTACCCGAGCTGCATCCTGCAGGGTGACGACAGCGTGGGCGAGTTCTACTCGGTGGCCATCACCAACAACCACCAGCAGGCCGACACCGGCACCAAGATGATCCATCTCGGCCGGAACACGAAGTCCACCATCGTCAGCAAGGGCATCAGCGCCGGGCACGGGCAGAACACCTATCGCGGCCTGGTGCGGATCAACCCGAAGGCGAAGAACGCCCGCAACTTCACGCAGTGCGACAGCCTGCTGATCGGCGACCTCTGCGGCGCGCACACGGTTCCCTATATCGAGAACCGCTGCCAGTCCGCGAAGGTGGAGCACGAGGCCACGACCTCGCGCATCGCCGAGGACCAGCTGTTCTATTGCCGGCAGCGCGGCCTGTCGCAGGAGGATGCCGTCGGCCTGATCGTCAACGGCTTCTGCCGCGAGGTGCTGAAGGAGTTGCCGATGGAATTCGCCGTGGAGGCGCAGAAGCTCCTCCAGATCAGCCTGGAAGGCTCCGTGGGTTAAGCGACATGCTGAAGATCGAAGGACTGCACGCCGAAATCGACGGCAAGGAGATCCTGCGCGGGATCGACCTGGAGATCCCGACCGGCGAGGTCCATGCCATCATGGGCCCCAACGGGTCGGGCAAGTCCACCCTGTCCTACGTCCTGTCGGGGCGCGAGGGCTACGAGGTGACCGCTGGGACCGCCAGTTTCGACGGCGTGGACCTGCTGGCGATGGAGCCGGAGGAGCGCGCCGCGAGCGGGCTGTTCCTGGCCTTCCAGTACCCGGTGGAGCTGCCCGGCGTCGGCAACGCCAACTTCCTGCGCACCGCGCTGAACGCCATCCGCCGCTCGCGCGGTGAGGCCGAGCTGGACGCGATGCAGTTCCTGAAGATGGCGCGGGTGCGCATGAAGGAGCTGTCGATGCCGGAGGACATGCTGAAGCGCGGCGTCAATGTCGGCTTCTCCGGGGGCGAGAAGAAGCGCAACGAGGTGCTGCAGATGGCGCTGCTGCAGCCCAAGCTGGCCATCCTCGACGAGACGGATAGTGGGCTGGACATCGACGCGCTGCGCATCGTGGCGGAGGGCGTGAACGCCCTGCGCGGGCCGGCATTCTCCTCGCTGGTGATCACGCACTACCAGCGCCTGCTGGACTACATCGTGCCGGACCGCGTGCACGTGCTGGCCAAGGGCCGCATCGTGACCTCCGGCGGGCCGGAGCTGGCGCACCGGCTGGAAGCGGAAGGCTACGGCACGGTGCTGGAGGAGGCCGCGTGACCGCGCTGGCGGCCGAGGCCCCCGTCCACACGCCGGGGGGCACGGGCTTCCTGGCGCGGCACGAGGGGCTGCGCGAGCGGCTGCCCGGGGCCGGGCTGCCGGCGGTGGCCGCGTTGCGCGATGCGGCGGCCGAAGTGTTCCGCACCACCGGCCTGCCGACGCGCCGGGTCGAGGCCTGGCGCTACACGGACCTGTCGGCCGTGGGCAAGGCGGAGTTCCGCGAGGCCCTGGCCGCGGTGGAAGGCGCCCCTGCGCTGCCGCAGGCGCGCTGCGCCGACCGCGCGGTGTTCGTGGACGGCCGCTTCCGCGCCGACCTGTCCACCTTCTCCGAGGCCGTGTCCGCCTGGGCGCGGCCGCTGGCCGAGGTTCTGCCGGAACTGGCGCCGCGGCTGGGCACCCCCGACGCGTCGCGCCCGATCGAGGCGCTGAACGCCATGCTGTTCGAGGACGGGCTGGTGCTCGACCTGCCGGCCGGCACGGCGGGCGGCGAGCTGGAGCTGGTGTCCGTGGCCACCGGCCCGGTGGCGATGGCCTTCCACCCCCGCCACGTGATCCGGCTGGGCGCGGGTGCCTCGCTGGTGCTGATCGAGACGGCGACGGGGCCGGCCGACAGCCAGCACCTGCACAACCCGGTCTTCGACATCGACGTCGCGGAAGGCGCCACGCTGACCCATGTGCGGGCGCAGCGGGAACCGCAGGGGGCCTTCCACCTCGCGCATCTCAACGTGCGCGTGGCGGGCGGCGGGACCTATGACGGCTTCGCGCTGAACGCCGGCGGTCGGGTGTCGCGCTGCGAGATCCACCTGCGGCTGGACGGGCCGAAGGCGGCGGCGCACCTCAACGGGGCGCAGCTGGCGGCGGGCGGGCAGGTGGCGGACATCACCACCTCCATCGACCACGCGGAGCCGAACTGCGCCAGCCGGCAGACGGTGAAGACCGTGCTGACCGGCCGTTCGCGCGGGGTGTTCCAGGGCAAGATCCTGGTGCGCCGCCCGGCGCAGAAGACCGACGGCTACCAGATGAACCAGGCGCTGCTGCTGAGCGAGCAGGCGGAGATGGACAGCAAGCCGCAGCTGGAAATCTACGCCGACGACGTGAAGTGCTCGCACGGCGCCACGGTGGGCGCGTTGGACGAGGAGCAGCTCTTCTACCTGCGCTCCCGCGGCATCCCGGCCGAGCCGGCGCGCGCCATGCTGGTGCGCGCCTTCCTGGACGAGGCCGTGGAAGGTGTGGCCAGCGAGGCGGGACGCGCCACGCTGGAGGAGGCCATCGCGGTGTGGTGGCTGCAGCACGGCGGCATCTCGGCGCCGCCGGAGGGGGAGGTCGCGTGATGGACGGCTACGTGACGCCCACGCTGGACGTGGAGCGTATCCGGCAGGACTTCCCGATCCTGTCCTCGACGCATCGCGGCAAGAAGCTGGTGTTCCTGGACTCCGGCGCTTCGGCGCAGAAGCCGCGCGCGGTGATCGATGCCATGGTGCGGATGATGGAGGCGAGCTACGCCAACGTGCATCGCGGCGCCTACCACCTGAGCGAGGCGGCCACCGAGAGCTACGAGTCCAGCCGCCGCGCGGCGCAGCGCTTCCTCAATGCCGCCGACGAGCGCGAGATCGTGCTGACCGGCACCGGCTCCACCCAGGCGATCAACCTGGTGGCGCATTCCTTCGGCCGCGGCGTGCTGAAGCCCGGGCAGGCGGTGGTGGTGTCGGAGATGGAGCACCACGCCAACTTGGTGCCCTGGCAGATGCTGCGCGACGACCACGGCACGACCCTGCGGATCTGCCGCGTCACCGATGCGGGCGAGCTGGACCTGGAGGACCTGGAACGGCACCTCGCGGACGGCCAGGTCGGGCTGGTGGCGGTGACGCATATGAGCAACGTGCTCGGCACCGTGACGCCGGTGGCGCAGATCGTCCGCATGGCGCATGCGAAGGGCGCTCGGGTGCTGATCGACGGCTCGCAGGGCGCGGTGCACCGGCGCGTGGACGTGCAGGCGCTGGGCTGCGACTTCTACGTCTTCACCGCGCACAAGCTGTACGGCCCGACCGGGCTGGGCGTGCTCTACGGCAAGCTGGACGTGCTGGAGCAGATGCCGCCCTTCATGGGCGGCGGCGACATGATCACCGAGGTGGGGCTGGAGCGCTCGCTCTTCGCGCCGCCGCCGCTGCGCTTCGAGGCCGGCACGCCGCCGATCATCGAGGCGATCGGCCTGCACGCCGCCATCGACTACGTCGAGGGCGTCGGCATGGAGGCGATCGAGGCGCATGAGCGCTCGCTGGTGGACCATGCGACGCGGCGGCTGAGCGACATCGAGGGCGTGACGCTGCTGGGGCGCGCGCAGGACCGCGGCGGCGTCTTCGCCTTCGCGCTGGACAATGCGCACGCGCACGACCTGGCGACGCTGCTGGACCGCGCCGGCATCTGCGTCCGCGCCGGGCGGCACTGCGCCGAGCCGCTGCACCGCCGCTTCGGGGTGGAGAGCACCTGCCGCGCCTCCTTCGGGATGTACACGACGCACGCGGAGGTGGACTACCTCGCGGACGCCGTGACCAAGGCACGGGAGTTCTTTTCCTGATGTTCGACGATCTTCGCGACCTGTACCAGGAAGTCATCCTCGACCACGGCCGCAAGCCGCGGAACTTCCGCCGGCTGGAGGATGCCGACCGCACCGCCAAGGGCGACAACCCGATGTGCGGCGATCGGATGGAGCTGTGGGTGAAGCTGGACGGCGAGGGGCGCATCGCCGACGCCGCCTTCCAGGGCAAGGGCTGCGCCATCTCGATGGCCAGCGCCTCGCTGATGACGGAAACCGTGCGCGGCAAGAACGCGGCCGAGGCGCACGAGCTGGCGGAGAAGTTCCGTGGCCTGGCGATGACCGGCACCTGCCCGGATTGCGGCGGGGCGCTGGAGGACGAGATGGAGCGGCTACAGGTGCTGGGCGGCGTCGCCGAGTACCCGAGCCGGGTCAAGTGCGCCACGCTGGCGTGGCACACGCTGAATGCCGCCCTGGATGGGGGCGACAAGGAGGCGTCCAGTGAATGATCTGTTCGACCGCCGTCCCGATGCGGCGCCGAGCGGCGTGGCCGAGCGTGTCGCCGCCGACCTGCCGCCGGTCGAAGTGCCGGAGCAGCCGGCGCGGCAGCGGCCGATCGCCCCGCCGTCCACCCCTGCGCCGCATATCGCGGCGCAGTCCTCCGTGACACCCGCCGCGCACGGCGTCTGGACGCCGGAAGGCGAGGTGCCGGCCGCCGCGCCCGCCGTCTCGGAAGCCGCGGTGTTCGACGCGCTGAAGACCGTCTACGACCCGGAAATCCCCGTCGACATCTACGAGATGGGGCTGATCTACGTGGTCGACATCGGCGACGACGGGCAGGTCAAGGTCGACATGACCCTGACCACGCCCTCCTGCCCTTCCGCGCAGGAATTGCCGAGCGCGGTGGAGGAAGCGGTCAAGGCCGTGCCGGGCGTGACCGGCGTGCAGGTCGAGGTCGTGTGGGACCCGCCCTGGGACCCGTCGCGCATGAGCGAGGATGCTCGCCTCGCCCTGAACATGTTCTGAGGAAGCGCGCACCATGAGCACCACCACGGGAACCCCCGCCAAACCGCGTCGCGCCCTGCCGCCGCTGATGTCGCTGTCCGACACCGCGGCCGAGCGGCTGCGCGGCCTCTACGCTTCGCAGGCGGAGAAGGGCGGCGAGGGCAAGCTGCTGCGGATCGCGGTGAAGACCAAGGGCTGTTCCGGCATGGCCTACGACCTCAGTTGGGTGGATGCCGCCGGGCCGGCCGACGAGGTGGTCACGGACAAGGGCGTCACCGTGCTGGTGGACCGCAAGGCGACGCTGTTCCTGATCGGCACCACCATGGACTACGAGCACAAGGCCATGTCGGCGGGCTTTACCTTCGTGAACCCCAATGAGAAGGGCCGCTGCGGCTGCGGCGAGAGCTTCCACGTCTGAGGCGTGAGCGCGCCCCGTTGCCGGGGCGCTCCGCGGGCGTCACACCGCGGCGGACCAGCTCTGCGGTGCCCAGCGGTAGCCGTTGCCGTCCTTGGCGACGTAGCCCAGCCCGGGAAACGGCCAGTGATAGGCGGCGATGCGCAGCCGCTCCGTCGCCGCCATGTCCAGCACGCGGCGCCGCGTGGCCTCCGCCCGCTGGGCATCCATGTCGAACACCGCGTGCCAGCCGGGATTGCGGACGAAGAGTTCCGGCCGGTTGGTGACGTCCCCGAAGATCAGCACCCGGGCATCGCCCTCCGTCACGATGAAGGAGGTGTGGCCGGGCGTGTGGCCGTGGGTTTCCACCGACAGCACGCCGGGCAGCACTTCCTCGCCGGGGCGGAAGCGGCGCACGCGGCCTTCGTAGGCCCCGAAGCGGCGGCGCACGTTGGCGAAGGCGGCGCGCTGCGCTTCCGGGGCGCGGGAGGCGGTCGCCTCGTCCAGCCAGTAGTCCCACTCCGGCTGGGGCACGATCAGCTCGGCATTGGGAAAGGCGCGGGCGTTCTCCGCCGTGGTCAGGCCGGTGACGTGGTCGCCGTGGAAATGGGTGAAGACGATCTGGCGCACGTCGCCCGGGTCACGCCCGGCGGCGCGCAGGTTGGCCGCCAGCCCGCCCGTGGTGGGGCCGAGCTGGCCGCCGGTGCCGGCATCGAAGGCCACGATGCCGTCGGCGCGTTCCAGCATCGGCACAGTGTAGGAGATTTCCAGGAACTCGGTGGGCAGGAAGGCGTCGCGCAGGGCGGCTTCCACCGCGGCCGGCTCGGCATTGCCGATGAAGCCGCGCGCGGGGTCGGGCCGGCGGCCGAAGCCATCATTGACCTGCAGCAGGGTGGCGCCGCCCAGCTTGCTGCGGAAGAAGCCCGGCGCCTGCCGCGCAGCCGGGGCGGCAGGTGCGGCGGCGGGTTGCGCCGCGGCGAGGCGGGGCAGGGCGGGCAGCAGCGCGGCGGCAGCCAGCACGGCTCGGCGTTGGGGCACGGCGTTCATCTCCCGGATCGACGTTCGAAGACCGAGGATGCGGGGAGGCCGGCCCGCCGGGCAAGCGGTGCTTTCGCGGCGGTTCAGGCGCCGCGGGCCAGCACCACCACGGATTCCAGGTGCGGCGACCAGATGAACTGGTCCACCGGCGTGGCGCGTTCCAGCCGCCACCCCGCCCGCGCGAAGAGGGCGGCGTCGCGCGACAGGGCCGAGGGATTGCAGGACACGTAGATCACCCGCGTCACCGTGCTGCGGGCCAGCAGGGGAGCCTGTTCCGGTGCGCCCGCGAAGGGCGGGTCCAGCACGGCGGCGGCGTAGGCGGCCAGCTCGGCCGGCGGCAGGGGCTGGCGGGCCAGGTCGCGGCGCTTGGGCGTGACCCGCGGGGCGCCGGCCCGGTGCGCGGCCGCGGTCAGGGCTGCCACGGCCTGCGCCTCACCTTCGAAGGCATCCACCCGGGCGCGGGCGGCGAGGGGGAAGGACAGGGTGCCGACGCCGGCGTAGAGGTCGGCGATACGGGCGCGGGGCGGCAGATCGTCCGGCAGCCCGGCCAGCACGGCGGCGACGATGGCGGCTTCGCCCTCCGGGGTCGCCTGCAGGAAGGCACCGGGCGCGGGGGCCACGGCGGTGTCGCCCAGGGTGATCGCGACGCCGCCGGATTGCGCCGCGGTTTCCGGCACCCCGTCGCCCTGCGCCCAGGCGATGCGGGGCAGGCCCTGCGCCACGCCGAAACCGGCCAGGGCCTGACGGTCCGCGGTGGTCAGCGGCGCATCGGTGCGCAGCAGCAGGTCCGGGCCGGTGTCGAGCAGGTTGAACAGGGCCGAGCCGTCGCGCCGGAAGCCGCGCAAGCGGCCGAGCAGCTCGCGCAGCGGCTCCAGCAGCGCGAAGAGGCGCGGGTCCAGCACGTCGCAGTGCCGCATGTCCACCACGCGGCCCTCGCCGCGGGCGTGGAAGCCAATGGCGATGCCCTCCGGCCCGCGGCGGATCGCCAGGTCGGCCCGGCGGCGGGTGCGGGGCGGGCAGGGAGCGATCGGGGCCACGGCGGGGTCGGGGAAGCCGGCGCGTTGCAGCGCCTCGACCAGGCGCTGCCGCTTCCAGGCGGCGTAGCGGCCGAGGTCCCAGTGCTGCAGGGCGCAGCCGCCGCAGGTGCCGAAATGCGGGCAGGGCGGTGCTACCCGCTCCGGGCTCGGCGCCAGGATGGCGGTGGCTTCGGCCAGCACGGTGCCGGCGCGGCGCCCGGTGGGGCGGGCGAGGACGCGCTCGCCCGGCAGCACGAAGGGCAGAAAGGCGCTGCCTCCATCCGGCAGGGTGGCAACGCCGTCGCCGCCGCTGCCCATCCGCGTGACGGTCGCCTCCACCGCGGCGGAAACGTCCGGCGCGGCGCCGGGCGGGCCGGCGGCGGTCGGACGACGCGGTGCGGTCCGGCCTGGCCGGCGGCTCGGGCCTCGGGCGGCGGTGGTCATGCTGGTGCTCCGCCCCCCGGTCCCCGCAGGGTTACGCCCCGAAGGCGTTCAGCCCGGTCTGCGCGCGGCCGAGGATCAGCGCGTGCACGTCGTGCGTGCCCTCGTAGGTGTTCACGGCTTCCAGGTTCATCACGTGACGGATCACGTGGTACTCGTCGGAGATGCCGTTGCCGCCGTGCATGTCGCGGGACACGCGGGCGATGTCCAGCGCCTTGCCGCAGGAGTTCCGCTTCACCAGGGAGATCATCTCCGGCGCCACGCGGTGCTCGTCGAACAGGCGGCCGACGCGCAGCACGGATTGCAGCCCCAGCGTGATCTCCGTCTGCATGTCGGCGAGCTTCTTCTGCACCAGCTGCGTTTGCGCCAGCGGGCGGCCGAACATCTTGCGGTTCAGCGTGTATTCGCGCGCGGCGTGCCAGCAGAACTCGGCGGCGCCCAGCGCGCCCCAGGCGATGCCGTAGCGGGCGCGGTTGAGGCAGGCGAAGGGGCCGGCCAGGGACTTCACGCCGGGCAGGCGGTTCTCCTCGGGGACGAAGACCTCGTCCATCATGATCATGCCGGTGGTGGAGGCACGCAGGGAGAACTTGCCCTCGATCTTGGGGGCGGTGAGGCCCTTCATCCCCTTTTCCAGGATGAAGCCGCGCAGGGTCCCCTCGTCGTCCTTGGCCCAGACCACGAAGACGTCGGAGATCGGGGAGTTGGTGATCCAGGTCTTGGAGCCGGACACGAGGTACCCGCCGTCGACCTTGCGGGCCCGCGTACGCATCGAGGACGGGTCGGAGCCGGCATCCGGCTCGGTCAGGCCGAAGCAGCCGACCCATTCGCCGGAGCGCAGCTTGGGCAGGAACTTCTCCTTCTGCGCCTCGGAACCGAAGGCGTAGATCGGATACATCACCAGCGAGGACTGCACGGAAAAGGCAGAGCGGTAGCCGCTGTCGACGCGCTCGACCTCGCGCGCGATCAGGCCGTAGCTCACGTAGCCGACGCCGGCGCAGCCGTAGCCTTCCAGCGTGGCGCCCAGGAAGCCCTGCTCGCCGAACTCGTTCATGATCTCGCGGTCGAAATGCTCGTGCCGGTTGGCTTCCAGCACGCGCGGCATCAGCCGGTCCTGGCAGAAGGCGTGCGCGGCGTCGCGCACCATCCGCTCGTCCTCGGTCAGCTGGTCTTCCAGCAGCAGGGCGTCGTCCCAGGAGAACGGCGGCGTGGAGCGCGGACGCGGGGCGAGGGGAGCCTCGGGCTCGGCGGCGACGGGGGCCACGACGTTCATGGGATCACGTTCTCCTGGGTTCGCGAGGATGGCGCTGCGGCACCGCCAGGGTGCTGCCGGCTGGATCGGGGCGGACCCCGGGGCGATGCGGCCGGGCGGCAGGGTGCTGCGGTCCGGCGGGGCAGGCAAGCGTCGCGACACGCGTGCGGGGCGGCACGGTGGCCGCCCCGGTGTTCACGGGTCGCCCCGTGTCAGGCCGCCTCGGCGTCCGGGCCGGTCGGGCCTTCTTCCGTGCGGCGCGGGCGCGGGATCGGGATCAGCATGAAGGCGGGCACGCTGTCGCCGAAGCCGCGCACGGCCGGGCCGAGGTCGTCGTTGCGGTCGCGGTATTCGCGGCGCTGGCGGTCCTCGTAGCGCGGGGCGGGACGTTCCTCCGACCGGGGGGCACGCTCCTCGCTGCGGCCACGGCCGCGGGACGCGTCCTCGCCGCGGGGACGCTCGCTGCGGAAGTTGTCGCGGCCGGCGGGTTCGCGCGGCGCGGGCTCGGCGGCGAAGTCGCTGCGGCCGGCGCTGCGCGGACGGGCCTCGCCGCGGTCGCCGCGGCCGGAAGACTCGCTGCGGCGGCTCGGCTCGCCGCGGCGGGGGAACTCCTCCGGGCCGCGGCTGCGCTCCTCGGTGCCGCCGCGGACGCGCTCGTCCGGGCTGGTGCGGCTGCGCTCCTCGGCACCCTCGCGGCCGCGGGCCTCGCCGCGCGGGGCGCCGCGACCGCGGCTGCGCTCGTCGCGGCCACCTTCGCGCCGGCCGCGGCCGCCGCGCGGGGACCGCGCCGCGGCTTCCACCTCGGCCGCATCCACGGCCTCCAGCCCCGGCACTTCCATGCGTGGGATCGGGGCGCCGGTCAGCTTCTCCACCGCCGCCACCAGCTTGGCATCGTCGGCGGTGGCGATGGTGAAGGCCTTACCCTCGCGCCCGGCCCGGCCGGTGCGGCCGATGCGGTGGACGTAGTCCTCGGAATGGAAGGGCACGTCGAAGTTGAAGACGTGGCTCAGCCCGCCGATGTCCAGGCCGCGGGCCGCGACGTCGGAGCAGACCAGCAGGCGCAGCTCGTTGTTCTTGAACTTCGCCAGGGTCGCGAAGCGGGCGGACTGGTCCATGTCGCCGTGCAGCGCGCCCACGGAGAAGCCATGGCGGCTGAGCGACTTGTACAGGATGTCCACGTCGCGCTTGCGGTTGCAGAAGATCAGGGCGTTCTGCACGTCCTCGGACCGGATCAGCCGCCGCAGCGCCTCGCGCTTGTCGTTGGGCTGGCACAGCACCAGGCCGGTGGTGATGGTGGTCGCGACCGAGGCCGGGCGCGACACCGTGATCTCCTTGGGATTCTGCAGGAAGGCGTCGGCCAGCTTGCGAATCTCGGGCGCCATGGTGGCGGAGAAGAACAGCGTCTGGCGCAGCGGCGGCAGCATGGAAACGATGCGCTCGACATCGGGGATGAACCCCATGTCCAGCATGCGATCGGCCTCGTCGATCACCAGGATCTTGCAGTCCGCCAGCAGGATGCGGCCGCGCTCGAACAGGTCCAGCAGGCGGCCCGGCGTCGCGATCAGCACGTCCACGCCCTTGTCCAGCACGGCGCGCTGGTCGTTCATGCTCTCGCCGCCGATCAGCAGCGCGTGCACGAGGTTCAGGTGCTTGCCGTACTTCACGAAGTTCTCGGCGACCTGCAGCGCCAGCTCGCGCGTCGGCTCCAGGATCAGGGAGCGCGGCATGCGCGCCTTGGCCCGTGACCCCGCCAGGATGTCCAGCATCGGCAGGGTGAAGCCGGCGGTCTTGCCGGTGCCGGTCTGGGCGCAGCCCAGCACGTCGCGGCCCATCAGCACCACCGGGATGGCCTGTTCCTGGATCGGCGTGGGGGTGACGTAGCCGGCCTCGGCGATGGCGCGCAGGATCGGCTCGCCCAGGCCGAGGCTGTCGAAGCCGACCACCGGCTCCAGCTCGGGCTCTTCCTCATCCTCGGAAGCGCTCTCGTCGGACACAGCGTCACCGGAAGCGCCTTCGTCGGAGGCGTCCTCCATCGTGTCCGGCTGGTCGGCGGCAGCTTCCGCGGCGTTACCGGCGGAGTCCGTCGTCGCGTCATCCCCGGCGGGCGGGGCGTCCTCGTCGGGCAGCGGGCCGGCGACCTCGGCGGCAAAGGAACCCAGCTCGGCCGCGGTGGCACCGCCGACGGGGCCGTGGGCTTCGGGCAGGGTGTCGCCGTCGGTGGCGGCGCCTTCCGGCGGCACGTCCACATTGGGGACGGCCGCGTCCTCGTAGAACTGTTCCGGCCGTTCCTCGGTGGTTTCTTCCGCGGGGTTCTCGGGCGGCTCGGCCGCGGGGGCGGCGGCATCGTCGCCGATCACCCGGCGGGTGGTTTCCTCCGGCGTGCCCGTCACGGCGGGGTTGAGGTCGTTCGGCTGTTCGGCGGGGTTCGCCGCCTCGGGGACGTCGCGCGGTTCGCTCAAGAGAACTCGGTTCCTGCGGCACCCGGCGGCGAACGCCGGGTCGGTTGTGGCCGCGGCCTTTCCGCGGCTCCTGCTGGTGTCGCCCTGCGGGGCACGCGTCGGACGCGGCCTCGGGCCGCGCCGGAGCCCCGGCGACGTCGGGCATATGCGTGGCCCGGTGCGCGAAAGCAAGGATTTCCGCCCTGGACGGGTCCGGCGGCGGCGCTTATCGACCCGGCGTGACCGATCGGACACCGCTGATCCTGCTTCCCGGGCTGCTCTGTGACGCCCGGCTGTGGCGGGACCCGGCCGCGGCGCTGGGTGACATCGCGGTGCCCGTGGTGGCCGACCTGTCGCGCGGCGATTCGGTGGACGCGCTGGCGGCGCGGGTGCTGGCCACGGCGGATGCGGCGGGGTTCGGCCGCTTCGCGCTGGCCGGGCTGTCCATGGGCGGCTATGTCGCCCTCGCTGTGCTGCGCCAAGCGGCGGAGCGCGTGGAGCGCCTGGCGCTGTTCGACACCTCGGCCCGGCCGGACAGCGACACCCAGGCGCGGCGCCGGCGCGGCCTTCTCGCCCTGGCCCGCCGCACCCCGCCCGGCGGGCGGTTCCGCGGCGTGACGCCCCGGTTGCTGCCGCAGCTGCTGCATCCCGACAACCTGTCCGGCCCGCTCGGCGCGGAGGTGATCGCGATGGCGGAACGCCTCGGGCGGGATGCCTTCCTGGACCAGCAGGCGGCGATCCTGGGGCGGCCGGATTCGCGGCCGATGCTGTCCGGCATCGCCGTGCCGACCCTGGTGGCGGTGGGGGAGGCGGACGGGATGACGCCGCCCGCCCTGTCCGCCGAGATGGCCGCCGGCATCCCCGGTGCGGAACTGCGGACGCTGCCGGGCTGCGGCCACCTGCCGCCGATGGAGTCGCCCGGCCCGGTCGGTGCGCTGCTGCGAGACTGGCTGCTGCGCCCGGCCTGATCCGCGGCCGGCTCCGCCCGGCGATTGGGTTCGGCGGCGGAGCGGCCCAGGCCCTGCCGCCGCGCGATGCGCCGGAACCGGGCAGCCACCTCGGCCGGCCGGCGTTGCAGGAGGCGAGGAGACCGCCGTGACGCTGCTGAACATCGCCCTGATCGCGCAGGACACCCGCAGGGATGCGCTGGTGCAGTGGGCGGAGCGCCACCGGGCGCTGCTGTCCGGCCACCGGATCGTTGCCACCGGCGACACCGGAGGCCGGCTCAAGGAAGCGATCCCGGAACTGAAGGTGGAACGGCTGCTCGGCGCCTCGCAGGGCGGCACGCTGCAGGTCGGGGCGCGGCTGGCGGAAGGGCGGATCGACGCGCTGGTCTGCCTGGTCGATCCGGATCGGGCGGAGCCGGATACCGCGGCGCTGCTGCGGCTGGCCATCCTGCGCAACGTGCCGCTGGCGCTGAACCTCGCCACTGCCGAGGCGCTGGTGACGCTCTGGCCGAAGGTGGTGGTGCTGGCAGGGGCGGAAAGCGCCTGACGGCGGCCCGGGCGGGCCGCCGCGGGTGGATCAGGCGTCCACCGCGTCCTCGTCCAGCTTGTTGGCGTTTTCCTGGATGAAGCGGAAGCGCAACTCCGGCTTGCGGCCCATCAGCGCTTCCAGCAGTTCCGCCGTGCGGGCCCGGTCCTCCGGCGGCAGCACCACCTTGAGCAGGGACCGCTTGCGCGGATCCATGGTGGTTTCCTTCAGCGACATGGGCGGCATCTCGCCCAGGCCCTTGAAGCGGCTGACTTCCACCTTCTGGCTCGGCTTGAAGGCCTTCTTGCGCAGGCGTTCCAGGTCGGCATCGTCGCGGGCATAGACCGAGACGCTGCCGGATTGCAGCCGGTACAGCGGCGGCTGCGCCAGGAAGACCCGGCCCTGGCGCACCAGTTCCGGGAGTTCCTTGTAGAAGAAGGTCATCAGCAACGCGGCGATATGGGCGCCGTCCACGTCGGCGTCCGTCATGATCACCACGCGGCCGTAGCGCATGCGGGTGATGTCGAACTTGTCGCCGGCGCCGCAGCCCAGCGCCTCGATCAGGTCGCGCAGTTCCTGGTTCTGCCGCAGCTTGTCGGCCGAGGCAGAGGCGACGTTGAGGATCTTGCCGCGCAGCGGCAGCACCGCCTGGGTCTGCCGGTCGCGCGCCTGCTTGGCCGAGCCGCCGGCGCTGTCGCCCTCCACCAGGAACAGCTCCGTCGACTCCGCGTTCTCGGAGGAACAGTCGGCCAGCTTGCCGGGCAGCCGCAGCCGGCGCGTGGCCGACTTGCGCGGCGTGTCCTTCAGCTCGCGCCGGCGGAGGCGGTCCTCGGCGCGCTCGATCGCCCAGGAGAGCAGGTTGTCGGCGTTCCGGGTGTCGCCGGTCAGCCAATGGTCGAAGTGGTCGCGTAGCGCGTTCTCGACCAGGCGGGCGGCCTCGGGCGAGGTCAGCTTGTCCTTGGTCTGCCCCTGGAACTGCGGGTCGCGCAGGAACACCGAGAGCATCGCCGTCATGCCGCCGAACAGGTCCTCGGCGGTGACGGTAGCGGCGCGCTTCTCCTTCTTCAGCTCGCCGTAGGCGCGCAGGCCCTTCACCAGCGCCGCGCGCAGCCCGGCCTCGTGCGTGCCGCCCTGCGGGGTGGGAATGGTGTTGGCATAGGCGTGCAGGAAGCCCTCGCCCTGTTCCAGCCAGGTCACCGCCCATTCGGCACGGCCCTGGCGGTCGGGGAAGGGCACGTCGCCGGACCAGGGGGCGGGCACCACGGGGGAGCGGCCCTCGATGGCCGCGGCCAGGAAGTCCGACAGGCCGCCGGGGAAGTGCAGCGTGGCCTGGGCCGGCACGTCCTCGGCCGCCAGGGACGGGTCGCAGCTCCAGCGGATCTCCACGCCCCGGTACAGGTAGGCCTTGGAACGGCATAGCCGGTACAGCCGCGCGGCGGAGAAGTGCTGCTTGCCGAAGATCTCGGCATCCGGCTTGAAGCGGAACTGGGTGCCGCGGCGGTTGTGCACCGGGCCGGCGTTCTTGAGCTTGGAAACCGGGCGGCCGCGCTCGTAGCTCTGGGTGAACAGGGTGCGGTCGCGGGCGACCTCCACCTCCATCCGCTCGCTCAGCGCGTTCACCACGGAGGAGCCGACGCCGTGCAGGCCGCCGGAGGTCTCGTAGGCCTTGCCCGAGAACTTGCCGCCGGAATGCAGGGTGGTGAGGATCACCTCCAGCGCGCTCAGCTTGGGGAACTTGGGATGCGGGTCCACGGGGATGCCGCGGCCGTTGTCGCGCACCACCAGCCAGTCGCCGGCTTCCAGCGTCACCTCGATACGGTCGGCATGGCCGGCCACCGCCTCGTCCATGGCGTTGTCGATGATCTCGGACGCCAGGTGATGGAGGGCGTTCTCGTCGGTGCCGCCGATATACATGCCGGGGCGGCGCCGGACGGGCTCCAGGCCTTCCAGCACCTCGATGTCGGCGGCGGAGTAGCTCTGCTGGGCGGGGCCGCGGGCGTTGCGGCCGCCGAAGAGGTCGTTCATGTTGTGTTCCGGTCCCCCGCCCGGAACTTAAGGCGGGCGGGGGGGAACTGCAACCGGGAAGGGCGGGCCGGGCGCATGGCCCGGCCCGGGAAACCCGGTGGCTGGCGGCTCAGCGACCGTCCTTGCCCTCGTTGCCGTGGCCGTGCAGGTGGGCTTCCAGCATCCACAGGTTCTTGTCGATGGCGCGGCTGATCTCCGTGAGCAGGTCGGAGGTATCGGCGTCGCCGGCGTCGTCCGTCTCGTCGATGCCCTGGCGCAGGTTCTTCGCCACGGCGGCGTAGCGGTCGGCCAGCTCGGACACATGGTCCATGCTGTTCAGCAGCTCGGCGGGATAGGGCGGCAGGCGGGTGCCGGCGGCGATGCTCTGGCTGGTGCCGTTGGGCACGCCGCCCAGCTGTACGCAGCGCTCGGCCAGCATGTCGGTCTGCTCGTTGAGCGCGGTGTAGAAGACTTCCAGCATCTCGTGCAGGCCGATGAAGTTGGAACCCTTCAGGTTCCAGTGCGCCTGCCGCGTGGAGTTGTAGAGGTCGACCGAGTCCGTCAGCAGCGCCTGCAGCGTGCTGATCGAGGTTTCCTTGGCGTTGTCGCCGAGGTCGTTGCGGGTGCTCCAACGGCGGCCGGAATGGTCGCCCCGGGCGGCGGCAGGCTGCTTGGCCATGAAATGGTTCCTCTCAGTATCGCGAGACTGAGCGGATCCGGGACGTGGTCCCGATCCGTCGAGGCGCCAGCGCCCCGGGACGCCGAAGGTTTCAGGGCTCCAGGTTCAGGTATCGGCGCGCTTCCGGTGCCTCTTCGCCGCGGTGCAGCCGGGCGGCGCGGGCCAGCACCACGGCGTCGTGCTCGGTTTGCCGGGACTCCTCGCGCAGGTGCTCGCCCCAGGATTCCACCGCCCACATCTCCATGAAGCGCTCGGGATGGGCGACGTCCTCGTACAGGCGCCACACCACGGCACCGGCGCGCAGCCGCACGCCCCGCACCTCCCGCATGGTGCGCAGGAAGCCATCGCGTTCGGGCGCCGGCACCAGGTAGTGCACGGTTTCCAGCACCCGCCCGGACCCGGCGGCGAGGATCGCGGCCAGCTCGGGCGCTACCGCCTCGGGCACGGGCGGGGCGGCTGCCGCCGCCCGGGCCGCCGGGGAGACCGGGGGCGGGTTCTCCATGGGCAGGCGGCGCAGCAGCCAGGCACCCACCGCCCCGAACAGCCCGAAGCCGGCCAGGGTGGCGGGAATGCCGAAGGCGGCGCCGGTCAGCCCGGCCAGGGTGGAGCCCAGCGCCATGGCCCCGAAGGTGGCAACCTGGAACACGCCCATCGCCCGCGCCCGCACCCAGGCGGGGCAGGCCAGCTGGGCGGAGGCGGTGAGGGTGCTGGCGGCGGCGATCCAGCAGCCGCCGTAGATCAGCATGGCGGCCCCGGCCGGCAGCCAGTGGGTGGAGAAGCCCAGCGCGGTCAGGGCCACGCCCATGGCCGCCGTGCCGGCGATCAGCAGGCGCGAGGAGTTGAAGCGCGCCCGCAGCCGCGGCAGCACGAAGCCGGCCGACACGGCGCCGATGCCCATGGCGGCCAGCATCAGCCCGAAGGCTTCCGGCCCCAGCCCGAGCTGCCGGCGCACCAGCAGCGGCAGCAGGCCCCAGACCGCGGCGCCCGCGAAGAAGCTGACCACCGCGCGCAGGATGGTGCCGCGCAGCACCGGGCTGGCGGCGGTGAAGCGCAGCCCCGCCCGCACCGCCGGCCAGAAGCGCTCATTGGGCAGGCGGCCGCGTTCCGGCTGGCGCCGCCAGGCCACCAGGGCGCCCACCAGCACCAGCACGCAGGCGGCGTTCATGGCGAAGGCGGCCTGCGGCCCGGCGAGGCCGATCAGCACCCCGCCCAGGGCGGGCCCCACGGAGCGCGCCAGGTTGAAGCCGATGCCGTTGAGCACGATCGCCTGGGCGAGGTCGCTGCGCGGCACCAGTTCCGGCGTCACCGCCGCCCAGGCCGGGAAGTTCACCGCCGTGCCGATGCCCAGGGCGAAGGTCAGCGCCAGCAGCCCCCAGGGGCCCACCACCTCCAGCGCCGCCAGTAGGCAGAGCAGCAGTGCCACCCCGGTCATCCAGAGCTGGGCGGTGATCAGGAAGCGGCGGCGGTCCACGATGTCGGCCAGGGCGCCCGCGGGGGCGGCCAGCAGGAACACCGGCAGCAGGCTGGCCGCCTGCACCGCCGACACCATGGCCGGCCGGTCGTCCAGCGAGGTCATCAGCCAGCCGGCGCCGGTGTTCTGCACCCAGCCGCCCATGTTGCTGAACAGCGTGGCGACCCAGAGCAGGCGGAAGTTCGGGTGGCGCAGGGGCAGGAAGGCGGCGGGCAGAGGCATCGGAACTCGTGCGTTGCGGGGGCCGGGGCAACCGCCTAGCCTGCGCCCCATGGCGACCCGTCATGCCAGCTATGCCGAGTTCTGGCCACACTACCTGCGCGAGCACGCGAGCCCGACCACGCGCCGGGTGCATTTCCTGGGCACCGCGCTGGGGGTGCTGCTGCTGGTGCTGGCGGCCCTGACCGGGCGGCCGTGGCTGCTGCTGGCGGCGCTGGTGGCCGGCTACGCCTTTGCCTGGGGTTCCCATATGCTGGTGGAGCGCAACCGGCCCGCCACTTTCACCCACCCGCTCTGGTCGCTGTTCTCGGACCTGCGGATGGCCGGGCTGATGCTGACCGGGCGGCTGGACGAGGAGCTGCGCCGCGCCGGGGTGGAGAACGGGCCGCGCTGAGCCGGTCGCCGCGGCGCTGCCCGTCCGGGCGCTCAGCGGCCCGAGATGATCTCCAGCTCGTTGATGGTTTCGTCCGCTTCCTCGGCCGCCGCGGCCGTCCAGGCCCGCATGTCAGGCAGCGCCAGGATGCGGTCGCCATAATCTTCCAGGGTGCGGTCCAGCCGGACGTCGTAGCTCCGAAGCCGGGTGACCACGGGAGCGTACATGGCGTCCGCCGCGTTGGGTGCCGGGCCGAACAGGAAGGGGCCGCCCCATTCACGCAGGCAGTCGCGCCAGATGGTGGCGATGCGGTCGATGTCGGCCCGGGCGCCGGCCCAAACATGGAAGCCCGGCCGGTGCGCCCGCAGGTTCATCGGCAGGGAGGAGCGCAGGGCACTGAATCCGGAATGCATCTCACCGGACACGGAACGGCAGCGGGCGCGGGCGGCGCGGTCGCTGGGCAGCAGCCCGGCCTCGGGGCGGATTTCATGCAGGTATTCGGCGATGGCCAGCGTGTCCCAGACCGCCAAACCGTCATGCTCCAGGCAGGGCACCCGGATGGAGGAAGCCTGCAGCAGCAACTCGGCCCGCGCGGCCGGGTTATCGGTGGCGACCCTTTCTTCCCGGAAGGGCAGGCCCGAGAACCGGACCAGCAACCACCCCCTCAGGGACCAGGATGAGTAGTTCTTGCTGGTGATCAGGAGCTTCGCTTCGGCCATGTCGTTCCCCTGCTGCCGCCGTTCCGGTGGCGGGTCCCGCTCCGGAGCAGGCACTCCAGGAAGCGCCTTCGGTGCAAGCGCCGGGCCACGCGACCCCCGCCGCCGGGGGGAGGGCCGCCACATTGACGGGCGGCATCGCCGAAACGACCTGAGGGGACTATGTTCGCGGCAGCCGCCGCACTCCGTGGGGCAGGAGCCGGTGACGCTCGTCGCACAGCTGGAAAGCCCGACCCGATGATCTACAATGCCTATCAGGCACAGCAGGACTTCTTTTCCCCGTTCCAGACCTTTGCCCGCGGCTCCAGCCGGGTCCTGAAGCAGTTCGAGGGCGCGGTGCCCGAATTCTTCCAGCTGCGCCGCTTTGTGGCCGCGCTGGAGGTGATGGGTGGCTACCGCACCACGCATGAGCGTCCCGCCTTCGGCATCACCACCTCCCGCTTCGGCAACGGCACCGTGGAGGTGCGCGAGGAGGTGACGGCCAGCACGCCCTTCGGCTCGCTGCTGCGTTTCCGCAAGGACACCGACCAGCAGCAGCCGCCGGTGCTGCTGGTGGCCCCGATGTCCGGCCATTTCGCCACACTGCTGCGCGGCACCGTGGCCACCATGCTGCCGGACCACGACGTCTACATCACCGACTGGCACAATGCCCGCGACGTACCGGTGGCGGCCGGGCGCTTCGGCTTCGACGATTTCGTGGACCACGTCATCGGCTTCCTGGAAGTCATGCCGGCCGGCGCGCACGTGGTGGCGGTGTGCCAGCCGGCGGTGCCGGTGCTGGCGGCGGCGGCGCTGATGGCGGAAGACAAGAACCCCTCCGCGCCGCGCAGCCTGACACTGATGGCCGGGCCGATCGACACGCGGGTGAACCCGACGCGGGTGAACCGCCTCGCCAGCTCGCGGCCGATCTCCTGGTTCGAGCAGAACCTGATTTCCGACGTGCCCTGGCGTTACGCCGGCGGCGGGCGGCGCGTTTATCCCGGCGCGGTGCAGATCTCGGCCTTCATGAACATGAACATGGAGCGCCACGTCCAGGCCTATGCCGACCAGTTCCGCAACCTCGTTTCCGGCGACACGGAGCGTACGGACGCGCACCGGCGCTTCTACGACGAGTACCTGGCGGTAATGGACCTGCCGGCGGAGTTCTACCTGGAAACCGTGAAGACGGTGTTCCAGGACCACGACCTGCCGCGCGGCACCCTGACGGTGCGCGGCCGGCCCGTGCGCCCCGAGGCGATCGAGACCATGGCGCTGCTGACGGTGGAGGCCGAGCGCGACGACATCTGCTCAGTGGGGCAGACCATGGCGGCGCTGGAACTGTGCCCCAACGTGCCGGCCCGGCTGAAGCGCAACCACCTGCAAACCGGCGTCGGGCATTACGGCGTGTTCAACGGCCGCCGCTGGATCAACGAGATCTATCCGCTGGTGCGGGAAACGATCCAGATTTCCAGCTGAGAGCCGGAGGCGGCGGGGCTGTCCCGCCGCCCGTCCTTCACGTCAGCGGGTGGTCGACGTATCGACGGAAGCCGTCCCGTGACTGCAGCCTCGCGTACCAGGCAGCCAGTTCCGGCAGCTCCGCCCGCTCCACCGGCAGGGCGAACCAGCGCTTCGCGAAGATGCCCAGCGCGATGTCGGCCAGGGAAAAGTCGCCGCAGATGAAGTCCTGGCCGCGCAGCTCCGCGTCCACAATACGCCAGAGACGCTCGGCCTCGTCGCGCGCCTTGGCGGCGGCGGGCAGGTCGCGCTCCGCTTCGGGGGTGCGGATAAAGGTCAGGAAGATCTGCGTCATCGGCCGCCCCAGCGTGCCCAGCTGCCAGTCCATCCACTGGTCCGCCTTGGCCCGCCGGTACGGTGCGGCGGGGTAGACGGCAGCGCCGGCCGGCCGCGTGGTGGCGAGGTGGCGCAGGATGGCGTTGCTTTCCCACAGGGTGAAGCCGTCGGCTTCCTGCAGCGTCGGCACCAGGCTGTTGGGGTTCATCGCGAGATAAGCGGGCTCCCTGGTGCCGCCGAAGGGGCCGCCGACATCCCGCCGGTCGAAGGCTTCGCCCAGCTCCTCGCAGAGCCAGAGCACCTTCATGACGTTGCTGCTGTTGGCCCGACCCCAGATGGTGACCATACCGGCGTTTCCCCTCGCTGTGCGCGGGGAGCAGGCTAGACCCGATCTGCCCGGGCTGAAATCGGACGGGGCGGTGAATCCGCGTCGTCGCCAGCGGGTCACGGTCCGGGCGCGAATGCCCGCGTCGGGCGGGTCGCAGCCCTGCGGCTACCGGTGCCCCAGGCAGCCGCACCCGGCTTGCCCGGCGCGGCGCGTCGCCGCAGGTTGCGCCGCATGACGCGCCGCACCGCCCTCGTCGTGGCCCTGTGCTCCATCCTGCCACCCCTGGCGGCGATGGCCACCGAGCGCTTCCTGGGCTTCGCACCCTGCGCCCTGTGCCTGTGGCAGCGCTGGCCCTACTGGGTGGCGGCGGTTCTGGCGCTGCTCGCCGCAACGACCCGGTCGCGGTCGCTGCTGGCGCTGGTGGCGGTGGCGGTGCTGGTGTCCGGGGCGGTCGCGGCGCTGCACGTGGGGGTGGAGCAGGGGTGGTGGCCCTCGCCGCTGGCCTCCTGCGCCGCGCCGACCTCGGCCGGGGGCGGCAGCGTGGACGACCTGCTGCGCAGCATGGCGGCCAAGCCGGACAAGCCCTGCGACGCGCCGGCCTTCCTGATCCCCGGCTTGCCGCTCTCCATGGCGGCGCTGAATCTCCTCGTCGCGTTGGCCCTGGGCGGCTTCGCCCTACATGCTGCGAGGAGAGGACCCCATCCATGAGCAGCACTGCCCCCGACCCGTCCGCCCCCGACGGGACCCTGCGCGAAACGGTGGCCCACCGGCTGCCTGGCGACCCGACTCCGCGCGAACTGGTGGAACGGGCGATCCGCGTGGACCATGCCGGGGAATACGGCGCCAAGCGCATCTACCAGGGCCAGATCGCCGTGCTGCGCGGCACCCGCTGGGAACCGATGCTGCGCCACATGCAGGAGCAGGAGCAGGTCCACCTCGACACCTTCACCCGCCTGATCGGCGAGCGGCGGGTGCGGCCCACCGCGCTGCTGCCGATCTGGCACGCGGCGGGCTTCGCCCTCGGCGCCGCCACCGCCCTACTGGGCCACCGCGGCGCCATGGCCTGCACCGTGGCGGTGGAGGAGGCGATCGACGAGCACTACGCCGAGCAGCACGACGCGCTGGGCACGGACGAGGCGCCGCTGAAGGCACACATCGCCCAGTTCCGCGCCGAGGAGCAGGAACACCGCGACATCGGGCTGGAAAACGAGGCCGAGCTGGCCCCGGCCTATCGGCTGCTCAGCAAGGTGATCAAGGCCGGCTGCAAGGTCGCGATCCGCGTCAGCGAGCGGGTGTGACGGGCCGGGGATCGCGCCCCCCGGGGCGGACGGCAGTGGCGGTGCTGCGGCGGGGCGCCGGGCTGCTGCTGGCAGCGGCCCTGCTGGGCTGCGCGCCGCTCGCCCACACGCCGGATGGCACGGCGCCCGCGACGGCGGGGGAGGCGGCCGTCACCCGCCTGCCAGCCGAGGCAGGCGGCTTCCGCCTGGCCGGCCCGGCGCAGCCCGACCGGACGCCCGGCGTGCGGGAGGGCATGATCGCCCGCTACGAGGGGCGCTGGGGCTTCGCCACCACCTACCTGTTCACGCGCGAGGCCGCGGCGGTCGAGGAAGGACCGGATTCCCGGCAGGCGCGGCAGGAGCTGGTGACCGCCGCGGCGGCCTCGCTGATCGCCGCGACGCAGAACGGGGCGCCCCGGCCGGCGCGGGAAGCGGCGGTGACCTTCCAGCAGGGCAACGCGCCGGCACTGCGCTGCCTGCTGTTCGAGCGCAGCCTGCAGAGCGGGCTGATGACGGATTTCGTCTGCGTCACGGGGGTGGGCGGCCGGCTGTTCAAGCTGCGGGTCACCGCGCGCCACACGGCCGAGAACCGGGAAGAACTGGTGGTCGCGGTGGGCCAGCTCTCGACCGCGCTGATCGCGGGCGCGGGCAGCCGCCCCGACGGCAGCCCGCCCCGCGTGCCGGGGCTGCGCTACACCGCCCTGGACACAGTGCCGGACGCGGGCTGAAGGGCAGGGCGCGCCCGCCCCGTTCGGCGGCCGACCCGCGGTCCGGGTTGCGGTCACAGCCGCCGGATGGGAACCGGGTTGGTCCGCAGCCAGTCCGGCCAGCCGAAGACGTGCTCGAAGCCGACGATCAGCAGGGCGATGGCGAGGGCCGCCAGGATCACGATGATTCGCGTGCGGTCCGGCGGATGGCGCCACCATTGCGCCATCAGCACCAGCAGCCGGGTATAGGGATCCAAGAGGGCGGGTCAGCTTTCCAGTTCGCTGTCCCAATAGAGGTAGTCGCGCCAGCTCTCGTGCAGGTAGTTCGGTGGGAAGCCGCGGCCGTTGTCCTGCAGTTCCCAGGAGGTCGGCTGCCGCGGCGTCACCCGCGGCACCATCTGGCATTCCCGCGGCAGCTTGGAACCCTTGCGCAGGTTGCAGGGCCCGCAGGCGGTGACGACGTTGTCCCAGGTGGTGCGGCCGCCGCGGGACCGCGGCACCACGTGGTCGAAGGTCAGTTCCGGCGTCGGGAAGCCGACGGAGCAGTACTGGCAGGCGAAGTGGTCGCGCAGGAACACGTTGAAGCGGGTAAAGGCCGGGCGCCGGGCGGAGGGGATGTATTCGCGCAGCGCGATCACGCTGGGCAGGCGCATGGACAGGGTGGGGGAGCGCACCTCGTGCTCGTACTCGCTGAGCACGGAAACGCGGTCCAGGAACACCGCCTTCACCGCGTCCTGCCAGGACCACAGCGAGAGCGGGTAATAGGACAGCGGACGGAAATCCGCGTTCAGCACCAGTGCAGGGAATGTGTGACCGCCGTCGGGCAAGCGTCGCTCCCATGCCGTTGCGGCAGCGAAGCACCATCCCTGGGGCCATGTCGGACGAAATAGGCCCCAGATGCAGTGGCGCCGCCCGATATGCCGTCCTGTTTGCCACGCCCGTGTCGGGGCGGCAACAGCCGCCCGCGCGGTGTCACCGGCTCGTCACGCGACGGAGGAACTCCGCCCCCGCGGCCAAGCCGGAATCGTCGATGCCGTGTCCCAGCCCGGGCACGAACAGTGTGGACACCGGCGCGCCCAGGGCCCGCAGCGCGGCTTCCGCCTGGGCGGAGGCGGCGGCCGGGACCACCTCGTCTTCCCGGCCGTGCACCAGCAGCACCGGCGGCCACGGCGTGGTCCGGGACGCGGGCGGGTCCAGCAGGGCGCCGGAAAAGGCCATGATCCCCGCCGGCGGAGTCGCCCGGCGCAGCCCCACCTGCAGCGCCATCATCGCGCCCTGGGAAAAGCCCATCAGCACCAGCCCGGCCGCCGGCACGGCTTCGGCGGCCAGCAGGGCCGCCAGCCGTTCTTCCAGCGCGGGCCCGGCGGCCCGGATGGCTGCGGTCAGCACGGCCGGCCGGCAGTCGCCCAGCGGGAACCATTGCCGGCCGAAGGGGGCGTCCGCGTAGGCGTCGGGGGCGTCGAGCGCCACGAAGGCCGCCTCCGGCGCCGCCGCGGCCCAGGCGGGTGCCAGGCCGAACAGGTCCTGCGCGTCGGCGCCGAGGCCGTGCAGCAGCACCACGAGTTGCCGCGGGGCGCCTCCGGATGCGGGTTCGAGTCGCAGACCGTCCATGCGGGCACCCTTTCCTTTCGGCCCGGGCGCCGGCACATCCCGCGGCACGATGGCGTCCACCGTGACCCGCTTCGCGCCCAGCCCGACCGGCTTCCTGCATCTGGGGCACGCGCATTCCGCCTGGCAAGGCTGGCGCGCCGCGCGGCAGGCGGGTGGCCGCTTCCTGCTGCGGCTGGAGGACCTGGACCCCGGCCGCTGCCGCCCGGAATACGCCGCCGCGATCACCGAGGACCTGCGCTGGCTCGGGCTGGACTGGGACGGTCCGGTGCGCGTGCAGTCCGAACACATGGCGGAATACCGCGCGGCGCTGGACGTGCTGGCGGCACGGGGGCTGCTGTATCCCTGCTTCTGCACGCGGGCCGAGATCGCGCGCGAGATCGCCGGCAGCGGCCGGGCGCCGCACCTCGCCGCCGCGGGGCCGGACGGGCCGGTGTATCCCGGGACCTGCCGCCGACTGTCGCCGGACCGGCGCGCGGCGCGGCTGGCCGCGGGGGAGCCGCACGCGCTGCGGCTGGACATGGCGGGGGCGCTGGCCGGCCTGTCGGCGCCGCTGAGCTTCGAGGAGCTGGGGGAAGGGCGCGTCCGCTGCGACCCGGCGCGCTTCGGCGACGTGGTGCTGGCGCGCAAGGACGCGCCGGCCTCCTACCACCTGTGCGTCACGCACGACGACGCGGTGCAGGGCGTGACGCTGGTGACGCGCGGCGAGGACCTGCGCGCCGCCACCGACATCCACCGGCTGCTGCAGGACTTGCTCGGCTGGCCGGAGCCGGCCTACGCGCATCACCCGCTGCTGCGCGGCGCCGACGGCCGCCGCCTGGCCAAGCGGGACGGGGCGCCGGCGCTGCGGGACCTGCGCGCCGCCGGCCGCAGCCCGGGCGAGGTGCTGGCCCTGGCCGGCGCCACCAGCTGAGAAGAAGGGGAGGACGCGAGGGCATGGCGATCAAGGCGTATCTGGCCGGTCCCGAGGTGTTCCTGCCCGGGGCGCCCGAGCAGGCCCGGCGCAAGGCCGCGATCTGCGCCCGCTACGGCATCACCGGCCTGCCGCCGCTGAACGAGGACGTGGCCAGCCTGCGCGCCATGGCGGAGGAGGAAGCCTGGCGCACTATCTTCCGCAAGGACGTCGCGATGATGGAGGAGTGCGACGTCGTCATCGCCAACCTGACGCCGTTTCGCGGCGCCTCGGCCGATGCGGGCACGCTGGTGGAGTTGGGCTGGTATCTCGGGCGCGGCAAGCCGGCCTTCGGCTATTCCAACGTCGCGCTCCCCTTCGCCGAACGGTCCCGCGCCCAGGTCGCGGCGATGCCCGACCCGGTTCCCGGGCTGGCCACCAACGGCTTCGGCCTGGCGGACAACCTCATGGTAGCGGGCGCCCTGCTGGCCACCGGCGGCCTGCCGATGGTGCTGCCGGAGGACGGGATGGACCGTCCCTTCGACGCGCTGGACGTGTTCGAGCGCTGCGTGGCGCTGGCCGCGGCGCGGCTGGGGTAGGCTGCCGCGGGCTGACCGGCGGAGCCGGCTCCGGCCGGGCGGGGGGCCTCAGCGCAGCAGGGCGTCGATCGCGGCGGCCAGGCGCAGGTCGCGCGCGCTGAGCCCGCCCGCGTCATGGGTGGTCAGCACGATCTCCACCCGGTTCCACACGTTGCTCCATTCCGGGTGGTGGTCCTGCTGCTCGGCCAGCAGCGCCACGCGGTTCATGAAGCCCCAGGCCTCGCTGAAATCGCGAAAGGCGAAGCGGCGGCGCAAGGCGTCGCGCTCCGGCACGGGGTGCCAGTCCGGCAGGGTTGTGGCCAAGGTCGCGCGTTCAGCCGGGGAGAGTGTTGCGATCATGTGAGCGGGCCCTGCCTCCGCTTGACGGTCGGGGGCAGGTTATGGGCCTGCTGCCAACCATGCGCCACAGCACGCCGCCCACCGTGGATGACATCGCCGACATGGCCGACGCGGCGCTCGGCGCCCTGCCGCAGGAGCTGCGCGCTTCCGTGCGCGGGGTGGCCATCCTGGTGGAGGACGTGCCCGACGAGGCTACGCTGGAAGAGATGGGGCTGGAGCATCCCTGGGAGCTGACCGGCCTGTACCGTGGCGTGCCGCTGACCGAGCGATCCGTGTCCGACCCGGTGCGCGAGCCCGACACCATCCTGCTGTTCCGCGAGCCGATCCTGGTGGAATGGGTGGAAACCGGCGAGGACCTGTTCCGCCTGGTGCGCAACGTGCTGATCCACGAGGTCGGGCACCATTTCGGCTTCTCCGACGAGGAGATCGCGCGACTGGAGGAAGAGGGCGACGAGCCGCACTGAGCGGCGCCGGCAGCCCACCTCACCCGCGCGGGCCGCCCCGACCGGCAGCGTCAGTTCAGGATCGCCGCGACGTGCTGCCGCAGCGCCGGGATGACCTCCTCGTCGAACCACGGGTTGCGCTTGGCCCAGACCAGGGTGCGCCAGGACGGGTGGGGCAGGGGGAAATGCGCCGGCAGCAGGGTCCGGAAGTTCCGCACCCGCTCTGCCAGCCCCGGGCCGGGACCCAGCACCCAGCGCATCGCGTAGGTCCCGACCAGCAGCCGGCAGCGCACGGCGGGCAGCAGCGGCAGCAGGCGGGGATGCCAGATCGGCGCGCATTCCGGCCGCGGCGGGGCGTCGCCGCCGCGCGGCAGGCGGCCGGGATAGCACAGGCCGGTGGGCAGGATCGCCACCAGGCCGGAACGGTAGAAGGTGGCGTGGTCCAGGCCCAGCCAGTGGCGCAGCCGGTCGCCGGAAGCATCCTCGAAGGGTATGCCGGACAGGTGCGCCTTGGTGCCCGGCGCCTGGGAGGTGATCAGCAGCCGCGCCGTGTCGCTGACCTGCAGGATCGGCCGCGGCCCGAGCGGCAGGGCGGGGGCGCAGAGGGTGCAGGCCCGCGCCGCGGCCTCGGTGGCGGCCAGGCCGGCGCCGGGCGGTGGCGGAACGGCCGCGCCCAGGGGAGGCGCCTTCAGCCGCATCGTGCCAGCAGTTCCGCCACCAGGGCGGGCACCAGCGCGGTGGCGGGGCCGTGGCGGGCCTCGTCGAACAGGGCGGAGCCGGCGGAGGGTTCCAGGTTCAGCTCCACCGTGCGGGCGCGGCCGCGCACCTCCGCCACGAAGCTGGCGGCGGGATAAACCAGGCCGGAGGTGCCGATCGAGACGAACAGGTCGCAGCGGTCCAGTGCCCGGCCGATGCGGTCCATGCCGACCGGCATCTCGCCGAACCAGACGATGTTGGGTCGCAGCCCGCCGGCGGTGCCGCAGCGGGGGCAGGGGGTGGCGGTGGACAGATCCTCCTCCCAGGGCAGCACGGCGGCGCAGCGCGTGCAGCGGGCTTCGCGCAGGGCGCCGTGCATGTGCAGCAGGCGCTTCGAGCCGGCGCGGTCGTGCAGGTCGTCCACGTTCTGCGTCACCAGCAGCAGCTCGCCGGGCCAACGCGCGTCCAGCTCCGCCAGGGCGAGGTGCGCCGCGTTGGGCGACACGCCGCGCAGCTGGGCGCGGCGGGCGTTGTAGAAGCCGTGCACCAGGGCGGGGTCGCGCGCGAAAGCTTCGGGGGTGGCCAGCTCCTCCGGACGGTGGCGCTGCCACAGCCCGTCCGGGTCACGAAAGGTGGCCAGGCCGGATTCCTGGGAAATCCCCGCGCCGGTCAGGATCACGATGGCGGGCAGGGCAGGGTCGGCGGGGCGCGGCATGGCTCGTCCTGTGGCCACGCGCCGCGCCCAGGGTCAACGGCCCGGCACTTCAATCCTCGGCGCGGCGCGGACGGCGTGGTGGGCGCCGTGCGCCGGGCCGTGGCGACGACCCCCGCGGTAAAGGGTTAGCGCCCTGGCCGGGCACCGGGACCGGCGGCTACGCCAGCGCGTAGTCCACTTCCTGGACGTAGACCGAGTTCTCCTTGCCCAGGCGCGAGGAGAACAGGGTGAACTGTTCCACCCGCACCGGCGGGGCGCGGAACAGGTTGTGCGCCTGGACGTAGGCGATCAGCTTGGGGATTTCGGCTCGGTCGGTGCGCGCCAGGGTGACGTGCGGGGCGAAGCGGCGCCGTTCCGGTTCCAGCCCGACCCGCTGCAGCGCGGTTTCCACCTTGGACTGCAGGTGCGTCAGCGCGTCCGTCCGCTCCACCCCGGCCCAGAGCGCCTGGATCCGGCCGCCCTTCTCGAAGGTGCCGAGGCCTTGCAGCGTTAGGTCGAAGGGGCGGGCGCGGATGGCGGCCAGGGCCTCGTCCACTTCGTCGGCGCGCCAGTTCTCGATGCCGCCGATGAAGCGCAGCGTCAGGTGGTAGTTCTCCGGCGGCACCCACTTGGCGCCGGGAATGCCGCCGGCCAGGGCCGAGAGCTGGACGCGCAGCTCCGGCGGCAGGGCCAGCGCGACGAACAGGCGAAGCATCCCCTCAACTCCCCTGAACCTTGGACAGCAGCTGTTGCACTGCCGGCAGCATTCGCCGCACCATCTCCTCCACCCCCCGGGGATTGGGATGGATGCGGTCGGGCTGGTTCAGCTCCGGCTCCCCCGCCACGCCGTCCAGCAAGAAGGGGTAGAACACGGCCTCCGGATGTTCCCGCGCCAGCTGGACGAAGGCCTCGGCGAATTCGCGGCCGTAATCGGCGCCGAGGTTGGGCGGCGCCAGCATGCCCGCCAGCAGGGCTGGGACGTTGCGCGCCTTCAGCCCGTCCAGGATAGCGCCGAGATTCGCCTTGCTGTCGCGCGGGTCGATGCCGCGCAGCCCGTCATTGCCGCCCAGCGCCACGATCGCGGCGTCCGGCTGCTCTGCCAGCGACCATTCCAGCCGGGAACGGCCGCCCGCCGTGGTGTCGCCGGACACGCCGGCGTCGATCACGCTGACGGGGCGCCCGGCGGCGCGCAGGGCCGCTTCCAGCCGGGCCGGCAACCCCTGCTCGCGGTTCAGCCCATAGGCTGCCGTGATGGAGTCGCCGAGCATCAGCAGCTTGATCGGCCGCCCTTGCGCGCGCACCGGGGACGCGAGGCCCGCGGCGAGACACATTGCGAAACCGGTGAGACCCCTGTGCAGCGCAGCACGGCGGTCCAATCTGCGGGCGATGCCGGATGCCATGATGCCCTCCTCGCCCCACCGCGACGCCCTGATCGAGGCCCGCGGACTGCGTTTCAGGGTGGGGGGCTCGGCCGGGGAGGTCAACATCCTCAAGGGCCTCGACCTGTCCGTGCAGCCGGGCGAGGCGATCGGCATCGTCGGCCCTTCCGGTTCGGGCAAGACCTCGCTGCTGATGCTGCTGGCGGGGCTGGAACGGGCCACGGCCGGCACCCTTGAAGTCGCCGGGCAGGACCTGTCCGCGCTGGACGAGGACTCCCTGGCACGGCTGCGGCGCGACCGCATCGGCATCGTGTTCCAGGCCTTCCACCTCGTGCCCACCATGACGGCGCGGGAAAACGTGGCCGTGCCGCTGGAATTCGCCGGCCGGCGCGACGCCTTCGAGCGGGCGGAGGAAGCCCTGGCGCAGGTCGGGCTGGGGCACCGGCTGGACCACTACCCCGGCCAGCTCTCGGGCGGCGAGCAGCAGCGCGTGGCGCTGGCCCGCGCCTTCGTGGCCGGCCCCGCCCTGATGCTGGCGGACGAGCCCACCGGCAACCTGGACCGCAAGACCGGCGACGCGGTGATGGACCTGCTCTTCGGCCTGCGCGAGCGCTTCGGCACCACGCTGATCCTGATCACCCACGACCCCGCCCTGGCCGCGCGCTGCGAGCGGCAGGTGCGGATCGAGGACGGGCTGATCGTGTCCGACACCCGCGAGTCCGCCCTGGACGCCGTGCCGGCATGAGCGCCGCTTCCGAAGCCGGCGGCGGGCTGGCCGCCGGAGTGGGCGCGGCGCGGGCGGCGGCGCCGGCCCCAACCGGGGCGGGCGCGCTGGCGCTGGGCTGGCGCTTCGCCCGGCGCGAGCTGCGCGGCGGGGCGCGCGGGCTGCGGCTGGTGCTGGCCTGCCTGGCGCTGGGCGTGGCGGCCATCGCCGCCGTGGGCACGCTGCGCGATGCCACGGAAGCGGGGCTCTCGGCCGACGGGGCGCGCATCCTCGGCGGCGACCTGGACGTGCGGATGACCTACCGCCCCATGTCGCCGGAAGCGCGCAGCTGGCTCACCGCCCGCGGCGCCACGCTGAGCGAGGTGGTGGAGATGCGCGCCATGGCCGTGGCGCCCGCCGCGACAGGAGGCAATGGCGCGGCGGAGGGCGCACGGCCGTCCGGCGAGCGCACCCTGGTGGAGCTGAAGGCGGTGGACACCGCCTATCCGCTCTACGGCGAGCTGGTGCTGGACCCGCCCGGGACGCTGGACGCGGCGCCGGACGCCCAGGGCCGCTTTGCCCTGGCGCTGGATCGCATCGTGGTGGACCGGCTGGGGCTGCAGGTCGGGCAGGAGGTGCGGCTGGGCGAAGGGCGCTTCGTGCTGCGCGGCGTGGTGGCGCAGGAGCCGGACAAGGTCGCCAGCCCCGCCATCCTGGGCCCGCGCGCCATGGTGCCGATCGCGGCGATCCCCTCGACCCAGCTGATCCAGCCCGGTTCCCTCGTGCAGTACGACTACCGGCTGCGCCTGCCGCCCGGCGCCGATGCCGCCGCGCTGGGACGCGAGCTGCTGCGGCAGCCCTTCGCCGACAGCGGCTGGCGCGTGCGCGACACCTCCGAGGCTTCGCCCGGGGTCGGACGCTTCCTGGACCGCGCGGCTTCCTTCCTGACGCTGGCCGGTCTGACGGCGCTGCTGGTGGGCGGCATCGGCGTGGCCACGGGCGTGCGCGCCTGGCTGGACCGCCGGGCCCGCACCATCGCGACGCTGCGCTGCCTCGGCGCCCCGGCCTCGGCCATCTTCGCGACCTACCTGATCCAGGCGCTGGCCCTGTCCCTGCTGGGCATCGGCATCGGGCTGGCCGGCGGCGTGCTGCTGTTCTGGATCGGCTCGCAGGCCCTGGCGGGCGCCCTGCCGGTGCCACCGCGCCTGGGCTTCTACCCGGCGCCGCTGCTGCTGGCCGCGCTGTACGGGCTGCTGACGGCGCTGGCCTTCTCGCTCTGGCCGCTCGGCCGCGCCCGCGACATCCCCGGCGCGGCGCTGTTCCGCGACGTCGTGCAGCCCGGCGGCGGGCGGCCGCGCATCGGCCTGCTGCTGGCCAACGCCGCGGTGGCGCTGGTGCTGGTGGCGCTGGTGGTCGGCACCGCCGAGCAGCCGCTATTCGCCCTGTGGTTCTGCGTCGCGGCCGCGGCCACGCTGGCGCTGTTCCGCGCCGGTGCCTGGGCGCTGACCGCCATCGCCCGCCGCTTCCGCGGGGTGCGGCGGCCGACGCTGCGGCTGGGCCTGGCCAACCTGCACCGCCCCGGCGCCCCAACGGCGCTGATGCTGGTGTCGCTGGGCATCGGCCTGACCACCCTGGCGGCCATCGCGCTGATCGAGGGCAACCTGCGGCAGCAGATCAACGAGCAGCTGCCCAACAGCGCCCCGAACTTCTTCTTCATCGACATCCAGAACGATCAGGCCGCCCGCTTCGACGCCCTGACGCGGAGCCTTCCGGGCGTGGGCGAGGTGCAGCGCGTCCCCTCGCTGCGCGCCCGCATCGTGGCCATCAACGGCACGCCGGTGGAGCAGCTGCGCGTCAGCGAAGACAGCCAGTGGGCGCTGCGCGGCGACCGCGGCCTGACCTACGCTCCCACCCCGCCGGAAGGCACGCGCATCACCGCCGGGGAATGGTGGCCGGCAGATTATCGCGGGCCGCCGCTGGTGTCGCTGGACGCCAACCTGGCGCAGGGCTGGGGCATCGGCGTCGGCGCCACGGTGACCATGAACATCCTAGGGCGCGACATCCCGCTGCGCGTGGCCTCGCTGCGCGACATCCAGTGGCGCGGGCTGGGGCTGAACTTCGCGCTGATCGCTTCGCCCGGGCTGCTGGAAGCGGCGCCGCACACGCACATCGCCACGCTGCGCTCCGACCCGGCGGTGGAGGGCGCGGTGCTGCGGGCGGTGACCGACGCCTTCCCCAACGTCTCGGGCATCAACGTGCGCGACGCCATCGCCGCGGTGGGCGAGTTGCTGTCGCGGCTGGGCGCGGCGCTCTCCTCCACGGCGGCGCTGACGCTGCTCTCCGGCGTGCTGGTGCTGGCCGGCGCCGTGGCGGCGGGGCAGAACAAGCGCATCCGCGACGCGGTGGTGCTGAAAACCGTGGGCGCCACCCGCGCCCAGATCCGCAACGCCTGGCTGGTGGAGTTCGGGCTGCTCGGCCTCACCGCCGGCGTGCTGGCCGCGGCCGCGGGGACGCTGGCCTCCTGGGGGGTGGTGCGTTTCGTGATGCGGGCCGACTGGGTCTTCCTGCCGGGCACGCTGGCGCTGACCGTGCTGGGCTGCGTGGCCCTGACCATGGCGATGGGGTGGGCCGGCACGGCACTGGCCCTGCGGGTGCGGCCGGCGCCGCTGCTGCGCAATGAATAGGGACGCGCCGCCGATGGACCGCGGTTCCCCAGGCACTACTCTGCCGGGCATGAGCAGCCCCGACCCGCAGGATTTCACCGCAGAGGACGCCTTCTGGCTCCGTCGGGCCTATCGCGCCGCCGGGGACGCCCGCGCCCGCGGCGACCGGCCCTTCGGCGCCGTGGTGGTGGATGCGGCGGGGGAGGTACTGGCCGATGCCGGCTCCACCCAGGGCGCCAGCGGCGACGGCACCCTGGCGCATTCGGAGATGAACGCCCTGGGCAGCATCATCCGCGCCGGCATCCCGCGCGAGCGGCTGGAGGGCAGCACGATCTATTCTTCCGGCGAGCCCTGCGCGATGTGCTCCGCGGCGATCTTCTACGGCGGCATCGGGCGCGTGGTGTACGGTTTGTCCGCCGGGGCCATCCTGGAACTGCGCAACGCCCGGCCGGAAACGGCGGGGCTGTCGCTGTCCTGCCGGGCGGTGCTGGAGAGCGCCCACCGACCCCCCACCGTGATCGGCCCCTGCCTGGAGGAGGAGGGCGCGGTTCCCCATCGCGGCTACTGGACGGAGGCGGCCTGAAGGGGCCTGTGTCGAACTCCCCCATTGATCCGCATTACGGAAATTCCATATCTTTCACATAGCGGGGATGGCCCCAACCCTCATCCCTCGCTGAAGGAGTCGTTCCTCTCATGGCATTGCGTCCCGACAACCGCTTCACGACGGGCGGCTCGGCCTGGACCCAGCCGCTCGGCCGCGCGTCCACCGACAGCGCCGTCCTGGATGCCGGGCTCCGCGCTTACATGCTGCGGGTCTACAACTGGATGGCATCCGGCTTGGCCCTGACGGCGATCATCGCCTACGTGGTGGCCAACACGCAGCTGTCCGAAGCCTTCTACACGGTGGTCCGCACCCCTCGCGGCCTAGCCACGCAGCCGACCCTGCTGGGCTACGTCGCGATCTTCGCGCCCCTGGCCTTCGTCCTGGCGCTGAGCTTCGGCGTCAACCGCATGTCCAAGGGCACGGTGCAGGCGCTGTTCTGGGCCTTCTGCGTGGCGATGGGCGCCAGCATGGCGAACATCTTCGCCGTGTACGTCGGTGCCTCGATCGCCAGCACCTTCTTCGTGACCGCCGGCATGTTCGCCGCCGTCAGCATCTATGGCTACACCACGAAGACGGACCTGACCCGCATGGGCAGCTTCCTGATGATGGGCCTGATCGGCATCATCATCGCCGGCATCGTGAACATGTTCATCGGCAGCACGGCGCTGCAGTTCGCCATCAGCGTGATCGGCGTGGTGGTGTTCGTGGGCCTGACCGCCTTCGACACGCAGCGGATCAAGGCCGACTACCTCGAGTACGCCTACGCGGAAGGCTCGGACGAGGCGGCCAAGCGTTCGGTGTTCGATGCGCTGGGCCTGTACCTGAACTTCGTCAACCTGTTCCAGCTGCTGCTGCAGTTCATGGGCGTGCGTCAGTCCTCCGACTGACCGGGTTGAGCGCATGAGAAAGGCCCCGGGGAGCGATCCCCGGGGCCTTTTTCGTTGGCTCGACGCGGTAGCGGACCGATGCCCGCCCAGCCTCAGCCCTGCTTGAGGAAGTCCATCAACTTCTGCGTCGCGGCCGGCTTGTCCGTGCCGTCGCGCGCCGCGACCTCCATGGCCAGCCGGTCCAGCGCCAACTCGTAGATCTGCCGCTCGGAAAAGGACTGGTCGGGCTGCCCGGCGTTGCGGTGCAGGTCGCGCACCACCTCGGCGATGGCAATCGGGTCGCCGCTGTTGATCTTCTGCTCGTATTCCTGGGCGCGGCGCGACCACATGGTGCGCTTGATTCGCGCCTTGCCCCGCAGCGTGTCCATGGCCTCGTCCATCACCTTGGGCGAGGCGAGCTTGCGCAGCCCCGAGCTCGGCGCCTTGGCCATCGGCACCTTCAGGGTCATCCGGTTCTCCTCGAAGGTGATCACGATCACTTTGAGGGTGGTGCCGGCCACAGGCACTTCCTCGATGCCCTGGACCTGCCCGACGCCGTGCGTGGGGTAGACGACGTGGTCGCCCGCCTTGAAGTCCTTGCCGGGATTGCCGAGCGGCTTGGGCGGCGGCACCGGCCGGATCGGGCCGGCGGCCACGGAGGGCTGCGCGGGCTCCGGGGCAGCGGCGGGCGGCGCTTCCGGGGCGGGCTCGGCGTCCTCGACCGGGTCGGTGTCCACCTTGCGGGCGGCCGGCGCCGCGGAAGGCTTGGCCGCGAGGCGAGGGGATGCGGGCTTGGGGGCGGCAGCCGTCTTGGCGCGCGACGCCGCCGCGGGCGCCGGGCTGGCAGCCTCCTCGTCCGGCGTGGCGGAAGCGGGCGCCTGGGACTTGGCTGGGGCCTTCATGCGGTTAACCTCCGAAACTCGGGAGCGGCCTCAACCGGAACCCCGCGCGGCACGGGGAAACGGAACGGCCGCACGGCGCGGTGACCAGCCTGCGGGCGCTGAACGGCATGATCGCTTGCCGCAACGCGGTTCGAGGCCGGGACGCTTCGCGGCGAGGGGCGTCCATAGCAGAAAAGACGCCCCCCGTCATGCGATCGATTCTCAGGGCGTGCCGGGTTCCGGATTAAACAGCTCACGCTTGCCCGGCTTGTCCTTCCATTCCTCCGCATCGGCCGGCGCCTCACCCTTGCGGGTGATGTTGGGCCATTGCGCGGAATAGGTGCGGTTGAGCTCCGCCCAGGAGGTCGCGGCGTCGTCGCTGTCGGGCAGGATGGCTTCCGCCGGGCATTCGGGCTCACACACGCCGCAATCGATGCATTCGTCCGGGTGGATCACCAGCATGTTCTCGCCGACATAGAAGCAATCGACCGGACACACTTCGACGCAGTCCATGTACTTGCACTTGATGCAGTTCTCGGTGACGACGTAGGTCACTGGCAGGCGACTCCTGTCCGGATTCCCGGCTTGGCGGGCGGCAAGCGTCACATGGCGCGGTCGTCCCATCAGGACAACCCGCCTTTCAGCCGGGCAGCTCCTCGTACAGCGCGCGTGCTTCCGTGGCAGGGCCGCGGCGCTCGGCCAGGCTCAGCACCCGCCACACCCGCACGCTGCCGCGTTCCGGCCCGCCCAGGGCCAGCGTGAGCACGTCGCCGGGTCGCAGCTTGGCGTGCGCCTTTTCCGTGGGCTGCCGGTTCAACCGCACGGCGCCGGATTCCACGAGGCGGGAACAGGCGGCGCGGGTCTTGGCGAGCCGCGCGCACCAGAGCCAGGCATCCAGCCGTTGCCAGTCCCGGCCTTCGGTGTCGCTCATGCCGGCCGCATCAGCGCCGGCCGGGTCGCGGGCCGCCAGTTGGTCCCGTCATCCGCCGAGGCCGGCTCACGCCCTCACTTGCCCAGCTTCAGCTTGGCCAGCACCGCGAAGGGGCTGTCCGGGTCCATCGGACGCTCCTCGCGCCGGGGCGGTTGCGCCGGCGGGAAACGACGCCCGCGGTCGCCCTGGCGGTCGCCGCCCTGGCGCTCCCCTCCTTGGCGTTCCTCCTGGCCCGCGCCGGCCGGCGGCCCACCCTGCGGGCGGTTGCCCGGCCCGCCATTGTTGCCGCCCGGGCGACCACCGCCACCATGCGGTCGGTTCTGCCGCTGGTCGCCGCCATGCTGACGGCGCGGGCCGTCGCGGCGCGGGGCATCCGGGTCGCGCGGCGGCCGCGCCGCAGGGGCGGGCTGCGCGGCTGCCGCCGCATCGGGCTCGGCACCCGGGGCCTCGGCCAATGCCTCGGCAGGCGCGTCGTCCGCGGCTGGCTTCGGCGGCGCGCCACCGGGCGTGTGCCGGCCGGGACGCGGGCCGCGCTCCGGGCGCTGACGGCGGTGCTGCTCGTCCCGCCGCAGGGCCACCAGGGCCGGGGCAAGGGGACCGTAGACGTTCTCCGCCAGCGGCTCGGAGGGCAGGAAACGGAAGCCCAGCGCGGTCAGCGCCGGGCCCAGCGCTTCCGCCTTGAGGCCGAGCCGGCTGGCGACGTCGGAGGGCAGCACGGCCGGGGCACGGCGCGTCAGGTGGCCCAGCTCGCCCGCCACGCGCTCGGCGACGTCCAGGCGCACCAGCACCTCGCCGGCGCTCACCCAGCCCATGGTCTCGGCGAAGCCGCGCGGCCAGTTGGAGGGCGGCGTGATGCTGACGAGGCCGCTGACCGGCAGCGGCGGCACCGCGCTCTGGGCGGCGAGCGACCAGAGCTGCGCCCGCAGCGCCATCGGCCGTGGCTTGAGCATTTCCGGCAGGTACAGCGCGTAGCGGCCGGCGCGGACGCCCACCGCCTTCAGCTTGGCGCGCAGATCGGGCGGTATCTCCCGCTCCGTGCCGCCCGGCAGCAGGCCGAGATATTCGCGCAGCCGGAACAGGTGGCCGCGTAGGCTGGCATCCTCGGCCGCCTTGGTCTCGGCGGCCTCCAGCGGCGCCAGGGCCTTCTTGACCAGGTTCTCCAGCCAGGTCGCCAGCCGCGCGCGAACGCGCTCCCGCTGCGCCCCGTCCAGGAACTCGGAGTTCAGCGGCTCCACCACCGGCTTGTCCGGGGTGGGGCCGGCCTTGAGGCGGGCGATCTCCGCCATCTCATGCCCGGGGGAGCCCGGCGGCGGCGAGCCCGGCATGGTCCAGGTCACGCGCTGCAGCGGCGTCAGCCCGAAGGCGTCGTCGCTGCTGGCTTCCAGCTGGGCGACGCGCCGCGGCATCTCCTCGCGCAGCGCCCGTCGGGCGGCGCGCAGCACCACGCGGCGCTCGTCCTCGCCGGCATCGGCGGCGGTGTCGGGCTCGAAGGTGAAGCCGGACACCTTGCCGACGGGATGGCCTTCCACCACCACCTCCCCGCGGCGCGTCACGGCCGAGAGCAGGTCCTCGTCGTTCTCGTCGAGCTTGCGCATCAGGTGCGCGGCGCGGCGGTCCACGAAGCGGGCGGTCAGGCGCTCGTGCAGCGCGTCGGACACGGCGTCCTCGGCGGCGCGGGCCTCGCCCTGGAAGCGCGGGGCGTCGCGCACCCAGTCGGCGCGGGCGGCGATGTAGCTCCAGACCCGGATGGAAGCGAGGCGCGCCATCAGCGTGTCGAGGTCGCCCTCGATCGAGCCGCAGGAGGCGATCTGCGAGCCGATCCAGTCATCCGGCACTGCGCCGTCCTCGACGAGGTGCTTGAACACCCGGCCGCAAAGCCGGACATGCGTCTCGTCCGCCAGCTTGCGGAAGTCGGGGATCTGGCAGGCTTCCCACAGCAGCCGCACCCGAGTCCGGCTGTCGGCGAGGCGGCGGATCTCCTCCTCGCGGGCCAGGGCGGAGAGCGTCACGTGGTCGTCGGCGTCGTTGCCGCGCGCCAGCCCGGCGAAGGGCGGTGGGGCCGCGAGGCTGTCCAGCAGCGCGTCGGGCGAGGCAAAGTCCAGCGCGCTGTTGCGCCAGGCCAGCGTCTGCAGCGCGTCGAACTGGTGCCCCTCGATCTTGGTGGTCAGCTCGTCACTCAGGGGGGGACAGTCGGCGGTGACGCCAAAGGTGCCGTCGCGCATGCCGCGACCCGCGCGGCCGGCGATCTGCGCGGCTTCCTGCGCCGTCAGCGGGCGCGGGCGGTGGCCGTCGAACTTGGTCAGCGAGGCGAAGGCGACATGGTCCACGTCCATGTTCAGCCCCATGCCGATCGCGTCGGTGGCGACCAGGAAGTCCACCGCGCGCTCCTGGTACAGGGCGACCTGGGCGTTGCGGGTCCGGGGGGAAAGGCGGCCCATCACCACGGCGCAGCCGCCGCGGCGGGAACGGATGGCTTCCGCGATGGCGTAGACCTCGGCCGCCGAGAAGGCGACCACGGCGGAACGCGGCGGCAGGCGGGTCAGCTTGGCCGGGCCGGCATAGGTCAATTGGCTCAGGCGCGGCCGCGTCTCGATCTCGGCCGAGGGGATCAGGCGCTGCAGCAGCGGCCGGATCGTCTCAGCGCCCAGGAACATGGTTTCCACCATGCCGCGGGCATGCAGCAGGCGCTCGGTGAAGACGTGGCCGCGATCCGGGTCGGCGCAGAGCTGGATCTCGTCGACGGCGACGAACTCGGCGCGGCGGTCGAGCGGCATGGCTTCCACCGTGCAGGCGAACCAGCGCGCTTCCAGCGGGATGATCTTCTCCTCGCCGGTGATGAGGGCAACGTGCGCCTCACCCTTGGCGGCCACCATGCGGTCGTAGTTCTCGCGCGCCAGCAGGCGCAGCGGGAAGCCGATGATGCCGGAGGAATGCGCCAGCATCCGCGTGATGGCGAGATGCGTCTTGCCGGTATTGGTGGGGCCGAGAACGGCCTTGACGCGAGGTTCGAACATGGGGGGAGCGTGTTGGCTCATGCTGGCCGAGTGTGTGGCCATCTCCCGCGCGCTTGGCAACCGCCCAGGACGGGGAAGGCAGGGCCCGGGCCGGCAAAACGCCGCGCGAGGCGGGCGTCACCGGACCGGCGGAAACGAAAATGGCGGCACCCGAGGGTGCCGCCATCTCCGTGCGACGCTTCCGGCCGAGGCGGGTGGTCCACCTGGCCGGCGCGCCGAACCTCAGGCCGCGCGAGCGGCCGGCTGCTCGATCCAGCGCGCCGCGATGGCGGTACGGGCCGCCAGCAGGGCCGGGTCGTTGGCCGAAGTGGTCTTCGGGCAGACATAGAGCGAGGCGTCGGCCGGCTCGGTGCCCTCGAAGTCCGGGTGCATGGCGGGCACGGCGGCGTTGGCGAAGGCATTGCGGTTGCCGCGGTCCAGGTAGGACTCGGCAGCCACACCCTCGGCCAGCATCAGGTCATGCTGCGGCAGCTCGACGTGCCAGTAGGTAACCGAAGACCAGCCGGCCTCGCGCACCACGGCCTGACCGTCCACCAGCAGGCGGGCGGGAACCAGGATGCCGTCCACGAACAGGCAGTGGTCGGGCGACACGACCAGGTCGCGCACGGGCTGGTTGTTGCCCAGGGCGCCGGCGCGGACGCGGATCGGGTTCACCTTCTCCGGACGCGGGTGACGCAGCAGGTCGACCCGGCGCCAGCCGAGCCAGGTCACCGGGGCGAAGTCGCCCTGGCGTCCGGACACGGTGCGGACCTGATCGCCGATCTGCAGGTCTTCCACCGCGACGTTGCCGCGCTGCGTCTCGACCAGGGTGCCGGCGGCGTAGCAGGGGATCACCACCTGGCCGTCGAACACGAACTTCTCGACTTCCTGCACGAAGTTGCTGGAAGCGAACTGCGGGTCGTTGCCGGTGTAGACGACGGTGTAGGTGTTATCGCCCAGGGCCGTGACGTTGTAGTCCTGGTAGGCGCCGCCGAAGAAGGCGGTGTCCTGACCGGCGCCGCCGGACATGATGTTGAAGCCGGTGCCGCCATACAGCGAGTCGTCGCCGGCGCCGCCGTCGAGGATGTCGTTGCCCGCGCCACTGTCCAGGAGGTCGGCGCCGCCACCGCCCGAGATCACGTCGTCGCCGCTGTTGCCGTACAGCTGGTCACGACCCGTGCCGCCCGCCAGCGCGTCATCGCCGGCACCGCCGAACAGGGTGTCGTTGCCGCCCAGGCCGAGCAGCACGTCATTGCCGAGATTGCCGAAGAATTCGTCGTCACCCGCCGTACCGGGCAGCGTGTCGTTACCGTTCGTACCGCTCATGAAGGGGGGACTTCCTATTCCGGACAGCCCACGGCAAACGCGGGCGATCGATTGCTGTCAATTGCTCAATAATTGAGACAGGTCGGAACAGCCAGTCGAATTTTCCGTCAGTATCTGAAAATTTCGTGCTTAGACCCCTCTTTCCATTGATTTTCTTCCCAACAATACACCTTTAAGTTGCATTCAGAGGAAGATATCACCAAATGATTGAACGAATTTGCCTCTCCTCTCAGTCTGAGAGACGTTGTTGAGCCAGATTGGACAACGAAGACGCCTTTCGTGCTCAGCGCACTGCTCGTGAGCTGATTCGTGTAGGTCTGATGCAAGTGACCGGACAGGACGAGCCGCGTTTTTGCGCGCCGGAACGCTGTCAGGGCGCGACTCGCGCGCTTAACGAGCACTGTCTCGGGATATTGGACGGATGGCAGGAAGGGATGGTGCGCCACCACGATGCGGAACGGGTCCGCCGGTAGGTCCCGCAGTCGCCGCAGCAGGCGCAACAGGTTGGTCCGGTGCACGGCGCCGTCCGCCCAGGATCCGTGCCAGTTCGCCCGGCTCACGGTGTTGAGGCCGATTACCGCGATCTCCTCGTCGATCCAGGCGGGTTCCAGGTCGTCGAGCACCATCTCGCGCCAGCGGCGGAACGGGTCGAGGAAGCGCTCCCAGGGGCGGAACAGCGGGATGTCGTGGTTGCCTGGCACGGCGAGCCAGGGCGCCCGCAGGGCCCGGAGGAACTCCATGGCCTGGGCGAATTCGCGCCGCCGCGCCCGCATGGTCAGGTCGCCCGACACCACCACCAGGTCCGCCGGGTCGGCGTTCAGGTGGTCCACCAGCGCCGCCGTCGCGCGCTCGTCCACCCGGGGGAAGTGCAGGTCGGACAGGTGGTGGATGCGCCTCATGCCCGCGGCGCCAGCACGCGCAGCGCCCGCGGCAGGATGCGGTAGCGCAGCGGCGTCGCCAGCATCAGCATCTCGCCGTCGTTCATTACCCGCAGGTGCTTGCGGCGGGATCGCAGGGTGACCGCGGGGGCATGCAGGATGTCCACCTCCCGCATCTCCCGCCAGCGCCCGAGCGCCATGGCCAGCATCATCAGCAACGCCCAGAACAGGCCGAAGCGGCGGGGGCGATAGATCGCCAGGGTGCCGCCATCCAGCGTCGGGCGATGGAACAGCTGGCCGACGCCGCTCTCGTAGGGGTTGTTCACCACGGAAAGGGCGCGGGCCCAGACCCGGCGCACCCGGCTTTCCCCCGCCACCACCATGCCCAGCCGCAGCGGCGGCTGGCCCATGGCGCGCACGATGCCGGCGATCACGCGTAGGCGGGACAGCAGGCTGCGTTGCCGGCGATGCGCCTGGCGGTGTCGCCCGACGGCGTTGGGCATGCCCAGCACGGACTGGCAGGCGAAAACCTCGCCGTTCACCTCGCCCAGGTCGATCCGCCGTTCGGCGGCCTGCCCGAGCAGGCGCGCGGCTTCCACGGGGTCGAGCGGCAGTCCGAGATCCCGCGCCAGCAGGTTCAGCGTGCCGAGCGGCAGGATCCCCAGCGTCCGGTCGGTGCCGGCCAGGCGCCCCGCCGCACTGCGCAGCGTGCCGTCGCCCCCCCCCACGATGATCAGGGTCGCATCGCTGGCCAGGGCGAGGTCCAGCCGACCGGGCAGGTCGGCCGCCGCATCCTCGCCGATGACGAGCAGGTCGAAGCCGGCGTCGCGGAGCGCGGCCTCGACCAGTTCGGGAATGTCGGGGCGGGCCTGGATGGTGCCCGCCCGGGTGTTCAGGATCAGCGCAGCGCGCGTCATTGGGCCCCCGGCCTCCGGGGGCAGGAAACCCCGGGGGCGAACGCGGGCCTCGCCGGAACGGTTGCCCGTTCCGGCGGTCAGGGCATCAGGCGGCCTGCGGCGCTTCCGCCATGGAGCGCAGCACGTAGTGCAGGATGCCGCCCTGGCGGTAGTACTCGACCTCGTCGGCCGTATCGACGCGGCACAGCAGCTGGGTGCGCGTCTCGGTGCCGTCGGGGCGGTGGATCACCATCTCCACCTGCATGCGGGGCTTGATGTCGTCCAGGCCCACGAGGTCGATCGTTTCCTCGCCGGTCAGGTTGAGGCTCTTGCGGTCCTCGCCGTTCTGGAAGGTCAGGGGCAGCACGCCCATGCCCACCAGGTTGGAGCGGTGGATGCGCTCGAAGCTCTCGGTGATCACCGCCTTCACACCCAGCAGGAAGGTGCCCTTGGCCGCCCAGTCGCGCGAGGAGCCGGTGCCGTATTCCTTGCCGCCGAAGATGACCAGCGGCACATCCTCGGCCTTGTAGCGCATCGCCGCGTCGTAGATCGGCATGATGTCGCCGGAGGGCAGGTGCTTGGTGATGCCGCCTTCGATGCCCGGCACCATCTCGTTCTTGATGCGGATGTTGGCGAAGGTGCCGCGCATCATGACTTCGTGGTTGCCGCGCCGCGCGCCGTAGGAGTTGAAGTCGGCCTGCCGGACCTGGTGCTCCAGCAGGTACTCGCCGGCGGGCGAGGCCTTCTTGATGGAGCCCGCGGGCGAGATGTGGTCGGTGGTGATCGAGTCACCCAGCTCCGCCAGCACGCGCGCGCCGGTGATGGCGCCGCGGATCTCCGGCTCCATCGTCATGCCCTCGAAGTAGGGCGGGTTCTGCACGTAGGTGGAGCCGGAGTTCCAGCGGTAGGTGTCGCTGTCCGCCTCGACCTTGATGGCCTGCCACTGTTCCGTGCCTTCGAAGACATGGGCGTAGCGGGACTGGAACATTTCCCGGTCGAGGGAGGAAGCGACGATCGCGTCGATCTCGGCCTGGGAGGGCCAGATGTCGCGCAGGAACACGTCCTGCCCGTCACTGCCCTTGCCGATCGGCTCGGAGGTGATGTCCCTGGTGATGGTGCCGAGCAGCGAGTAGGCGACCACCAGCGGCGGCGAGGCGAGATAGTTCGCCCGCACGTTGGCGTGGATGCGGCCCTCGAAGTTGCGGTTGCCCGACAGCACGGACACCGCCACCAGCTTGTTGGTCTCGATGGCGTCCACGATGTGGTCGTCGATCGGGCCGGAATTGCCGATGCAGGTGGTGCAGCCGTAGCCCACGGTCTGGAAGCCGATAGCGTCCAGATCCTCCTGCAGGCCGGAGCGGTTCAGGTAGTCCGTCACCACCTGCGAGCCGGGGGCCAGCGAGGTCTTCACCCAGGGCTTCGGCCGCAGGCCCTTGGCCCGCGCCTTGCGCGCCACGAGACCCGCGGCCACCAGTACGTAGGGGTTGGAGGTGTTGGTGCAGGAGGTGATCGCCGCGATCACCACGTCGCCGTGGCCGAGGTCATGGTTGGCGCCCGCCACCGGCACGCGCGCGGCGATGTCGGCCGTTTGGCCGGCGCCGGCCAGCGCGGGCAGGTCGCGCGAGAAGGCGTTGGCGGCGTCGCTCAGCACCACCCGGTCCTGCGGCCGCTTCGGGCCGGCCAGCGACGGCTGCACCGTGGACAGGTCCAGCTCCAGCGTGTCGGTGAACAGCGGGTCGGGGGTGCTCTCGTCGCGCCACAGGCCCTGCGCCTGGCAGTATTCGCGCACCAGGGCGATGCGGTGCTCCTCGCGGCCGGACAGGCGCAGGTAGCCCAGCGTCACCTCGTCCACGGGGAAGAAGCCGCAGGTGGCGCCGTATTCCGGAGCCATGTTGCCGATGGTGGCGCGGTCGGCCAGCGGCAGGTTGCCCAAGCCGGCGCCGAAGAATTCCACGAACTTGCCGACCACGCCCTTCTTGCGCAGCATCTGGGTGACGGTCAGCACCAGGTCGGTGGCGGTCACGCCCTCGCGCAGCTTGCCGGTCAGGCGGAAGCCGATCACGTCGGGGATCAGCATGGCGATGGGCTGGCCGAGCATGGCGGCCTCGGCCTCGATGCCGCCGACGCCCCAGCCCAGCACGCCCAGGCCGTTGACCATGGTGGTGTGGCTGTCGGTGCCGTAGCAGCTGTCGGGATAGGCGTAGGTGTCGCCGGTCTCGTTGCGGGTCCACACCACCTGGGCGAGGTGCTCCAGGTTCACCTGGTGGCAGATGCCGGCGCCGGGCGGCACGACGCGGAAGTTGTTGAAGGCGGACTGGCCCCAGCGCAGGAACTCGTAGCGCTCGCCGTTGCGCTGGTACTCGATCTCGACGTTCTTTTGCAGCGCGTCGGCCTCGCCGGACACGTCCACCATCACGGAGTGGTCGATCACGAGGTCCACGGGCACCAGCGGGTTCACCTGTCGCGGGTCGCCGCCGAGCTTGAGGATGCCGTCGCGCATGGCGGCGAGGTCCACCACCGCGGGCACGCCGGTGAAGTCCTGCATCAGGATGCGGGCGGGGCGGAACGGCACCTCGCGGTCGGAGCGGGCATTCTCCAACCAGCCGCCGAAGGCCTTGGCGTCGTTGACGGTGTAGGCGCGGCCGTCCTCGAAGCGCAGCACGTTCTCCAGCAGCACCTTGAGGCTGTTGGGCAGGCGGGCGACGTCGATGCCCAGCGCCTTTCCGGCTTCGGGCAGGCTGAAGTAGAAGTAGTCCTTGCCGTCCACCGAGAGGGTCCGGCGGGTCTGCAAGCTGTCCTGCCCGATCATGCGCATTTGCTGAGAACCCCTCGCAAGTACATTGATGTGATTAGGATCGGCTTGAAGCATGGCGACCGCTGCCGGTCCAGGGGAGAGGCTCAGACAGGTGGGGTCGTGCTGACGGCGGAGAAGCTCACGTTGCGCCGGGGCGGGCATGTGGTCATCTCGGGGCTCGACCTGCGGGCTGCGCCGGGCGAGGCGATCGTGCTGACCGGGCGCAACGGGGCGGGGAAGTCGTCGCTGCTGCGGGGACTGGCGGGGCTGCTGCGGCCTGCCGGGGGCCGCGTCGCCTGGGACGGCCAGGACATCGCCGCCGATCCGCCGGCGCATGGCCGCCGGCTGCGCTGGGTCGGGCACCTCGATGCTTCCAAGCCGTCGCTCAGCGTGTGGGAGAACCTGCGCTTCGCCGCCGCGCTGCTGGGCGGCGACCCGGCCAGCGCCGCGCGGGCAATGGGACTGGAAGCGCTGATCGAGCAGCCCGCGCGCACCCTGAGCTCCGGCCAGAAGCGCCGGCTGGCCCTGGCGCGGCTGGCGCTGGGAACGGCCGCGCTGTGGCTGCTGGACGAGCCGACGGTGGGGCTGGATGCGGCCTCGGTGGCGCGGCTGGAACCCTTGCTGGCGCAGCATCGCGCGGCGGGCGGCATCGTGGTGGCGGCGACCCACCTGCCGCTGCCCATGGCCGGCACCCGGGACTGGCCGCTGTGAGGGCGTGGCGCGCGGTGCTGGGGCGGGAGCTGCAACTCGCCGCGCGGCATCTGGGCGACGCCTTGTCGGCGGTGCTGTTCTTCCTGGTGGTCTGCGCCCTGTTCCCCTTCGGCGTCGGCCCCAGCCCGGAGGCGCTGGCGCGGCTGGCGCCGGGGGCGCTGGTGGCGGCCGGGCTGCTGGCGGCGCTGCTGCCGCTGGACCGGCTGTTCGGCGCCGATGCCGAGGACGGGTCGCTGGACCTGCTGCTGGTGTCCGGCCTGTCGCCGGCGGGGCTGGCCGCGGCCAAGGCGGCCGGGCACTGGCTGACCACGGGCGTGCCGCTGGTGGTGGCGACGCCGGTGGCCGGGGCGATGCTGAACCTCGACCCCGCGGCTTGGCCCGCCGCCTGCCTGGCACTGGCGCTGGCGGCGGCGGCGCTGTCGCTGCTGGGCACGCTGGGGGCGGCGCTGACCATGGGGGCGCGGCGCGGCGCGGCGCTGCTGCCGGTGCTGGTGCTGCCCTTGTCCGTGCCGGTGGCGATCTTTGCCGCCGCCGCCATCGAGGCCGCGGCGGCCGGGCTGTCGCCGCGTCCCTACCTGCTGCTGCTGGCGGCGATCTGCGCCGCGACGCTGCCGCTGGCGCCGCTGGCGGCCGGGGCGGCGCTGCGGGGGGATTGAAAAGCCGCCGCCGAATCGGTCCATATACCGCCAACCAGGAGCACGCAGCCCATGCCGACCATCAAGGGCAAGGCGCCCGGTGCCGGCGCCGGTGAAATGTCCCGCCGCACCCAGGCGCTGCGCCCCGCCATCGCGCTGGAACCCAAGCAGGTCGAGCAGGCCCGCCGCATGCGCCGCGGCGGGCTGGAGCCGGCGCAGATCGCCGAGCAGCTGGCTGTGCCGCTGGAGGAGGTGGAGAAGGCGCTGGTGCAGATGCGCATGCCGCGCCCGGAAACCACGCGCGGCACGCTCAACGTCACCCTGGCCGCGCACCGGCTGGTGATGCAGGAACGCCGCGGCGACGAGCCGATCTGGGTCACCATGGACCGCATGCTGAACGAGCTGCTGCGGCTGCGCGCCGACCGCGAGCGCCCGCGCCGCCTGCAGGAAGACCAGGGCGCCCTGCCGCTGTTCGGGAGCGACGCCTGAACCCCTCGCGCGGCGCGCGGCTCGCCCCCTGGCTGCTGTCGGCCCTGGCGCTGCTGCCCGGCCTCGCCGCGGCGGCGGAGCCGCTGCGATCCCCCTTCGCGCCGCTGCCGCCGGTGACGCGCCCGGCCACGGATTGCCCCGCCGCGCCGGAAGCCATGCGCAACATCGAGGGCGTGGCCTTCTACGCCGATCCCGCTTGGTCCCGCCCCGACCCGCAGCGCCTGGCCGCCGACCGGGCCGTGCAGGCCGGCATGAACACCTGGCTGGACGTGGTGCAGGGCGCGGCGGCCCGGCGCCGGGCCGGCGAGCGGCGCGCCGCCGCCTGCGCGCTGAGCACGCTGGACAACTGGGCCAAGGGCGGCGCGCTGCTGGGCGGCACCAACCTGCAGGGCAGCTACCACCGGGTCTGGACCCTGGCCGGCGCGGCGCTGGCCTTCCTGGCGATCCGCGACGCGGAAGGGCTCGACCCCGTTTCGGCCGGGCGGGTGGGGCGCTGGCTCGGCCAGGTGGCCGAGGCGGTGCGGCCGCGCTACGATCGTTCCTCCCAGGCGCGGATCTCCGACGCGCTGAACAACCAGGCGGCCTGGGCCGGGCTGGCGGTGGCAGCGGCCGGTATTGCCGCCAACAAGCGCGAACTGTTCGACTGGGGCCTGGACAAGCTGCGACAGCAGCTGGCCCAGGTCACGGCGGAAGGCGCCCTGCCGCAGGAAGCCGCGCGCGGCGCGCTGGCGCTGCACTACCACCTGTTCGCGCTGGCGCCGATCGCGGCGCTGGAACGGCTGGCGGCGGCCAACCGCGTCAGCCTCGCGCCGCCGGAGGCCGAGGCGCTGGCGCGCCTGACCCGCTTCATCTTCGCCGCGACGCAGGATCCCAGCCGCATTGCTGCGCTGGCCGGCGTGCCGCAGCAGGATTTCTGGCTGGAGGACCGGCCTGTCCTGTCCGCGGCGGCCGGGCTGGAACTGCGTGCCCAGGCCGCAGCCGATTCGGCCCTGGATGCCGCCCTGGCGCCGTTCCGGCCGCTGCGCGACCGCTGGCTCGGCGGCGAGGTGACAGGGCGCTGGGGCGACCCCGCCGCACCGGCCCCGCCTTTGGACGCCGCCGCGGCATCGCCGGAGGGTCCCGCCGCGGCAACCCCGGGCAGGGCAGGGAGCGAGGGGCCGGCGACGGGTACCGGCGCAGCCGTGACCCCGACGGTCCCGAACACCGCGACTTCGGCGGCTCCCGCCGCCGCGACCTCGGCGATCCCGTCCACTGTGATCGCGGCAGCAGGTGCCGCGGCGGCCGCAGCCGTTGCTGCCTCGCCCACCGGGGTGCTCGCGGCGGTCGCCGTGCCCGCTCTGCCGTCACGGCGCGGCGCGCCGCCGGCGAGTCCGGCATCGGGCAGCGCGGCGCCGACGGCACCTGCGCCGCGCGGTCCGGCCCCGGAAGGTGCGGCTGCGACGGACGCCCGGCCCGCTTCCCGCAGCGCCAGCTTCGGGCCACCGGCACCGCGTAGCCCTGCTCGGCCAACAGGGCAGGACTCCGCGCCGCGGGCCGCAGCCGCAGGACGTGCCACCGCGCCGGCACCGTCCCGCACCTCTGGCCCCGAGCGCCGGAGCGGCACGCCGGCCGCCCGCGCTGCCGCCACTCCCCCGGGACGCGCGGACACGCCCGCGCCGCGGCCGACCGCCGGGGGCAGCGGCCGCGACGCCGCGGCCCGCAACGTCCCGGCCAGTGCCGGCCGCCCGACCCGCCCCGAGCCGCCGCGCGTCCGGGACGCCGCCGCTACTCGCCGCGGCGCGGCCGCTCCATCAAGCGCTCCACCGCGCTCCGCACGCTGAGTCGGCCGTCCAGCACCGCCACCACGGCGGCGCAGACCGGCATCTCCACCCCGCGGGACTCGGCCCGGGCCAGCAGGGCCGGGGCGGTGGCGGCGCCTTCCACCACGCCGCTGCTGCCCGCGAGCGCTTCCGCCGCCGGCACCCCGCGCCCGAGGGCATGGCCCAACGCGAAGTTGCGGCTGCTGCTGCCGGTGCAGGTCAGCAGGAGGTCCCCCAGCCCCGACAGGCCCGAGGCGGTTTCCGCCCGCCCGCCGGAGGCCACCACCAGCCGGGCGATCTCCGCCAGCGCGCGGGCCACCAGCGCGGCGCGGGCATTCTCGCCCAGCCCCGCGCCGATCGCGGCGCCCGCGGCGATGGCCACCACGTTCTTGGCCGCGCCGCAGAGCTGCACCCCCAGCGGGTCGGCGCTGCCGTAGAGCCGGAAGCCCGGGGTGGACAGGCGCGCGGCGGCCAGGTCGCAGAGGGCCGGGTCGTCGCTGGCCAGGGTGGCCGCGGCGGGCAGGCCGGCCGCGACCTCGTGCGCGAAGTTGGGGCCGGACAGCACCGCCGCTGCCAGGCCGGGGTGGCAATCCGCCACGATCTCCAGCGGCAGGGCGAGCCGTCCCGCCTCCACCCCCTTGGCCACCATCACCGCGGGCGGCAGCGCGGGGGACAGCGCGGCCAGGGTGGCGCGCAGGTGCTGCACGGGCACCGCCAGCACGCAGAGCGCGGCGCCCGCCAGCGCCTCGGCCGCGTCGGCGGTGATGCGCAGGCCGGACAGGGCGGCGCCGGGCAAGCGCGGGTTCTCGCCGGCCCCGCGCATCGCCGCGGCGCGGGCGGGGTCGCGGGCCCAGAGCGCGACCGGGCCGCTGCGCGCCGCCTGGATCGCCAGCGCGGTGCCCCACGCCCCGGCGCCGATCACCGCGAGGGGGGCGTCACTCATCGCACAGCCGCGTCACGGCGAAGCCCTGGCCGCGCTCACCCTCGCCAAGGCGGTCCAGCAGCGCGGCCAGGATGGCGCGGGCGGCGGCCTCGAAGCCGCCCTCGGGCGTCCAGGGCGGGTTCACCACGGCCAGGCCGCAGCCGTTCAGGCGGGTCGGGTCGGTGGGCTCGCGCAGCCACAGCTCGCAGGCCAGTACGTCGCGCATGCCGCTGTCGCGCAGCGCGTCGTGAAAGGCGCGCACGGGGGCGCGGTGCTTCACGGGGTACCAGGCCAGCTGCACCCCGCCGCGGAACCGCCGCCACACCTCGCGCAGCGTGTCGGCCAGGCGGTCGAACTCGCCGTCCTGCTCGAAGGGCGGGTCCAGCAGCAGCAGCCCGCGCTTCTCGGGAAACGGCGTCAGCGCCGCGGCGGCTTCCCAGCCATCCCGCGCATGCACCGCCACGCGCCCGTCGCGGCCGAGGGCGCCGCGAAGGGTGAGCTGGTCCTCGGGGTGCAATTCGCAGAGCACCAGCCGGTCGTCGGGCCGCAGCAGGGCCCGACACAGCGCCGGGCTGCCGGGATAGAGCGGCGGCCAGCCCTGGGTGCGCAGTAGTTCCAGCCAGGGTGCCAGCGGTCCGGTCGTGACGTCCCCCAGCCGGCCGATGCCGCGCTGCCATTCCCCAGTGCGGGCGGCACGCTCGTCGCGCAGGTCGTAGAGGCCGATGCCGGCATGGGCGTCCAGCACGCGGAACGGCGCCGGCTTGCGGCACAATGCCGTCAGGACATGGTGCAGCAGCGCGTGCTTCACGCAGTCGGCGAAGTTCCCGGCGTGAAAGGCGTGGCGGTAGTTCATCCCGATGATCCGGCTGCCCGACGATGGTTCCGGCGTGAAGGCGTGCCGCGCCGGAGCGGCGAGGGGCGTGTAGCCCGTGTTGCCCGACGCAGCCACCGCGCCCGGGCCGAAGGTCGCCGCTGGCCGGACCGCGACCCAGGCGCGCGCCTTCAGCCGGCCGGCGCCGCCATCTCGTCCAGCGGCCAGCGCGGGCGCGGGGCGTGGTCCACCGGATCACGCAGGCCGGCGCGCAGCCGCTCGATCCCGGCCCAGGCCACCATCACCGCATTGTCCGTGCAGAGCCGCACCGGCGGCGCCACCAGCGGCAGCCCGGCGGCCGCCGCGACCCCGGCCAGGGCGGCGCGCACGGCGCCGTTGGCGGCGACGCCGCCCGACACCACCAGGGCGGTCGGCGATCCGGCCATGCGCAGGGCGTTGCGCGCCCGGTCGGCCAGCACGGCCGCCACCGCAGCCTGAAAGGCGGCGGCGAGGTCGGCCCGGCCGCTGCCACCTTCGGGCAGGCGCCCGGCCGCCTGGGCCACGGCGGTTTTCAGGCCGGAAAAGGAGAAGTCGCAGCCGGGACGGCCCAGCATCGGGCGGGGCAGGGGAATGCGTCCGGGGTCGCCCGCAGCCGCCAGCCGTTCCAGGTGCGGCCCGCCCGGCCAGGGCAGGCCGAGCAGCTTGGCCGCCTTGTCGAAGGCCTCGCCCACCGCGTCGTCCAGCGTGGTGCCGAGGCGCCGGTAGCGGCCCAGCCCTTCCACCGCGACGCACTGGCAGTGCCCGCCGGACAACAGCAGCAGCAGGTACGGAAAGGCGGGTGCCTGCTCCAGCAAGCCGGGCAGGCGGGGCGTCAGGGCGTGGGCTTCCAGGTGGTTCACCGCCACGAAGGGCAGGCCCTGCGCCAGGGCGATGCCCTTGCCGAAGCTGGCCCCCACCACCAGCCCGCCGATCAGGCCGGGCCCGGAGGTCGCGGCCACGCCGCCCAGCTGCCCCGGCCGCAGCCCGGCCTGTTCCAGCACGCGCGCGCACAGCGCGGGCAGGTGGACGAGGTGCGAGCGGGCGGCGATCTCGGGCACCACGCCGCCGAAGCGGGCGTGTTCCACCACCTGGCTCAGCAGCGTTTCCGCCAGCACGCGGCCGTCGGGTGCCAGGATGGCGGCGGCGGTCTCGTCGCAGCTGCTTTCCAGCCCCAGCACCGGCCCGGCCAACGGCGCGCCCGGAGGGCCGCCGATCACGCTCTCCTGCATCGCGTACCCCACTGCTTCCCCGATCGGCGAGGCGGCTCTATGACGCGCCCCATGTTGTCTGCCCACCCCGCCACGGCCGCAGGAACGGCGCTGCCCGCCAGTGCGGAGGCGCCGGCCATCGCGCATCCCCGGGTCAACCCGCGCGGGCGGGGGATGCCGCTGCGCGTCGGCACTCGCGGCTCGCCCCTGGCGCTGTGGCAGACCCGGCATTTCCTGCGGCTGGTGACGCATTTCTGCCCCGTGCTCCGCATCGCGGAAGCCTTCGAGGAGCACGTCATCACCACCTCCGGCGACCGCATCCAGGATCGCCGCCTGGCCGATATCGGCGGCAAGGGCCTCTTCGCCAAGGAGATCCACGAGGCGCTGCTGGACGGGCGCATCGATTTCGCGGTGCACAGCCTCAAGGACCTGGAAACGGAGATGCCGCCGGGCATCGCCCTGGCCTGCACCCTGAAGCGGGAAGACGCGCGCGACGTGCTGATCCCCGGGCCGAACTGTTCCGGGCTGGACCCCGCCGACCCGCTGGGCACCCTGCCGGCCGGGGTGCTGATGGGCACGGCCAGCCTGCGCCGGCAGTCGCAGATATTGCATGCCCGGCCCGACCTGCGGGTGACCATGATCCGCGGCAACGTGCAGGGACGGCTGGGCAAGCTGGCGGCGGGCGAGGTGGACGCCACCATGCTGGCCCTGGCCGGGTTGCGCCGGCTGGAGATGCAGCCGGAGGGCATGGTGGTGCTGGACCCCGAGGCGATGGTGCCCGCCGCCGGCCAGGGCATCGTGGCCGTCACCGTGCGCGAGCGCGACCGGGAACTCTGCGAACTGCTCTCGGCCATCGAGGACCCGGAAGCGCGGGCGGTGTCGCACGCCGAGCGGGCGCTGCTGGCGGCGCTGGACGGGTCCTGCCGCACGCCGATCGGCGGCTATGCCAAGCTGCTGCCGGACGGGCAGCTGCGGCTGACCGGGCTGGTGGCCCGGCCGGATGGCTCCTTTCTGCTCAAGCGCGCGCTGCACGGCGCCGCGAGCGACGCAAAAGCGCTTGGCGACGAGCTGGGCCGCGAGCTGCGCGCCGACAGCCCTTCCGACATCTTCGGCTGACGCCCTTCCCTTGGCTCCGGCCGATGCCGCACCGGCGGGCTGCCTGATCACCCGTCCGGAGCCGGGGGCCACGGAAACGGCCGCCCGGGTCGCGGCGCTGGGCTGGCATCCCGTGCTCGCCCCCGCGCTGGTGCTGCAACCCCGGCCCGGGGCGCTGCCGCGGGCGCAGGCGGTGCTGCTGACCAGCCGCGCGGCGGCCCGGGCCCTGGCCGGACAGCTGGACGGCCGCACCGTGCTGGCGGTGGGCGAGGCAACGGCCGCAGCGGCGCGCGAGGGCGGCGCGGCGTGGGTGCTGGCGGCTGGCGGCGACGCGGCGGCCCTGTGCGAGCTCGCCGCGGCGCAGCTCGACCCGGCGGCGGGACCGCTGCTGCTGGCGGTGGGGGAGGGCTACGCCACCGACCTCGCCGCGGCGCTGCGGGGGCGGGGCTTCCGGGTGATCCGCCGGGTCGCCTATGCTGCCCACCCGGCGCCGTCGCTGCCGGACGGGGCGCGGGCCGCCCTGTCCACCGGCGGGCTGCGCGCCGCGCTGTTCACCTCGCCGCGTTCCGCGGCCCACGCCGTCCGGCTGTTGCGGGATGGCGGCGGCCAGGACGCGGCAACCGCGATCGATGCGCTGGCGTTGAGCGGGCGCGTGGCATCCGTGCTGGCGGGGCTGCCCTGGCGCTCCGTCCGCATCGCTGCGCGCCCGGACCAGGATGCCCTGCTGGCCCTCCTCGGGCCGGCCCACCTCGAAGGATCCGTGGCCGTTTCATGAGTGACAACCCCGCACCCGCCACCACCCCTGCCGCCGAGGCGGGACCGGGCAGCGCGCCGGCCCCGGCCGGCCTGCCGCGCGGCCCGGCCCCCCGCCGGCTGGACCCGGCCGTGCTGCCCATCCTCGCGGGTGTGGTGGTGCTCGGGGGCGCGTTGTTCTTCCTGTTCGCCTGGCCGAGCAGTTCCGTGCGGCCGGCGGAGAACCTGCGCACCCGGATCGAGAGCCTGGACGAGCGGCTCGCCTCGCTGGAACGGCTGCCGCAGCAGGTGCGGGCGCTGGAAACCCGCCCCGACCCCGCCGCCGGCCTGCCGGAACGGCTGACCGGCAACGAGCGGCGCCTCGCCACGCTGGAAAGCACCGCCCAGGAGTTGGCGGCCCGTCCGCCCGGCGACCCGTCCAACAAGACGGCCATCGAGGCGCTGACCGCCCGGGTCGCGGCCATCGAAACCGGCAGCGCCGAGGCGGTGCGCCGGCTGGAGGAGCACGTGGCGGGCGTCGAGGCCGCGGCCACGCAGCGCGTCGCCGCGCTGGAAAGCCGCGCCGGCGATGCCGACCGGCAGATCGAGGCACGCGTCGCCGCGATGGAAGCCCGCGCCACCGAGGCAGGGCGCCAGATCGAGAGCCGTCTGGCCGCAGCGGAGTCCCGCGCCGGCGAGGCGGAGCGCCGGTCGGAAGCCCGCGCCGCGGAAACCGACCGCACCCTGTCGCAGCGGCTGGGCGAGGCGCAGCGGCAGCTGGCCGAGCGGCTAGCGGCGGCGGAACAGGCCATCACCCCGCGGCTGCAGGCGCTCGACCAGAGCATCGCCCAGCGGGTGGAGGCCGCCTCCGGCGAGCTAGACCGTCGCATCGGCGCGCAGAACGCGGCGCTGGACCAGCGGCTGGCCGTGTTCGACGCGAGGGTGCGCCAGGCCGAGAATGCCGAACGCCGGGTCGGCCTGCTGGCCGCGCGCGGCGCGCTGCAATCGGCGCTGGAGGCTGGCCGGCCGCTCGGCGCGGCCCTGTCCGGCCTGCCGGGAACTCCGGCACCGGCCCTGGCGCGCTTCGCCACTGCCGCGCCGCCCACGGAAGCGGCGCTGCGCCTGAGCTTCGAGGACGCCGCCCGTGAGGCCCGCGCGGTGGCGCAGCCGCGCGGCCAGGGCGTGGTCGACTCCGCCCTGGCGCGCATCCAGGGGCTGGTGACGGTGCGGCGCGGCGAGCAGGTGCTGGTGGGCGACGCCGTGTCCGGCGAGCTGGAGCAGGCGCGCAACCTGCTGGATGCCGGCGACCTCGGCGGTGCCGTGGCGCGGCTCGACCAGCTGCCGCCCGAACCCAAGGCCGCGATGGCGGCTTGGCTGGGGCAGGCGCGCGGGCTGCTGGACGCCCGCAACGCCGTGCGCGACCTGACCGTGGCCCAGGCGGAAGGGACGCCGGCCGCGCCGGCCCAGCCCGCCAGTACTCCCGCCGCGGGCGGCCAGCCCGGACCCGCCGCGGGCGCCGCGGCCCCTGCTGCGCCCAGCCCCGCGCAGCCGGAGGGTGCCCGCTGATGCTGCGCGCCATCGGGCTGCTGATCCTCCTGGCGCTCGGCATCGCCGCGGCGTGGTTCCTGCGCCAACTGGGCGGCGTGATCGAGCTGCGGGTAGGCGAGGTCTTCGTGGCCGTGCCGCTCTGGCTCTGCCTGCTCGCGGCGGTGGTGGGTTTCGTCCTGCTCTACGGGCTGCTGCGCGGCTGGGCCCTGCTGCGCGCCTGGCCGTCGCGCGTGCGGGCTCGCCGGGCCGCCCGCAACCGGGTGGAAGGCGATGCCGCCGTGACCCGGGCCCTGGTGGCGCTGGCGACCGGCAGTGCCGACCAGGCACGGCTGGAGGTGCGGCAGGCGCGCCGGCTGCTGGGCGACACGCCGCATACCCTGCTGCTGACCGCCGAGGCCGAGCGTTTGTCCGGCCGTGAGGACGCGGCGGCCGACGCCTTCCGCGCCTTGTCGGAACGGGACGACGCCCGCTTCCTGGGGCTGCGCGGGCTATTGCGCGCCGCCATGCAGCGGGAAGACTGGCCGGAAGCGCAGCGCCTGGCCCGGGAGGCCGAGGCCGAGCAGCCCGGCGCCGCTTGGATCCGCGAGGAGCGGGCGCGCCTGGCGCTGCGGACGCATGACTGGCGAGAAGCCCTGGCGCTCTCCGCCCCCGGCATGTCGCAGGCCGCGTTGGCTTTGGCCGCGGCTCAGCAGGAGCCCGATGCGGACCGTGCGGCGGAACTGGAGCGCCGCGCCTTTGGCCTGGATCCGTCCTTCGCTCCGGCGGCTCTGGCGCTCGCCGCGCGCCTGCGTGCTGCCGGGCAGGACCGCCGCGCGCGGGGCGTGCTGGAAGAGGCCTGGAAGGCCGGGCCGCATCCCGCAGTCGGGCACGAGTTCCTGGCCGACAGCGGCGACGTCCTGGAGCAGGTCAAGGCGGCCGAGAGCCTGACCCAGCCCAACCGTGCCCATCCCGAGAGCCGGCTCCTGGTCGGGCAAGCGGCGCTGCATGCTTCCCTGGTGGGCCGCGCCCGCACGGAACTGGAAGCCCTGGTGGCCGGCGAAGGCGCCGATCGCCGGGCCTTCCTGGCGCTGGTGGAGCTGGAACGGGCCGAGCAGGGCGACACGCCGGCAGGCCGAGCCGCGGAGGCCAAGTGGCTGCGCGCCGCGGCTGCAGCCCTGCCTGAGCCGGTCTGGCGCTGCACGGCCTGCGGCACGGATCATCTGTCCTGGGCACCGGTCTGCGATCACTGCGGGACGGCCGGGCGGATTGGCTGGACGGGAACCCCGGCCGGGCAGGCGCTGAGTGCGGCATGAGCGCGCCGGGATGCAGTTGCAGGCGGCGTGCGGGGCGTCTAGATAGCGCCGGCACGCCGACGTAGCTCAGCGGTAGAGCAACTGATTCGTAATCAGTAGGTCCCCGGTTCAATCCCGGGCGTCGGCACCATTATCCATCCTGTTCGGCATCTTGCGACCTGCCGGGTAGAGGCGGTTTCCCTGCTTCCCCGCCGGTTTCCCTGGCCGCTTTCTGGCGCCCGGCAAGCCGCTTCTTGGCGCCGCTCTCCATCTGCGCCGCGGTCGGCCGGGCGTATCGCCGTGCCATCTTCGCGTCCCGGTGTCCGGTGTGGGTGCTCATCTCGATCAGGTCGGCCCCGCCGTCCGCGAGCTCCGTGGCCGCGGTCGCCCGCAGATCGCGGAACTGAAGGCTCTTGGGGATGCCGGCCTTCGTCGCGGCCTCCCGCCAGTCGTGGTTGACGGTGTAGCGGTTGTAGGGCAGCCCCGTGCCCTCGTGGATCTCCGCCGCAGCTGCGGACCGGCCTGACATCGCAACAGGCGCAGCAGGCAACTCTCAGCTGGTTCCCCAGCGGCCCTGCGAGGAATGACCGGAAGTTCAAGCCGCTCCAGCCGATATCCGGACAGCAAAAGGCCGGTAATCGCCCGTTCCCGCGTTCCGGGCCGCTGCTGTGGCGAGCGCTGCAACAGGCTGCGCGGTTAACTCGGTCCGGGTCGGCAGTCTGGATCGACGCCCAGGGTCTGCGCGGTGCAGCCGAGGCTCCCGAGTGTCAGGGCGATCCGGAAAGAAAGGGGCCGACCAGACGGCCGGCCCCCAAGACTGGTTCAGGCCACTTCGGCCAGAGCCATTTCGTCCGCGCGCTGCTGCAGTTCCGCACGAATCAGCTTCGCCACCTCGCCACCATCGGCCGGCAGGCGAGGCGCCAGGCGCGCGTCGCTGTCACCCTCGGTGAAGTCGGCGTGCAGCATCTCGACCTGACTGCCGTTGCTGAAGGCGTGACGGTTGCCGGTGTCCAGGTAGCTCTCGGACAGGGCACCCTCCGCCACCAGTAGGTCGTGGTGCTCCAGTTCCACGTGCCAGTAGGTCACATGGGCGTAGCCGGCTTCGCGGATGACGGTGGTGCCGTTCACCAGCAGCCGCGCCGGCACCAGCGAATCCTTGAGCCACATGCAATGGTCCGGGGACACCACGAGGTCGCGCGACGGCACGTTCTCGCCCAGCGCGCCGGCACGGATGCGCACGGGTGCCACCTTCTCCGGCCGCGGATGGCGCAGCAGGTCGAAGCGGCGCCAGCCGATCCGCTTCACCGGCGCGGAAGCGCCGTGACGGCCGGAGCAGGTCAGTGCCATGTCGCCGATGACGAGATCCTCCACCGCGACCGGGCCGCGCTCGGTCGCGATCCGCGTGCCGCTCGCGAAGCAGGCGAGTGCGGCGAAGGTCACCGCCCCGTCGGCCATCACCATGGTGTCCGAACCGTCACCGCCGGCCAGCGTGTCGTCGCTAACGGCGTTGGGCGGCGCCTCGTTGAGGCCAGGGTCGATCCCGAGCCTGTTGAGGCCGGGGGAGTAGTGGTTGTTGCCCTCCGTAGGGATGCCATTGTTGTACGGCATGAGTGCTCCGTCCGGACATCTCGCTTCGAGCCCGACTACCAAACCCAGCAAGCGACATGCTGCGTATGCAAGATCGAGTAACAGGGCGTTAACAACCTAACAAGAGAAATTCTTCAGAGATTAACAACTATATCGAGTGTTATAGTGCATCTTAAACCGATAAGGCGAGCACAAGATCTGAGATGGCGGCCGCTTGGTCACGAGGTGGCAGAAGGTAAGATGAAGTGCCGGTGGGACTACCCCGGCATGTGCTGATCCGCTCTGGCCGGGGTACCTCCCCGGAGCATGCTGCAGCGGGTCGGGCTGGTGCCAGCGCAGCCAAGTCGCCCGGCGTTCGCGGGCCGCGCCCGTGCCAGCCCTGAGCCCTGGCTATCGTTACGGCAGCCGTTATCCTGGCCCTCAAGCCGGTGCTGCAACCAGACGCCCGGTGGAAGGTTCGCAGAGGGATGATGCGCCCAGGATTGCTTGCCCGCTGGCTGGGCGTGACGCTGGTTGTCGGCACGCTCCTGCCGGTGCCGCCCTTTTTCCCCAGCGCGGAAGCCCAGGCGCAGTCACGCTCCAGCGGCGGCTATTCGCGCCCCAGCGGTGGTTCGCGCACGCCGTCCTCCAGCAGCTTCGGCAGCAGCTCCCGGACACCGTCCTCCAGCAGCTACAGCCGAAGCTCCTCCTCGGGCGGATACAGCCTCCCGGGTTCCGGCGGCTCCTTCGGCAGCCGGCGTCCTTCGGTGGTGCCGGGCTACGGCAGCTCGGCCGGCGACCGGTCCTATACGCGCGAACAATCGGGCGACGTCCTGCGCCGGATGCGCGAGCGCGCGGAAAGCGAACGGCAAAGGGCGGAACAGGCGGCGCGGCCGCCGGCGACCTCGCAGCCCTCGGCCGGCGGAGGCTGGGGCACGGGGGGCTGGGGCAGCACCGCCGGCGGCTACCGGCCCGCCCCGCGCTCCAGCTGGCCGAGCGACGTGTCGAGTGGCTGGTACCGCAACCGCGGCTACCAGGTGCCGGGCAACGTCATGAACGGCCCGCGCTCCTTCGGCATGTGGGACGCGGCCTTCCTGTATTTCCTGCTCAGCACCCTGTCGCAGTCCGGCCACGCCGACTTTTTCCGCAACCACCAGGACGATCCCGGCTTCCGCGAGTGGCGCCGGGACGCCGAGCAGCGCGCCCAGGAAGATCCCCAGATGCGGGCCAGCCTGGACGACCTCGACCGCCGGCTGGCGGAGTCGCGCGATCAGCCGCGCGACCCGAACTACCTGCCGCCGGGCGTGCCGCCGGAGGTGGCCACCGGGACGGCGGATGCGGCGGACCGCCGCACGCCCAGCGTCGAGCCGGCCGGCGGCGGAGGCGGCATCCCCGTCTCGGTGATCGGGGTCGTGGTGGTGGGCGGCGGGCTGCTGGGCCTCCTGGCCTGGCGGCGGTCGCGCGCCGCGGGGAACACGGGCAGCATCGGGGGGAGCGGCGGGATGGGACCGGCAGGCACGTTGCGCAGCGGCGCGGAGATGCTGCGCCACAAGGCGTCAGGGGAGGGCTACACGCCCTCGCGCTTCCGGGTGGGCATGACGCTGACGGTGGACCCCACCCCCTTCCTCCTGACCGCGGGATCGACCCACGTGCCCAGCCCCTCCAACGGCGGCGAGGTGGTGAGCGTCACCGAGGTCGGCCAGATCGCCGAGAGCGGGGCAGGGCGGCTGGTCCGGCTCTACCTGCCGGAAGGGCGGGCCATGTTCCAGCTGCACGTCGGCCGGGACGGCGAACCGGATGAGTGCCGATACTTCGCCGTGCTGGACGAGGTGACCCCGGCGGACGAGGCCGAATGGGGCGCCTGGCTGGACCCGCGGGAAGGCATGATCGGCTGGCCGGAATTCCAGACCAAGGACGGCAAGCTTTACGGCCGCGCCTGGTCGCCGGGCCAGTCGCGGGTCGAGCCGCGCGAGCTGGTGGAGGAAGTGGCCTCGGCGCAGGGCACCCGCACCGTGCGCAGCCAGGCGATGCTCTATGCCGCCCCGACCGGGGCGCCGGCCCCGGCGCCGCAAACCGAATACATCCTGGTTTCCGCGATCCAGGATGGCAGCCAGGCCTGGGTGGAGGTGCGGGCGGGGCTCGATGTCAGCCTCGCCTCGCTGTCCCTGGCCTGACCCACGGCAACGCCCGAAGGACGATCGAAGAACCCATGGACGTGATCCTGGAAGCCCTGCGAGCGGGCCTGCCCGTGCTGGTGACGCAGTTCGCGGTTACGCTGGCGCTGCTCTGCATCGGCGTGGCCGTCTATATGGCCATCACGCCGTTTCACGAGATGCGGCTGATCCGCGCCGGCAACATCGCCGCCGGCATCGTGCTGGCCGGCACGCTGGTGTCGCTGGCCCTGCCACTGGCGGCGACCCTGGCCACCAGCCGCGCCACGCTCGACATCCTGATCTGGGGCCTCGTGGCCCTGGTGATCCAGCTCCTCGCCTTTTCCGCCTGCACGGTGCTGATCCGCGGGCTGCGCGGGATGATCGAGGACGGCAACGCCGCCGTGGCCTGCACGCTGGTGGGTATCCAGCTCGCGGTGGCGCTGCTCAACGCCGGCGCGATGGCCGGCTGAACGAACCCGGGAAGAAAGAAGGCCAGAACCCATGCTCGCATTCATCCGCAACCTCGTCGGCGTGAAGACCGATCAGGCCGTCAACAACGCCGTCGAGGCGATCGTCCGCTGGGACCCGAAATCGGCCACCGAGGCGGAGCTGCGCACCATGGAGCAGCACCTCGACCAGCTGGGCATGCGGGTCGCCGAGGCGCGGCAGGCCTACGACAAGGAGAAGAAGGAAGCCGACACCATCCAGGCCCTGTCGCAGCAGCGCTTCGCCGCGGCCGAGCAACTGCAAACGCGCGCGGAGGCCGAAGCCGACCCGACCCGCAGGGCCGAGCTGGAAAAGTCGCTCGCCACGCTGCTCTCCATGCTGGAGGAAATGGCACCCGAGGTGGAGCGCGAGAAGCAGGACGCCGTGGACGCGGCGGAGTTCCTGCAGACCCTGCAGCAGACCTACGACCAGGCCGGGCAGAAGCTGCGCGCCGCCCGCACCGACCTGACCCGGGCGCAGCTCGACATGACCCGCGCCGATGCCCAGCGCGAGGCGGCCGAGCGCCGGGCCGAGGCGGCCCGGCAGGCCGCCGGGCTTTCGGGGGCCACCAGCGGGCTGAACGTGGCGCTGAAGGCGATGCAGGACGCCGCGGCGCGCGACCTGGCGCATGCCGAGGCCGCCAACGCGAAGGCAAAGCTGTTGACGCCGACGCGGCCCGAGAAGGACGACCCCAACATCGCCGCGGCGATGGCGGCCGCCTCGGGTGCCGGTTCGACGCCCACCAGCCTGGGCGACCGGCTGGCGGCGCTGCGAGTGCGGCAGGGCACGCAGAAGCAGCTTGCCGGTCCGGGCTGACCGGAGGGGGGCCACTCGGCCCGATGGTCCGGGCACCGGGGCAGGGCGCCGTTGCGTCCTGCCCTAGGCTTTGGCGCGCTCACGCCGCCATGCGCCATGATCACGAAACGCTGAACGGAGGGCCGGTTTAAGGTTCCGGCAAGCTGGGAAGGTCAGCCTGACCGAAGCCTCGAAAATGGGAGCCCCGGTATGCAGGACGCGACGACCGCCAATTCGCCTTTCCACCCGGACGTGCCGGCGCCCGAACAGATGCGGGCGGAGCGGGAACGCCGCATGGCGCATGCGCAGCGCTGCCGGCGGCTGCCGCCCGTGAAGCCCGCAGAGTCCGACCTGCTGGTGTCGCAGTTCCTGGCCCGGGGCGGCGGGGTGACGCGGTGCCCGACCGCCTACCTGCTGCCCAGCGTCGGCGGCTGACGGCTCAACCGCTCCCCCAAGGGCCAGGCCACGCCTCAGTAGCTCGGGCGTCGGTTGAAGCCCATGCGGGGCAGGGGCTTCGGCCCCATCACGGCGTCGATCTCCGCCTTGGCGCGGTGCACGAGGTCCGACAGGGTAACGGTGGTGCTGTCGCGGGTGACCTCCCTTGGGGCACCCATGGAGCGGGGCGGGTGGATGATCACGGAACAACCCGCCTTGCCGTGGTCCAGCAGCTCGATCTGATGGCGCCGGTAATCCCGGAACTGAACAACCGACAGGGCCATGTCGAACCTCCTCATGGGCCGAGGGCCTCGCCCTCCCGCACCGAGGTGAGAGTATAGGGAGCGCTATGCTGCATCGCAACATAAGCTGTCCGGGTGTGGACCCTTCCGCCGGGCAGCGTACGACCTCCGGCACCTCGCATCGCTGCATTCCGGGCTGCTGACGGGGGCGCAGGAAGCCCTGCCGCTTGACGCTCCGGGGCTGCCCGTGGCAACCGCCCGGCCATCATCGGCCGCGGCGGGGCATCGGCGTCCCCGCGCCATGCGCGGCAACCCACGCCCGTCGCAGGACACCCCGAACATGCCTCAAGGCAAGCCGCCCTTCCGCGCCGACCATGTCGGCAGCCTGCTGCGCCCGCCGGAGCTGCGGGATGCCCGCGTCGCCCGTGCCGAGAACCGCCTGGACGCCGCCGCGCTGCGCGAGGTCGAGGACCGCTGCATTCGCGACGCCATCGCCAAGCAGCAGGAGATCGGCCTGCGCGCCGTGACGGACGGCGAATATCGCCGTGCCTTCTGGCATTTCGACTTCCTCGCCGGGCTGGGCGGCGTGGAGATGTACGAATCCGACCAGGGCATCCAGTTCCAGGGCGGCCAGACCAAGGCCTACGGGCTGAAGGTCACCGGCCCGCTGCGCTACGACGCCCCGGTGATGGTGGATGACTTCCGCTTCGTGGCGGAGAATGCCGGCGGTTCGGTCGCCAAGATGACCATCCCGTCCCCTTCCGTGCTGCATTTCCGCGGCGGCCGCCGGGCAGTCGACACCCACACCTATCCGGACATGGACGGCTTCTTCGCCGACCTCGGCAACGCTTATTCCGGCGCGGTGGAAGCCTTCGCCGCGGCCGGCTGCCGCTACCTGCAGCTGGACGAAACCAACATCGCCTATCTCTGCGACCCGCATCAGCTGGAACAGCTGGAAGCGCGCGGCGAGAAGGTGGAGGGGCTGCTGCAGACCTACGCGACGCTGATCAACACCGCGATCGCCAAGCGCCCGGCCGACATGACCATCTCCATGCACCTGTGCCGGGGCAATTTCCGCTCCATGCACATCGCGGCCGGCGGCTACGACCCGGTGGCGGAGGTGCTGTTCAACGGCATCAACTCCGACGCCTACTTCATGGAATATGACGACGAGCGCTCCGGCTCCTTCGCGCCGCTGCGCTTCCTGCCCAAGGGCAAGACCGTCGTCTTGGGCCTGGTGACCAGCAAGACCGGCGAGCTGGAAAGCAAGGACCTGCTGAAGCGCCGCCTCGAAGAAGCGGCGAAGTTCTGCCCGATCGAGCAGCTGGCGCTCAGCCCACAATGCGGCTTCGCCAGCACGGAGGAGGGCAACCTCCTGACCGTCGAGCAGCAATGGGCCAAGCTTTCCCTCTGCATCGAGGTCGCGCGGGAGGTCTGGGGCGAGGTCTGATCACACCGCCCCACCCTGGCGGCGCGGCGCGACCGATACCAAACTGAGACAGACAGGCGCGGGGTTATGAACCCTCGTCGCCGTCCCAGGAGGTTCCGCCGACGATGCGCCGCCGCTCTCTCTTTCCAGCGCTGTTCCTGGCGCTGGCCACCGCCTGGTCGGGCCAGGCACGGGCGCAGGACCCGTCCTTCGACCTCGTGAACCGCACGGGGCGGCCGATCATCGAGGTCTACGCGACGCCCTCGCGCGTGCCGAACTGGGGCTACGACCGGCTGGGCAGCGAGGTAATCCCGCCCGGCCGTTCCCACCGGGTGAGGATCCAGAACAGCGGCGATTGCGTCTTCGACCTGCGCGTCGTCACCGCCGGCGGCGAGGTCGAGGACCGACGCGGCCTGGACACCTGCCGCCTGCGGGAGGTCGTGTTCGGCACCGCCGGCGGGGTGCCGGCCACCAGCGGCAAGGGCGGCCAGCCCGCCTACGCCGAGCCGGCGGGCAACCCATCCTTCAACCTGCTCAACCGCGCCCGCCAGCCGATCCGGGAAATCTACGCCTCCCCCGCCTCGCGCCCGGACTGGGGCGGCGACCTGCTGGGCAGCGAGATCGTGCCCCCCGGACGCAGCTACCCCGTGCGCCTGCCGCTGGGCGAATGCCTCTACGACCTGCGCGTGGTCTATGCCGATGGCCGGACGCAGGACCGCCGCGGCGTGGACACCTGCCGCCTGTCGCGGGTGGCCTTCCCATGATGCGCCGCCTGCTGTTCGGGCTGCTGCTCCTCGCGGCGCCCGCCCTGGCGCGTCCTGCCGCGGCGCAGGACGACCCGTCCTTCAACCTGGTGAACCGGTCCGGCCAGACGATCCGGGAAATCTACGCCAGTTCCGCCCGTGACCAGAGCTGGGGCCGCGACCGCCTGGGTGCCGACGTGCTGCCCAACGGGCGCAGCTTCCCCGTCCGGCTGCCTGCCAGCTCCGGCTGCCAAACGGATATCCGCGTGGTGTTCCAGGACAGCCGGGCAGAGGAACGCCGGGCCGTGAACACCTGCAACACCACGGACGTGGTGTTCGGCGCCGGGCAGGGCGGGTCGGCCAGTGGCGGCAAGCCGGGCGCGTCCGGCGGCTCCCAAGCCACCACGGGCAACCCGTCCTTCAACCTCGTGAATGCCGGCACGCGGGTGCTGCAGGAACTCTACGCCACCCCCACCTCGCAGGAGGACTGGGGAGCCGACCAGCTGGGCGACGCCACGGTGCCGCCGGGCGGCCGCTTCCCCGTGCGCTTCCACGTCGGCCCCTGCCGCTACGACATCCGCGTGGTCTGGGAGGGCGGGCAGAGCGAGGAACGGCGCGACGTCGACCTCTGCTCGGTGGCCGACGTCACCTTCCGCGACGGCGCCGCGCGGCGCTGACGCCGCCGGTCCGGGAAGCGCGATCCGGCCCGGCCGGACCGCGCATCCCGGAACCGCTCAGGCCGCCAGCTTGGCGTCCTCGATCGCCTTCCACACGATCTCGGGCGTGGCGGGCATGTCCAGGTGCGTCACGCCGGCCGGTGCCAGCGCGTCCACCAGGGCGTTCATCACCGCCGGCGGCGAACCGACCGCCCCGGCCTCGCCGGCGCCCTTCACCCCGAGCGGATTGGTCTCGCAGGGCACCGACAGCAGCTCGACCTCGATCGACGGCAGGTCCTCCGCCCGCGGCAGGGCGTAGTCCATGAAGGAGGCCGAGAGCAGCTGCCCGTTCTCCGGGTCGTAGATCGTCCGCTCGTGGATCGCCTGCCCGACGCCTTGCGCCACGCCGCCATGCACCTGGCCGCGCACGATCAGCGGGTTCAGCGCGTGGCCGACATCGTCGACCACGAGGTAGCGCTTGATCTCCACCAGCCCGGTGTCGGGGTCCACCTCGACCTCGGCCACGTGGCAGCCGTTGGGAAAGGTGCCGAAGGGCACCGCCGCCACCTCCGCCGCGTCCAGCAGCGTGGCATCCTCGCCGCGGGCACGGGCTTCACGCTGCCGCTGCGCCAGCTCCAGGATGCCGATGCCGCGGTCGGTTCCGGCGATGGCGAAGCGTCCAGCCTCGAACTCGATATCGGCGGCCGCGGCTTCCAGCGCCTCGCCGGCGGCCTGCTTGCCTTTCTCCAGCACCGTCGCCGTGGTGGCCAGCAGCGCCGTGCCTTCCGAGTAGAGCGACCGCGCGCCCCCCGTGCCGCCACCCGTCGGGATCTCGTCCGAGTCACCCTGCAGCACGCGGATGCGGCTGACGGGGATGCCCAGCTCGTTGGCGGTCAGCATGGCGTAGGCGGTCTCGTGCCCCTGGCCGGTGGACTGGGTGCCGACCAGCACCTCCACCATGCCGTCGGCGGCGAAGCGGACCTCGGCACGCTCGCTCGGCGCACCGCCCGTGGCTTCCAGGTAATAGGCCATGCCGATGCCGCGGCGCTTGCCCTGCCGCTCGGAGGCCGCCTGCCGCGCCGGGAACCCCGGCCAGTCCATACGGCGCATCGCCTCGTCCAGCACCTGGCCGAAATTGCCGGAATCATAGTGCTGCCCGATCGCCGAGGTGTAGGGCATGGCGCTGGGCGGAACCATATTGCGCCGGCGCAGCTCGACCCGGTCCATGCCCAGCTCGCGCGCCGCGGCGTCGATCAGCCGCTCCACGAGGTAGTTGCTCTCGGGCCGCCCGGCGCCGCGGTAGGCGTCCACCGGGGTGGTGTTGGTCAGCACGCCGATGACGTGGGCGTAGATCGCCTGGAAGTCGTAGACGCTGGCCAGCACCTTGGTGCCGGCGCCGGTGGGGATGAAGGGCGCGAAGTTGGACAGGTAGGCGCCCATGTTCGCCAGGTTGCGCGTGCGCAGCGCCAGGAACTTGCCGTCCTTGTCCAGCGCTAGCTCGCCGGTGGTGATGTTGTCGCGGCCGTGGCTGTCCGACAGGAAGCCTTCCGTGCGCTCCGCCGTCCACTTCACCGCGCGGCCGAGCTTGCGCGCGGCGTAGCAGACCAGCGCGTACTCGACGTAGCAGAACAGCTTCATGCCGAAGCCGCCGCCGACATCGTTGGTCACCACGCGGAACTGCTCGGGCGCCAGCTTGAACACGTGGTTGGCCAGCATGTTCTTGATGTGCCAGGAACCCTGCGTCCCGGCATGCAGCGTGAACTTGCTGTTGGCCGCGTCGAAGGAGGCCAGGGCCGCGCGGCCTTCCATGCTGGCCACCACGACGCGGTTGTTCACCACGGTCAGGGTGGTGACATGCGCAGCCTTGGCGAACAGAGCGTCGGCCTTGTTCTGGTCGCCCGCTTCCCAGTCGAAGCAGGTGTTGTCGGGGATCTCGTCCCAGACGCGCGGCTGGCCGGCATCGATCGCGGTGGCGAGGTCGGTGCAGGCCGGCAGGATATCATAGTCGACGCTGATCGCCTCCGCAGCGTCCTTGGCCGCGTCCAGCGTGTCGGCCACGATGAAGGCCACGGGGTCGCCGACGTGGCGGACCTGCCCCTTGGCCAACAGGCCACGCAGCGCCTGGTGCGCCTCGGACCCGTCGCGGTTCTTCACCATGGCGACGCAGGGGATGGCGCCGATCCCGTCCGCATCCAGATCGGCGGCCGTGTAGATCGCCAGCACGCCCGGCATCGCCGCCGCGGCGGCCGTGTCGATCGTGCCGATGGTGGCATGGGCGTGCGGGCTGCGCAGCACGAAGCCGATCGCGGCACCGGCCGGATCGAGGTCGTCCGTGTAGCGGCCCTCGCCCTTCAGCAGTCGGGGGTCCTCGATGCGCCGCAGCGGCTGGCTCAGACCGAACTTCGCCATCTCTGGTTCCTCCTGGTTCGCCGGGCATCATCCGGCAGATCGGGGGGGGACGGGAAGGGGGGCAGTGCGGCACCCGGTCCCGCGCCGGTTCCCCGGTGCAGGCCCCCCCCGGCACCCCGCCGGGCCCCGGCAGGGTTCCGGGACGCGGGGATCGCCGCGGGGTGCATCCCGCGGCGAGGCGTCAGGCGGCGGGCGCCGCCGGCTTCGGGCCCTGCTCGGTGTAGCCCAGCTTGCGCTTCACCCATTCCCGGACGGTCTGGAAGGTCACGTAGAGCATCGGGATCACGAAGATGCCCAGCAGCGAGGCCGCCAGCATGCCGTAGAACACCGGCGTGCCCACCGCGCGCCGCGACGCCGCCGCGGCACCCGTGGCCGTGATCAGCGGCACCAGCCCGAGCACGAAGGCGATCGAGGTCATCATCACCGCGCGGAACCGCAGCCGCGAGCCCTCGATGGCGGCGTCGCGGATCGGCATGCCGCGCTCCCGCGCATCCTTCGCGAATTCCACGATCAGGATGCCGTTCTTGGCCGCCAGCGCGATCAGCACCACCAGTCCGATCTGGGCGTAGATGTCCAGGCTCAGCCCGTTGAACATCACCCCCAGGAAGGCCCCGGCGATGGCCACCGTGACCGAGAGCAGCACGGGCACCGGAATGGTCCAGCTCTCGTACAGCGCCACCAGGAACAGGAAGGCGAACAGGATCGCCAGCGCCAGGATGGTGCCGGTCTGCCCGGAGGCCAGCTTCTCCTGGTAGGCCGTGCCGGTCCATTCGAAGCCGTAGCCCGAGGGCAGCACGTTGCGCGAGATCTGCTCCATCGCCGCCAGCGCCTCGCCCGAGGAGATCCCGGGACGCGGCGAGCCGTTGATCGAGATGGCGCGGTAGTTGTTGTAGCGCGTGATGGTCTGCGGCCCCAGCACCACGCGCGCATCGGCCATGGCCCGCAGCGGCACCATGTCGCCGTGGCTGCTGCGGACATGGATGCGCCACAGGTCGTCGAGGTCGTTGCGGTCGGCGAATTCGGCCTGCAGGTTCACCTGCCACACGCGGCCGAACAGGTTGAAGTCGTTGACGTAGAGTCCGCCCATGGTGGTCTGCAGCGCGGTGAAGATGCTGGAGATCGGCACGCCCAGCGCCTGCGCCTTGTCGCGGTCCACATCCAGGTACAGCGAGGGCTGGTTGGCGGTGAAGGTGGAGAACACCGCCGTCAGCCGCGGGTCCTGGTTGGCCGGTACGATCAGCCCCTGCATCGCGCCGTTCAGGTCGTTGGGCGAACGGCCCTCGTAGTCCTGCAGGATGTACTCGAAGCCGCCGCCGGTGCCGAGGCCGATGATCGGCGGCACGTTGAAGGCGAAGGCATTGGCGGTGCGGATGCCCTGCACCTGCCCGAACACCCGGCCGATGGCGGCCTGCGCCGTGTCCATGGCGCCGGTCCGCTCCTCGAAGGGCTTCATCCGCACCACCACGAAGGCGGAGTTGGACTGCGCGCCGCCGTCGATCAGCGAGAAGCCGACGATGCCCAGCGTGCCCTGCACGGCCGGGTTGGTGCGCACCAGCTCCTCGATCTGGCGCGTCACCTCGCGGGTGCGGGCGATGCTGGCGGCGGGGGGCAGCTGCGCCTGGATAAAGAAGGCGCCCTGGTCCTCCTGCGGCAGGAAGCCCGTGGGCGTGCGCAGGCTCAGCTGCCAGATGCCGAAACCGGTTGCCCCGACCACCAGGATCGAGACGATGGAAACGCGCACCAGCCGCGCCACGGCGCCGGCATAGCGGTCCCGCGTCCAGTCGATCCCGCGCAGCACCCGGCCCATGATGCCGCGCCGCTGCCCGCCATGCGCCGCGTCCGGATGCGGCCGCAGCAGCAGGGCGCAGAGGGCCGGCGAGAGCGACAGCGCGTTGACCGCCGAGATCACCATGGCGGCGGAGATCGTCACCGCGAACTGCCGGAACAGCTCACCGGACAGGCCGGGGATAAAGGCGATCGGCACGAACACCGAGAGCAGCACCAGGGTGATGGCGATGATCGGCGCGGTGATCTGCGCCATCGCCTTCTTGGTGGCGTCGCCGGGGGAAAGGTGCGGCTCCTCCTCCATGACGCGCTCGACGTTCTCCACCACCACGATGGCGTCGTCCACCACGATGCCGATGGCCAGCACCATGGCCAGCAGCGACACGGTGTTGGCGGAATAGCCCAGCAGCAGCAGCACGATGAAGGCGCCGATCAGGCTGACCGGCACGGCAATGGTGGGCACGATGGTGGCGCGCCAGGAGCCCAGGAACAGGAACACCACCACCACCACCAGCACGAAGGCCTCGATCAGCGTCTTGATGACCTCGTGGATGGTGTCGTTCACGAAGTCGGTGCTGTCGTAGAAGACGTTGGTCTTCACCCCCGGCGGAAAGCGGCTTTCCAGCTCCGTCAGGGCGTTGCGCACGGCCACCGACACGTTCACCGCGTTGGCGCCGGGCGACAGGTACACCGCGAAGGCGATGGCCGGCTGGCCGTTGAAGCGGTTCTCCGTGTCCACGCTGGTGGCACCGAGCTCCACCCGCGCCACGTCGCGCACCCGCAGCACGGAGCCGTCGGAGTTGGCGCGCACGATGATGTTGCCGAATTCCTCCGGGCTGGTCAGGCGGCCCTGGGTTTCCAGGTTGATCTGGAACTGCTGCTCGTCCGGTGCGGGCTGGCCGCCCAGGCGGCCCACGGCGGCCTGGATGTTCTGCGCCTGGATCGCCTGCACCACGTCCGTGGGCGTCAGGTTCAGGCTGGTGAGGCGGTCCACCTCGAACCACACGCGCATGGAATAGTCGCGCGCGCCGAACACGTTCACCTGGCCGACGCCGGGGACGCGGGCCAGCTGGTCCTGCATGTTGATGGTGAAGTAGTTGCTCAGGAACAGCGGGTCCTGCGCGTTGTTCTCGGCATAGAGCGTGCCGAAGAGCAGCACGGCGGAGGACTGCTTGCGCACGGTGACGCCGTTGCGCTGCACCTCCGACGGCAGGCGGGCCAGGGCGGCCTGCACGCGGTTGTTGACGTTCACCGCCGCGATGTCGCCGTCCGTGCCGAGCTGGAACGAGACGTTGAGGTTGTAGGACCCGTCATTGGCGCTCTTGGACTGCATGTAGATCATGCCTTCCACGCCGTTGATCTGGGCTTCCAGCGCCTGTCCCACCGTGCTCTCGATCACGGAAGCGTTGGCACCGGGATAGCGCGTCGCCACCGACACCTGCGGCGGCACGATGTCGGGGAACTGCGCCACGGGGATGCGCAGCAGCGAGATCGCGCCGGCAATGGTGATGACGATCGCGATGACGATCGCCAGCCTTGGGCGATCAACGAAAACCGAGGAAATCATCGAGGATCAGCCCCGGCCGCCGCTGCTCGTACCCTGCGGCGCGGGGTTCGGACGAACGGTGGGCGCGGCGGGAGTCTGGCCTCCCGCGTCCTGCGGCGCGCCGGGCACCTGGCCGGAGGTGGAGCGCCCCTCGGCCGGTGCGGCCCCGGGCGTGCCGCTCCGCTGCGCGGGGGCGGCGGTGCCACCCTGCGCGGGTGCGGGGGCGGCGCCCTGGCCGCCGGGCTGCGGCGCGGCGGGCGCCGCGGCCGGGGCGGCATTGACCTCCTGGCCCGGGCGGACGCGCTGGATGCCCTCGGTGATCACGGTGTAGCCGGGCTCGATGCCCTGTTCCACCACGGACTGGTCGCCGATGGTGCGGCCGAGGCGGATGTTGCGCCGCTGCGCCTTCTTCTCGGCATCCACGATGAACACGTAGGAGCCCTGCTGGTCCTGCAGCACCGCCGCGCGCGGCAGGGTGATGGCCTGCACGGGCTCGATGCCCTCCACGAAGACGTTGACGAACTGGCCGTCCACCAGCTCGCGGTCATCCTGGCCGGCACGCACGGGGTTGGGCATCAGGGCACGGATCAGCAGCGTGTCGGTGTTGCGGTCCACCTGGTTGTCGATGAACTCGACCCGGCCGGACTGGGCAAAGGGCTGCCCGTTGGACAGGCGTACCCGCACCCGCACGGCGTTCACCCCGCCGCGGTTCTCGTAGCGGTCGCGCAGTTCCAGCACCTGCCGCTGGCTCACGGGAAAGGAAATCCGCACGGGGTCCACGGACACGATGGTGGCGAGGGTGCCGACATCCGGCCCTACCACGTTGCCCACGGTGAAGTTGGTACGCCCGATCTTGCCGTTGATGGGGGAGGCGATCTCGGTATAGCCGAGGTTGATCTGGCTCACCCGCAGGGCGGCCTGTGCGCCCAGCAGCTGGGCGCTGGCAGTGCGTTCCTGCGCCACGGCGTTGTCCAGGGTGACGCGCGTGCCGGCGCCGGTGCGCGACAATTCCTGCGCACGGCTGAGCGAGACCCGGGCATTGGCCAGCTCCGCCTCGGCGGAGGCGACGGTGGCCTGGGTCCGGGCCAGCTCCGCCTCGAAGGGCGCGCGTTCCAGGCGGAACAGCGGGTCGCCGCGCTTGACCTCCTGGCCCTCGCGGAACAGGCGCTCCTGCAGGAAGCCGGTGACGCGGGCGCGGAGATCCACCCGCTCGGGCGCTTCGACACGGCCGACGAATTCGGTGCTTTCCGTCACCGGACGGCGCGCGGCCTGGATGACGCCCACCGCCGGCGGGCCCTGCGGCCCGAACTGGGCCAGGGCCGGCACGGCAAGGAGCATCAACCCCAGGGGGGCGAGTGCGAGGCGCTGCAACATGATCTCGCCCCTCCAGGCGGAGCCCGGCGGCCGCGCGGAGCGGCGCTGCCGGATTCATGGACTGCGGCCACCAACCATCCCGGCAGGTCGGACAGCAGCGGACCGCGATGAGCACAAAGATGTTCCCGTCAGCCGGCCAGCAGGCCGCAGAAGGGTGAGACGAAGGGATGGGGCTGCCGTGGCAGCCGGTCAAGGATTGTGTTTTTTGCGCAACTGTGTGCAAAGCGCCGCGCCGCGCCGTCCCGGGGCAGGCTTTCGCGAATGCTGTTCGCAGGCAGCGCATGACCGCGCCGCCGCCGCCGCACCCCGCCCCGTTTCCCGCGCCGGCAGGTTACCATCCGCGCAGGACCCGCGCGGGCCGGTGTCCTGTGCCGGCCCCTGGAAAAATGTGGACCGGACTCAGCCGCGCAGCAGCAGGAAGGCCGCCGTGCAGACCGCCAGCGCCGCGGCGAAGAACACGAGTCCGCCACTGATGCCCATCGCCGCCGCGACCGGGCCGGAGGCGGATTGCAGCACCGCCGTGCCCAGGAAGAAGGACAGGTTCACCGCCGCCAGCGCCTTGCCGGTCTGCTCCGGCGGCACGGCCGCGCGCGTCAGGGCGAAGGTCAGCGGCTGCACGCCGATGCACAGCCCGAACAGGAACAGCACGCCGGCATCCCACAGCGTGGGCAGCGCCCCGAACGGCCCGCCCGGCCCGCCGGCCACCAGCAGCAGCAGGCAGCCGGCCGCGAGAAAGTGGCCCCCGGCCAGCAGGGCCCGGCGATGCCCGACCCGGCGGTCCAGGATGCCGCTGAGCAGGGGGCCGAGGATCAGCGCCACCGTGCCGGCCAACAGCACGTTGCCGGCCTCGATCCGGGTCAGGCCCTTGATCTCCATCAGCCAGGGCCCGCCCCACAGGCCCCGCACGCCGATCACCGCGGCAAAGGAAGCGAAGGCGATCACCACCAGCCCCCGCAGCCGGCGGGAAAACAGCAGCCGCATCACCTCCCGCGCATCGGCCCCCATGCTGCGGCCCGAAGCCGGGGACGGGCGGTCGTGCACCAGGGCCGCCACCAGCACCAGCACGGCGGCCCCGAAGGCGGCGGCCACCCAGTAGCCGGCGCGCCAGCCGGAATGCTCCACCAGCCACGCGAGCGGCGAGGCGCTGAGCAGCATGCCGGTGTTGCCCATCGCCTGGATCAACCCGGTCCACAGCCCGAATTGCGCCGGGGTGAGCAGCTTGGCCGAGAGCGTCATCGGGGTGATCAGCATCCCCGCCGAACCCATCCCCAGCACCACCTGGGCCAGCAGGTAGCCCAGCGGCCCGCCGCAGAGCGCCGCCACCACGGAGCCGACGGTGACGGTGGCCACCAGCCCCAGCGCCACGGGCCGCACCCCGAACCGGTCCAGCGCCACGCCCACCGGCACCTGGGCGATCGCGAAGGTCAGGTGATAGGCGCTGGTCAGGCCCGACAAGGCCTCTGGCCCGACGGCCAGGTCCCGCTGCAGCACATCCGCCGAGATGGCGGGCAGGGTGCGCAGCGCGTTGGACAGCATGTGCCCCAGCGCCAGCACCACCAGCGGCAGCACGAAGGCAGCCGACGCTTCCCGCGTTCCCGGCCCGCGGCCGGCTGAAGCCTGCGACACGCTGTGTTCTCTCCCCCCCGACGCGAACGGCGCTGGCGATCAGGCGCGCTGCGTCATGCCGGTGCGGCGCCGCCGGCGCCACCCCCAGCCGGGCATGGCTGCCGGGCCGGTCAGTTCCGGAACATCTTGCCCGGGTTCATCAGCCCCTTGGGGTCCAGGGCCGTCTTGATCGAGCGCATCACCGCCAGCGCCTCGGCGCCGTGCTCCTGTTCCAGGAACTCGCGCTTGCCCAGGCCGACGCCGTGCTCGCCCGAGCAGGTGCCGCCCAGCGCCAGGCCGCGCGCCACGATCTTGCGGTCCAACGCCCAGACCCGCTCGATCTCGGCCGGGTCGTTGGGGTCGGTCAGGATGGCGCAATGGAAGTTGCCGTCGCCGACATGGCCGACGATGGGCGCCGTCAGGCCGGAAGCCTGGATGTCCTCCTTGGCCCCCAGCAGGGCCTCCGCGAGGCGGGAGATCGGCACGCAAACATCGGTGGTGACGCCGCGGCTGCCCGGACGCAGGGAGGTCGCGGCCCAGTAGGCGTCGTGCCGCGCCTTCCACAGCCGGTTGCGGGTTTCGGCATCCGCGGCCCAGGTGAAGCCCATGCCGCCGCCCACCGTGGCGATCTCCTCCACCGCCTCGGCCTGCTCCTGCACCCCGGCGGGCGAGCCGTGGAATTCCAGGAACAGGGTCGGGCGCGGCTCGAAGCCTTCCAGCTTCGAGTAGCGGATGCAGGCGCCCATCTGCACCTCGTCCAGCAGCTCGATCCGCGCCACGGGGATGCCGGCCTGCATCACCGCGATCACGCTCTCCACCGCGCCGCGCAGCGTTTCGAACTGGCACACGGCGGCGGAGGTCGCCTCGGGGATGCCGTGCAGGCGCAGGCGGATCTTGGTGATCACGCCCAGCGTGCCTTCCGAGCCGATGATCAGCCGCGTCAGGTCGTAGCCGCTGGCCGATTTGCGCACGCGCCCGCCGGTGTGGATCACCCGCCCGTCGGCCAGCACCACCTCCAGCCCGAGGACGTTTTCCCGGATGGTGCCGTAGCGCACGGCGTTGGTGCCGGACGCCCGCGTCGCGCACATGCCGCCGATGGTGCAGTGGCTGCCGGGGTCGACCGGGAAGAACAGCCCGTCGGCGCGCAGGTGGTCGTTCAGCGCGTGGCGCGTCACCCCCGGCTCGATCAGGCAGTCCATGTCCTCCTGGCTGACCTCCAGCACGCGGTCCATGCGCGACAGGTCCAGGCTCAACCCGCCGCGCACGGGGGTGACGTGGCCCTCCAGGGAGGTGCCGGCGCCGAAGGGCGTCACCGGCACGTCGAAGCGGTGGCACAGCGCCAGCAGCTGCGACACCTCCTCCGTGCTGGCGGGAAAGGCCACGGCGTCCGGCAGCACGGGGGTGGTGGCGTCCTCGCCGTGCGAATGCTGCTCCCGCACGGCGGCCGCGGTGGAAAGGCGTTCGCCGAGGATGTCGCGCGCGGCGGCCAGGAACGGCTCGCCGGCAGCGGGGGCGGGGCGGGTCTGGACATTCATCGGCGGGGCATCCCTGTTGCGGCGGGCGCGCCGGGAAGCAGGCCGGCACGGGCCCGAGGGTAGGACCGCGGCGATGCCGCTCCAACCCCCGCGCGCCTCCAGGGGCGGCCTAGAGGCTGTTGTGGACTGAGGGGAGGTCCAGATTTGCGGGATGACCCGCAAGGCTTATCCGTCCGACGTATCCGATGAGGAATGGGGTCTGGTCGCACCCTACCTCGTGCTGCTGCCCGA